>CADDZF010000131.1 GCA_902812445.1 Methylococcaceae bacterium | reverse complement strand
TAACGCCTTATCGTTCACTCTTGTCCTTAGCCTGTGCAAACCGTGACGAAACGCCTCTCCGCGTCTTGCTAAGAACCCCTGCTCCTTCGGTACCCGGCAGTCTATCACTCCGCTTTACCTTGTCAAGGATGGGCAAGGCAGAAATATTGGCCTAGCGTTCATGATTGCGGTGGTGCCTGGCGGCAGCATAGCCAAAGTTAAGCTAGCAGATGGGTGATAAGATCTTGCAGCTTATCAACCTGGCGCCTCGTTTCGGCCCGCTTAGCGAGAACAATGCTTTTGAGCTGATGCAGTGCCGTTTGAAAATCAGCATTGACGATCAAATAATCGTATTCCCTATAGTGCGCCATCTCTGTAATTGCATCCTGCATGCGCCGTGCAATGATTTCGGGTTGGTCCTGTCCCCGACCGAGCAACCGCTCTTCAAGCGCTTGTCGGGATGGCGGCAGGATAAAAATCGAAGTGCAGCCCTCTATCTGTTCACGTATCTGGCGTGCGCCTTGCCAGTCAATTTCCAGCACGAGGTCCAATCCCTCGTCGAGAGCCGCCCCAACCGTTGTCCTAGCTGTCCCATAATAGAAGTCGTATACCTTGGCATACTCCAAAAATGCTCCTTCTTCGAGCATTTTTTCGAATGCAGGAGGATCGATGAAAAAATAATCACGACCTTGTTCTTCGCCTGGACGTTTTGCTCGAGTCGTATGCGAAACGGAAACAACGATACCGTCGAGACAGGCTCTTAATCCATTCACCAGGCTGGTTTTTCCGGCTCCCGATGGCGCCGATACCACAAATAAAGCACCGTTCGTCATGGCGGCCTACTCTACGTTTTGGATCTGCTCGCGCATCTGCTCAATAAGCACCTTGATTTCCACTGCAGCCCGTGTCAGCGCGAGATCAGCCGCCTTCGAAGCCAGCGTATTGGCCTCTCGGTTCATCTCCTGCATCAAGAAATCGAGCCGCCGGCCTACTGGCTCCGGCACGTTCAACAGCCGTTTGACTTCCATTATGTGGGCATCCAGGCGATCGATCTCTTCGGAAATATCTAGTTTCTGGGTCAGATAGACCAGTTCTTGTTCCAGGCGATTCTCATCCGGACGAGCGCTAATTTCGGTCATGCGTGCAATGATCTTTTGCCGAATGCCCTTCAGGCTGTCTGGCAGGAGCTGATGCATCCGAGCGATCTGCTCATGCATCTGTACACAGCGTTCCTCGATTACCAAAGCAATATGCTTGCCCTCTAACTCGCGTGCCTGAGTCAACTTCTTCAATGCCTGCTGCAACAAATCGAGCAATGGCCTCTCGAGACTCTCTCGATCGACAGCGCGTTCGGACAATACGCCCGGCCATCGAATCAATTCGAGGGCGCTCAAGGGAGCCGACTTAACCATCAATGCTTCGATTTCCTGCGATGCCGTGAGCAGCTCTCGTATCAGGCCACGGTCAATCTGCAGCCTCGTCGCGGCCGCTGCGGTTTTTTTACAGAGCAAGCTGCAATCGACTTTGCCGCGTTTGAGATAATCGGCAAGAGTGGCCCGTACGTGAGGCTCCAGGTAGTGGAACGTTTCTGGCAACCGCAGCGCGATATCGAGATAACGATGATTAACGGAACGCACTTCCCAACTGAAAATCCATCCGCTGAGTGCGGTCTCGCAGTCTGAGAACGCGGTCATACTACGTAGCATCATCACTACCTATACTGTGGCAAGAACAAGGTGCGGTTCAATATAAGCTGAATACCCGATCATGAGAAACTCTTCTGTCATAGCAATGCAAGACGGGGCGAAATTCGAAAATTTCCTACTGGCAGGGACCCTCGTCGATCAATACATCATCGAGTGTCCTTTAGCGGGCGGAGGTTTCAGCGCGGTCTACCTAGCCCGTCAGGTGGCGGATCAGCGTCGAGTGGTGATTAAGGAATATCTGCCGCGTAGACTCGCTTGTCGCACCCGGCAAAATGAAGTCGTCCCCGTGACTGAGGAGGTCCACTCGGCGTTCCTGCGTGGGCGTAAGCTATTTCTCGAAGAGGCCATGGTACTCAGCAGGTTAAAACACCCCAATATCGTCGAAGTCCTGAATTTTTTGCGCGCGAACGGCACCGTTTACTTGGTGATGACATACGATTACGGAAAGATTCTCGCCTATTACATAAAAGAAAAAAAGGGTAGTCTCAGCGAGCATTTTTTGATGACGGTATTTCCTTTACTGCTCGATGGCCTGAAAACGATCCACGAGCAAGCCTTGCTCCATCTCGACATCAAACCGCAAAATATCCTTATCCGCCCTGGCGGGGCTCCATTGTTACTGGACTTTGGCGCTGCACAGGCTTATCCGGGTATCGGCCAATGGCGACCTGGCAAAGTTTTGACCAATGGTTTCTCGCCCATAGAACAATATCAAGCAGATGGAAAGCTGGGGCCCTGGAGCGATATCTACGCCGTCGGCGCGACCATGCGCATGTGCCTCGATGGCACGGCACCGCTGTCCGCTCCAGAACGCACCAAAAAGAATTCGATGGCGCCCGCCGCCAAGGCGTTCCGACGCAAATATCCGCCGGCGCTGCTTGAGGCCGTCGATTGGGCGATGGAAGTCGAGTCCTCGCAGCGGCCTCAATCCGTCACCGAATTTCTCTCCGCGCTGCCCAGTTCTCGTTGACAACATTAGCGATACGCCGGCAAGAAACTCAAAGTATGTTCCAGCAAAGCCGGGGCGAAGCTCAAAGGGGTGCCGTTTACCCAATCCGCCTGCTGATCGCGGTAGTGCTTCGACAACGGATGACCGGATTGCCCGCCCGGCATTTGTAGAATGCCGTCCGCAGACCATTTCGGTGAAACCACCATGCGTTCGCTGGCGCCGAAATCGCGGTTGGCGACGCGCACACAGCTTTCACAACCGGCCAAATCTTCTGTCTGCATGTCTAGAAGCCGACCGAGCACGGGCATGGCGCGACTGACGGGATGCCTGAGCCGAGTCCGATTGATGCGTCCCCAGTCGAGCTCATCGAGTGATTCCACTGCGTATAATCGTTTCAAGGTGGCGGCGCTCGATTTCAGTACGCTCACGATGAGCTCGTCCCAACTCTTGTAACGCAAGTCGGGCAGTACTCGCGGTATCTTCGTTTTGAGTAGGGCGCGCAACGGTACGTCCATCATGTGCCATTGATAGAAAAAATCTGGATCGGCCTGCCGACACCGGCTTAACAGCGGTGCAAGAACCGTTTGCGCGAGATCCAGGCGAAATTGGGCCAAGAGTCCAATTCCCTTGCTATCGACGTCGGCGCGCCCATTCCATGCTTCGATATAGCGACTGATCTCCCGCAGAGAAGGATCGTGCACGATTGCCCCTTCTGCCAGCGTGGACAAGGCGAGCTCACGATAGAAATCATAAAACTGCGAAACCGTATCCAGTTGCAATCCGAATAACTCTTTCTCGGTCGCCTGCCGCATCGCCTGCAGCCGCTCGCTAATGCGAAAAGCGCGATAGCCGGGGGAAAAGTTATGGCCAATGGGATAAGGATAATTCGTGCCCAACATTCGGTTATTCGCGGTCGCCAGGAAGCCTGAGGGCGGATCGATGATACGCGGCAACTCATCGGGGGAAAGATAACCTTCCCAGCCCCGGAGGCGATCAGACCAAGGGAGCGTGATGGAACCGTCGAACCCCTTACGGCGCGGGAAAACCCCGAGGTAGGTCCAGGCGATGCGGCCACAATCATCCGCCAGCAGTACGTTTTGCGGCGGCGCTCCGGCGCGGTTCATGACCTGGATCGCACTTTCCAGGGTCTTGGCCTGATCCATCTCGAGCAGGCCCAGATTAACGGCCTCAGGCTCCAACGCCGTCCAATGAATCGCTACCGGCTGATTCATCAATGGGACGGGTGACAGTGGACCCCAGATCGTGCTTTTGATCTGGATTGCGACATCGGAGCCCTTTTTCACGCGGATCAACTCATTGTCCACCGCAAACTCTCGCCAGCCTTGCGGCGTGCGATATTGCTCGGGATTTTCCGGATTGACCTCGAGCTGGACGAGATCGAGCAAATCGGCGTTTACGTTGGTGAATCCCCACGCGATATGCCCGTTGCTGCCTACCACCAACAGGGGAACGCCCGGCAAGGTCACGCCCGCCAGATTCACTCCCGCGTAGCGCAGAACGGCTCGATACCAAATGTTCGGTACGCCGAGCTTCAGGTGCATATCGTTTGCCAATATCGCCCGACCGTCTCGCGTTCTAAAGCGGTTGACCGCCCAATTGTTCGAGCCCGGGAGAACATCGCCTGCCTTTATCAGACCGCTGAGGTTCTCGGCATGCGCGCCGCGGATAACCGCTGCCAAGGCTTCAACCGGAACAGGGAGTGGCGGCCGGAAAGATGGCGTATTGCCGAGCAGCTTGGCTGTATGCTCGTCCGTATCGGGCGTCAGAAAAGCCACTAAATCCAGCGGCAAGGTTTTGCTCATGACGGTCAGCATGCGCTCGTCGTGATCTTGCCAACTCAGCGTTTGAAACATGCCGAGAGCGACCAACAAACTGTCCTCGATGCGCCAGAGCTCGGGCCGGTAATCGAGCAGCCAACATTCGAAGGGCGGCGTCTTCATGGCGCGGATAAAGCTATTAACGCCTTCCGCATAGGCTTTGAGAGTCATCAGTTGCTTTTCCGGCAACCGCCTGGAAACCTCTGCCGCAGCGTGTTCCAGGCGCAAGGATCGTTGCCGCTGATCCGCCTCCACGGCCGCTGGACCGAACACTTCCGCCAAGCGTCCGGCGCTTTTCCGCCGCATTAAATCCATCTGAAACAGCCGGTCCCGTGCGCTCAGATAGCCCAGTATGCGAAAAGCATCTTCACGGCTCGCCGCTTGAATCACCGGAACCGCTAGCGTGTCCGAGGTGACCAAGGCCTTATCGCGCAAGCCTTCAAGAGTAATCTGGCCGTCCAGAACGGGCAGCGAGGCGGCAAGCCGGTAATACTGCCAACCGCTGGTGAGGATGATTCCGATAAAAGCCAGGGAAAGGAAAGAAAATAAGACCTTACGCAACATGCTAGGGGACGGCAGGACCGCCAATCGGCTCAAGGCGGCTGTGGCGCAACGGTGAGCAAGCGTTTTGCCGTTGCGGCGCGCACCATCATGTGGTTCGTCTTTTTTGCACTCTCACATAAACGATGATCAGCATGATACTGAACAATACCACCGCGATCAGCGCCTGGTGCGAGTAATGCATAATCATGTCCTGGTTTTCGCCGATGAAATAGCCGATCCAGGTCAGCACCGATACCCAAAGGCCCGCGCCGAACAGTGTATATAAACCGAATTTCACTGGATGCATGCGGGCCAGGCCGGCCGGGAGGGAAATCAGATGGCGCGCAACCGGGAGAAGTCGTCCGATAAAAGTCGAAATCTCCCCATGGCGCTGGAAGAATGTCTCGACTCGGCTGAAGTGCTGTTCGCTGATCCAGACGTATTTGCCGTAGGTGAGGAGCAGCGGCCGCCCGAGCGCGCGCGCGGCAAAGTAATTGACGTAGGCCCCCGCGAGACTACCCAGGGTGCCGCTGAGTATCACCAGGGTCATATTCATCTTTCCTTGCTGGACTAAATACCCCGCTGGGGGCATGACGACTTCGCTGGGAATGGGGATCACCGAACTTTCCATCGCCATCAACAAAAAAATTCCCCAGTAACCCATCCCGCCAATCGTCATTACCAGCCAGTTAATCACTTCATGCAGCATTCGGTTTACCTATTGATGATTCAGAAAAACGACGGTTTAACAAACTTTAGCGAACGGTCAAACGATGCCGCTGAGCAGGGGCACAAAAACGACCGGCTCCACGATTTCGGCTTCATAGCCAGGATCGATGCGGGTCACTCTCTGCAATGCCTGCTGCCCGTTGTCGCCGACGGGAATCACCATGACGCCGCCCCGGGCCATCTGTTCAAGCAGAGCTTGCGGCATCTCAGCAGGCGCCGCCGTCACCAGAATGCCGTCATATGGCGCGTATTCCTGCCATCCGAGAACACCGTCGCTGTGTTTATAGCGAACGTTGCGCAGCTTGATAGCCTGCAAACGGCGGCGCGTGCGCTGCTGCAGGGGATAGACCCGTTCGACGGTATAAACCAGTTTGACGAGCTGAGCCAAAATCGCCGTCTGATAGCCAGAGCCGGTGCCAATCTCAAGCACTTTCTTCAATGGCCCGCGTTCCAGCAGTAATTCGGTCATGCGAGCGACGATGTACGGCTGGGATATGGTCTGATTGAAGCCGATCGGAAGTGCAGTATCTTCATAGGCGCGGCTGGCGAAGGCATCTTCGACAAAAATATGCCGCGGCGTATTCAGCATGGCGTCGAGCACCGCCTGATTCTGGATGCCGAGTTCCTGCAAGCGTTTGATCATGCGTTCGCGGGTCCGGCGGGAGGTCATGCCGATGCCTTCGAGGCGTGAAATCATCCGCCGACCTCATCCGGGAGCCAGCGGGCGAGAGCATCGATGCCATCGTAACGCGTCAAATCGATTTGCAGGGGCGTAATGGAGACATAGTTGGCGCGGATGGCGTGGAAATCGGTGCCTGGACCTGCATCCTGCTCCGGCCCGGCTGAGCCGACCCAGTAGATATCCCTGCCTCGCGGATCGGTCGATTTAATGACCGGTTCGGCTTTGTGGCGGTGGCCGAGACGGGTCGATCTGAAGCCCCGGATCTGCTCCAACGGAACATCGGGTACATTTACATTGAGGATCGTGTCAGCAGGCAGTGGCTCTTGCTGAATACGTTCGAGCAGACGGCGTGCGACCTGAGCCGCTGTGGAAAAATAGTACGGGCTATTGCCGGCGAGCGAAATCGCCACCGCCGGATAGCCAAGGAAACGGCCCTCGGTGGCGGCCGCCACGGTACCGGAATAAATGACATCATCTCCCAAGTTAGAGCCATGATTGATGCCCGCGACCACCATATCGGGCTCTGCATCCAGGAAACCGGTGATCGCCAAGTGTACGCAGTCGGTCGGCGTTCCATCGACCTTGATGAAGCCGCTTTCCGTTTTCAGGGCGCGCAGTGGCCGGTCTAGGGTCAGCGAATTGCTCGCCGCGCTGCGATTTCTATCCGGCGCCACCACACTCAAACGAGTCACGTCTTTCAGCGCATTGGCCAGCACGATCAAGCCTTGCGCTGTATAGCCATCGTCGTTGCTAAGTAAAATATGCATAGGGCTCCAGAGCCGCCGCCAAAGCCTTTATATCTTACACGAGAACGATCGGCTGGACACTTGCCGTGAGCGAAAGGGGACCCGTCCGAATGGGCCGGCACGCGCTTTCAGACCTTTTGCAGCAAAGCTACGGCGTGAGCGGCGATGCCTTCGCCGCGTCCTTCAAAGCCCATGCCTTCCGTCGTAGTCGCTTTGACGCTGACGTGGTCGATGCTCAGTTTGAGATCGCCACCAATGGCCTCGCGCATGCCGACGATATAAGGTGCCAGGCGAGGCGCTTGAGCGATGATGGTAAGATCGACGTTGACGATGGCAAAGCCGCTTTCCGCCAGCTTGGCGCCAACCTTCCGCAGCAGGATGCGGCTGTCGATGCCTTTGAAGACGACATCGGTATCTGGAAAGTGGCTGCCGATATCCCCTAGCGCCGCAGCTCCGAGCAGAGCATCGCACAGGGCGTGGAGGACGACGTCACCATCCGAATGAGCTGCCAGGCTCTTGGCGTAATCGATGGGCACGCCGCCCAGCATCAGCCGGCCGCCCGGTTTGAATCGGTGCGCATCATAACCCTGACCTACTCGTAACATTGCTGCTCCAGATAGAATGCAGCCAGCGCCAAATCTTGCGGCCGCGTGATTTTGATGTTGTCGGACCGCCCTTCGATGATCTTCGGTTTTTCGCCCGCAAGTTCCATCGCGCTGGCCTCGTCGGTCACCGCTTGACCCCGCTCCGCTGCCCGTTGTAAAGCAGCCGTCAGTGTCCCATAGCGGAACATTTGCGGCGTCAGTGCGCGCCAGATGCGGCTGCGATCTACCGTTCGGCAAATCGCGCCGTCGTCCACCAATTTCAGCGTGTCCGTGACCGGCAGGCCAAGAATGCCCCCTACCGCATCACGCCGGAGGCGGGTGATCAGCTGGTGCGTGTCGGCAGCGGTGATGCACGGACGAGCGGCATCGTGCACAAGCACCCAGTCATCGTCCGCCGCTCTGCCTTCCAGCGCTTTTAGGGCGTCCAGCACGGAGTCAGCTCGCTCCTGGCCGCCCGGTGTCGTGCGGACGATATCGCC
>CADDZF010000130.1 GCA_902812445.1 Methylococcaceae bacterium | reverse complement strand
CTCATTGCCGACGCCTTGACCGTCCGGGGAGATCGGGTCGAACACATTCTGGGCGAAGGCCACCGCCGCGCCCATGAACTCACCCCGTGGGCGAAGGTGGAGGGGACCACCGTCACATATCCGCCCGAAACCTTGGAGGTCGAGCGTGACCCTGGCGGGCTCTAGCCTTCCCGGAGTGCCGGCGTCGGAAAACCGCCCGGTCGATCGTCCGGTTCGGTGGACGCCCGCGTGAGCGATGGCGGTTCGGATGGAGGTCATCGCGGGGCGCGAGGCGGTTGACGAGCTTAATGAGGCCAAAACTGAGGAGGTAGCCATGAATGCGCTTCTCAAACTGATCGAGCATGGGCAAAGCTATTGGATCGACAATCTCGGGCTAAGCCCAATACTCGTGCTACTCGGGGCAATAGCTTCAGTGACAAATAGGGCTCTAGCCTATCTGTCACATAGGGTTCGGCACCATCATTTTGTTTATCAGATGGCTTGTTGAAGTCATTAAATTTGAAAGCCTTTAAGGCTTATTGCCCTTGATGACATGAGTGTTGGGATTACCCCAGCTAAGAAAGGAGACTTACAGCATTTTCCTATTTGGGTCATTACTTTATAAGCTTATGTCTATGCTCTCTGTCATTTCATCGCCTTGGATTAATGGCCAGGCTGCCCCTCTAAACAGGATTGCCCTAACGGAGCCCTGGACATGGCTACTTATTCTCTAGATTTGCGGCGGCGTATCTTCGGGTATTCGCTCTCCCATTCGGTGCGGGAAACCGCTCGCCTCTTTCAAGTGAGCCCCGCGACGGTGCAAGCCTTGCGGCAGTTGTTTATCGAGACCGGTGGACTTGAGCCCCGCCCTCCCGGTGCCGCCCGACCTCGGGTGGTCTCCGAAGCAGGCGAACTCTATGTGCAACTCCTGCTCAGTGAAACCGTGGACCTGACCTTGGCGGAACTGTGTGACCGGTATGCTGAAGCTTATGGCGTCCAGCCGAGCGTGATGGCAATGCAGGCCACCCTGAAGCGTCTGGGAATTACTCGAAAAAAAAGTCCACCTATGACCCGCACAAGGACACCTCGGAGGGTCGGGCCGAAACCGAACGCTATCACCGCCAAATCGATGACATTCCCTTGGATCAGCGCATCTACCTGGACGAAACCGGAGCCCGCTTGAATATGACCTTACCCTATGGCCGCTCCCGCCAAGGCGAGCGCGTGGTCGACGCACAACCCGTGTCGCCGGGGGAGACCGTCAGCACCGTAGCGGGGCTCACTGAACAGGGTCTGGTGGGCCAATTCTGTTATCGGGGCGAATGGACAGCGACACGTTTCATCGCCTATCTCGACGTGTACTTGGTGCCGCTCTTGCTCACCGGCTCCAAGGTTTTGATTCTGGATCGCCATCCGGTCCACCGGGCTACCGCGGTCCAAGCGTTCCTGGCGAACCATCGTATTTCCTATATTTACTTACCCCCGTATTCGCCGGAACTCAATCCTATTGAGGAACTGTGGTCCAAAGGCAAACAGTTTCTCAAGCGCCAAAAGGCCAGGACGCTGGACCGCCTGTTTAAATCGGAAAATGCTGTAACAATGCGGCTTGGCATGATTGGATTAGGGCGTATGGGGGCCAATATGGTGCGGCGCCTGATAAAGGGTGGCCACGAATGCGTGGTCTATGACGTGCACGCGAAAGCGGTTGAGGAACTCGTGGATCAAGGCGCCGTCGGGGCGGATTCGCACGGAGATTTGGTTTCCCGGCTGTCCAAACCGCGCACGGTCTGGTTAATGGTGCCTGCGGCCGTGGTTGATCAAGAGCTGGAGGCGCTAGTCCCGCTGCTCGAAGCGGGAGACATCGTTATTGATGGTGGTAACTCCTATTACCGCGACGATATTCGGCGCGGCGCCGAGTTGAAACCGCGAGGAATTCATTACGTGGATGTCGGGACGAGCGGTGGCGTTGCTGGACTCGAGCGGGGCTACTGCCTGATGATCGGGGGCGAAAAAGAGATCGTCCGGCACCTTGCTCCGATCTTCGCCACCCTCGCCCCCGGCGTTGCCGCGGCGCCCCGCACGCCCGGACGACAGAAATGCGGTGGCACGGCCGAACAGGGCTTCCTGCACTGCGGGCCGCAAGGAGCCGGCCACTTCGTCAAGATGGTTCACAACGGCATCGAGTATGGCCTCATGGCGGCTTATGCCGAGGGGCTGAACCTCCTGCGCAACGCCGGCGCCGGCAAGCGGCCGCGTGCTGCGGATGCCGAGACGACGCCGATGCGAAACCCAAAGTATTACCCGTATGAACTGGACCTGCCCGAGATCACGGAGGTCTGGCGCCTGGGCAGCGTGATCGGTTCGTGGTTGCTAGACCTTACCGCAATTGCGCTTCTCGATGACCCCGATCTGAAAAACTACGCGGGCCGCGTGTCAGATTCTGGCGAGGGGCGGTGGACGATCGCGGCCGCGATCGACGAGGGTGTGCCCGTACCGGTGATCAGCGCGGTGCTCTTCGGGCGCTTTGAGTCTCGGGGCGACGCCGACTACGCAGATCGACTCCTCTCCGCCATGAGAAAGCAGTTTGGTGGGCATGATGAGAAGAAGGGTGGAAGCTGACATGGGCAAGACCAACGGCAGCGTGGCGCGGTCCGACGCGCTGGTGCTCTTCGGTGTGACGGGCGATCTCGCCCACAAGATGATCCTCCCGGCGCTCTATGCGATGATCAAGCGGGGCAGCCTCAATGTGCCGGTGATCGGCGTCGCTTCATCGAAGTGGAGCCTGGAGCAACTTCGGCAACGGGCGGTGGATGGCATACACCAAGCCGGTGGGATCGATGACCAGCACGCCCTCGACCATCTGCTCTCCCTGCTCCGGTATGTGGAGAGCGACTACAATGACCGGGACACGTTCACGGCGATAAAAAAAGCGCTGGGTAGTGCTCGGCGCCCGGCGCACTATCTAGCCATCCCACCCTCGCTCTTCGCGACGGTCATCCAAGGGCTCGGCGCCGCGGGTTTGGCCGACCATGCGCGCGTCATCGTCGAAAAGCCGTTCGGACGCGACCTTGCTTCCGCACGGGAGCTCAACCGCATTGCGCATTCGGTGTTTCCGGAAGACTCGATCTTCCGCATCGACCACTTCCTCGGGAAGGAGGCGATCATGAATATCCTCTATTTCCGCTTCGCCAATTCGTTTCTGGAGCCGATCTGGAACCGCAACTGCGTGGCCAGCGTCCAACTCACGCTGGCCGAGAATTTCGGCGTGAAGGGGCGCGGCGCGTTTTACGAAACCGCCGGCTGTTTGCGCGACGTCATTCAGAATCACCTTTTCCAGGTCGTCGCGCTGCTTGCGATGGAACCGTCAGCCTATAGGGGCTATGGGGCCGTACACAGCGAGAAAAGCAAGGTCTTCCAAGCCATACGCCCCCTGCAACCAGACGACCTGGTACGCGGCCAGTACGCCGGCTACCGAGAGGAGACGGGCGTGGCGAAGCGCTCCGACGTCGAGACTTTTTGCGCGCTGAGGCTTTTCATCGACTCGTGGCGCTGGGCGGGGGTGTCGTGGTACTTGCGCTCCGGCAAGCGTCTGGCCGAAACGGCGGCCGAGGTCCTGGTGGAGCTGAAGCCGCCGCCGCAGAGGCTGTTCGCCGACTCGGCGCCGGCGACCGGGCGGACCAACTATCTGCGCTTTCGGCTCTCTCCCAGCTCCGCCATCGCCCTCGCGGCTCGCGTCAAGCGCGCAGGGAAGGAGTTCATCGGTGACCAGCGAGAGCTCTACTTGCTAGAAGAGCAGCCGGGAGAGGAAGCGCCCTATGCGCGCCTTTTAGGAGATGCCATGGCCGGCGACGGAGCACTCTTCACCCGTGAGGACGCGGTTGAGGCCGCGTGGGCGGTGGTCGACGCCGTCCTTAAGACTCACCATCGGGCCCACCCCTACGAGCGCGGCAGCTGGGGGCCGAAAGAGGCCGAAGCGCTCATCGCGCCAGACGGTTGCTGGCACAATCCCAGGCCGGAGCCTGCAAGAGCATGAGCGCGCCGGGCGAGCTGGTATTGCTGCTAGGCCTGGATAACACCCTGCTCGATAACGCTCACATCGAAGCCGACCCGAGCATCTCAATCATGATCTACCCGCCTTGCTCGACGTTGTCGAGGCCGGGCATGAGAAATAGGAGGCACTATGAAGGCTACCCAACAACTGCATGATCTCGGCCAGAGTCTTTGGCTCGACAACATCACTCGCGGACTGCTGACGAGCGGCACGCTGCGCCGTTACATCGATGAGCTTTCCGTCACGGGGCTGACCTCCAATCCCACAATCTTCGATAAAGACATCCGGGAGTCGGGTTCCTACGACGACGCCATCCGCCAGAAAGCCGCTGCGGGCAAGTCGGGCGAGGCGTTGTTCTTGGAACTTGCCTTGGAGGACTTGGCCCAGGCCGCCGATCTTTTTCGCCCGATTCACGAGGCCACCGGCGGGATTGACGGCTGGGTATCGCTGGAGGTGTCTCCCTTGCTGGCGGGTGACACAACCGCCAGCATCAACGCCGCGATGGAGCTTCATGGGCGCGCGCAGCGTCCCAATTTTTTCATCAAGATCCCCGGTACCCGCGAAGGCATTCCTGCGATCGAGGAGACCATCTTCGCGGGAGTGCCGGTAAACGTCACGCTACTGTTCTCGCGCGAGCACTATGTCGCGTCGGCCGAGGCGTATATGCACGGCATCGAACGGCGGATTGCCGCCGGGCTCGACCCCAAGGTCGCTTCCGCGGCATCAGTCTTTGTCAGCCGCTGGGACGTGGCGGTGAAGGACAAGGTTCCAGGGCAGCTGCGCAACCGCCTCGGCATCGCGATCGCCCAGCGCACGTACAAAGCCTATCGTGAACTGTTGGCCTCGTCCCGCTGGGGGAAACTCGCCGCCGCCGGCGCCCTTCCTCAACGTCTGCTGTGGGGCAGCACCGGCACCAAGGATCCCGACGCCTCGGAAACCCTCTACATCGAAGCGCTCGCGGCGCCGGACACGATCAACACCATGCCCGAGAAGACGCTGCTCGCCTTCGCCGATCATGGGCAAGTGAAAGGTGAATTGCCAGCCGATGGTGGCGATGCCGAAGCGCTGCTGGCCGAATTCGCACGGGTCGGGGTGGATGATGCGACGCTCGCCGCCCAACTCCAGCGCGAGGGCGTCCTGTCGTTCGACAAGTCCTGGAATGACCTGATGGATTGCATCGCTTGGAAGAGCGCCATGCTCAAGAAGGCCGCTCAAGCCAAAGGGAAGTGATGGTGATTAGCCGTTCACCGGTAGAGCCACAATCGCTGACGGCGCGCCCGGCGTGGAAAAGGTGTTGGCGAAGCGTACGCTCCGCGAACTTGAAAGCGCCAGCGAGCCAACCCTCAAGCATGATAGCTCGACCAACGCGCTCATCCGGTGTTACCGCCGGCTCAAAAGAGGGCAATCATGAACATTGGCTACCGCAAATGGGGGAACATTTTCGAGCGACGTGACGCTCAAGTCGAGCACTCTTCTCTAGTGGAGTAACGCCATGATCGACAAAGCTCAACTCGACCGGCTGTGTATCAATACGCTGCGCACGCTTTCCATCGATGCGGTTCAAAAGGCGCAATCCGGTCATCCCGGCACCCCGATGGACGCTGCCCCGACGATCTATTGCTTGTGGCAGCGCTTTCTGCGCTACGATCCGGAGGATCCCAACTGGCCAGACCGCGACCGCTTCGTCCTCTCGGTCGGCCACGCCTCGGCGCTGCTCTACAGTCTGCTTTATCTCTGTGGGGTCAAGGCCGCGAGCCCAAGCTACGAAAAACCCGACCAGCTTGCGGTGACGCTCGACGATATCAAAGGCTTTCGTCAGGCCGGCAGCCGTTGTACGGGCCACCCCGAGTACGGCTGGACGTCAGGGGTGGAGACGACCACGGGGCCTCTCGGACAAGGGGTAGCGACGAGCGTCGGCATGGCGATCGCGCAGCGCTGGCTGTCGGCCACCTACAACCGCCCCGGCTACGATCTGTTCGACCATAACGTGTATGCCCTGTGCGGCGATGGTGACATGATGGAGGGGATTAGCAGTGAGGCGGCGTCCCTGGCGGGTCACCTCAAACTTTCCAATCTCTGCTGGATCTACGACGACAACCACATCACCATCGAGGGATCAACCAACATTACCTTTACGGAGGATGTGGCGGCGCGCTTTCTCGGCTACGGCTGGAATGTCGTTCGCGTCAGCGATGCCAACGATCTGGAGATGCTGACCCGCGGTTACCAGACCTTTCACAACACCCATGATCGCCCCACCCTGATCATCGTTCAGAGTCACATCGGCTATGGCGCTCCTCATAAACAAGACACCCGGGAAGCCCATGGCGAACCACTAGGTGCTGAAGAGGCGCGGCTGGCGAAGGCGTCCTACGGCTGGGATCCTGACGCTCAGTTCTATATTCCTGACGGAGTCACGACACATTTCAAGGAGCGGCTTGGCCGTCGCGGTGCAACCCTTCGCGCAGCCTGGGAGAATTTGTTTGCGGCTTATCGCCAACAGTATCCGGATCTCGCCGATCAGATTGATCGCATGCAATGCCGTGACTTGCCCGACGGTTGGGACAGCGCGCTACCGACCTTTCCGGCGGACGTGAAAGGCATGGCTACGCGCGACTCGTCGGGCAAGGTGCTCAACGCCATTGCCGAGAAGCTGCCATGGCTGCTGGGCGGCGCGGCGGACCTGGCGCCATCGACCAAGACGCATTTGAGCTTCGAGCCGGCCGGCGGTTTTCAGGCGCCGGGGCAGGAGGGCGACTACCGCGGGCGCAATTTTCACTTCGGCCTACGCGAGCACGCTATGTGCGCCATTGCCAATGGACTGAGTTTGTCGAAACTGCGCCCCTACGCCTCGAGCTTCTTCATTTTCACGGATTACTGCCGTGCGGCTGTGCGGCTCAGCGCAATGATGGAGCTGCCCGTCATCTATGTCTGGACTCACGACTCTGTCAGTCTGGGCGAGGACGGGCCAACGCACCAGCCCATCGAACAGTTCGCTTCATTTCGCGCCATGCCGGGCATGATCTTGCTGCGCCCGGCGGATGCGAACGAGGTGGTCGCGGCCTGGCGCGTCATCATGCAGATCAAGGATCGTCCCGTCAGCCTGGTACTGACGCGGCAGGCGGTGGTGACCCTGGACCGGACCAAATACGCGCCAGCGAGCGGCGTGTCCCGCGGCGCTTATGTGCTCGCCGATGCCCCTGACCACCGACCCGATGTGCTGCTGCTGGCGACCGGCAGCGAAGTCTCGCTTTGCATTGCGGCTTATGAGCAACTGCAGTCGGAAAGGATCAAGGCGCGTGTCATCAGCATGCCGTCGTGGGAGCTGTTCGAGAGTCAGAGCCGGGAATACCGCGACAGCGTGCTGCCACCAGAGATCACGGCACGTGTCGCCGTCGAAGAGGCATCCACCTTCGGTTGGGAACGCTATATCGGCTTCGATGGAACCATCCTTGGCCTGCATACCTTTGGCTTGTCTGCACCCTTAAAGGTCGTTGCCCAGCACTTCGGGTTCGAGCCCGCTCACGTTGTCGCCGCAGCCAGGGAACAAATGGCGCGCCACGCGACAAAGCAGTGAGCCTGGAGGTACTAGACCCATCGGTGGAGGCTCAGAATGAATAGTGCAAAAGAGTCACATGCAAATAAATCCTTTGGCAGGAAAACCCGCCGAACCCTCGATGCTGGTCAACGTACCCAGACTGGTCACAGCCTACTATACGGAGGTCCCAGAGCCGGCGGTGCCCAGACAATGGGTCGCGTTCGGCGCCTCGGGGCATCGCGGTTCCGCGTTCGACAAGACCTTCAACGAATGGCACGTCCTTGCCATCAGTCAGGCCATTTGCCGGCACCGCAAGCAGCGGGGCATTGATGGCCCGCTGTTTCTGGGCATCGACACGCACGCGCTTTCCGAGCCGGCCTTTGCCAGCACGCTCGAAGTGCTGGCGGCCAACGGCGTGGAAATCATGATTGCCGAGAACGACGAATACACTCCCACTCCTGCGGTTTCTCACGCGATACTCACTTACAACCGCGGGCGCGATAAAGGACTGGCCGATGGCATTGTCATCACGCCTTCGCACCGAAGTGGAGCAAGTCAGCAGCAGTCGGTAATTCCATTTCTACATCATAGATGAAACAATAAGCCGTGTTTTGTCATGAGGTACGGCAATGGCGAGAACGGCCAGCGGGCGGGAGGTTTTAGAGCAGGCCAAGGCTTGCTTGGCGAAGGCCAA
>CADDZF010000129.1 GCA_902812445.1 Methylococcaceae bacterium | reverse complement strand
TACCCATTCTGTGTTGACCTCGTCGGCGTGATCGGTTGCGTCGTATTAATAAAGTTCAAGGTGGTTTCTAAATGTCGGGAGGCGCATGCACCACAACCCGCCGCCGCGCTCGTACGAGAGGCGGGATCCCTCAAGGAAAGAACGGCGGGCACTGAGCCGCTCGCCTTGGCGGGTCGGATGGTGAGGTGGCGTGTGCGGATGATCAGGCACGCCGGCGTATTTTTGACGGCATTCGGGTTTCCTGGATTTTCTCCAACGCAGCCCGGTAATCCACCGGCATCACCTTGATGAAGCGCGTCGCATAACTCCTCCAATTGTCGAGGATGTACTGCGCCTGGCTGCTGCCCGTATAACGGCGGTGTTTTTCGATCAGGATGCGCAAGCGCTGAATGTCGTTGCCCGACATATCGTGCATGATATCGACGAGGCCGTGGCTTTCCAGGTCGCCGCCCTGATGCTCGAGGCTTTCCAGCGCTCTGTCCTCGTCTAGAACCGGTTCGAGGTCGACCATGGCCAGGTTGCAGCGGCGCTCGAAGTCGCCAGTCTCGTCCAGAACATAGGCGATGCCGCCGCTCATGCCGGCGGCAAAATTACGGCCGGTCTTGCCGAGCACTACGACGATGCCACCGGTCATGTACTCGCAGCCGTGATCGCCGACCCCTTCGACGACCGCGATGGCGCCCGAGTTGCGCACGGCGAAGCGCTCTCCCGCCACGCCGCGGAAATAGCATTCGCCACTGATGGCGCCGTAGAGCACGGTGTTGCCGACGATGATATTTTCACTGGGCACGATTGGGCAGTCATCCGGCGGATAGATGACCAGGCGCCCGCCGCTCAAACCTTTGCCGACGTAGTCATTGGCCTCGCCCTCTAGCTCGATACTGATACCGGCGGCCAGGAACGCGCCGAAGCTTTGGCCGGCGCTTCCCTTGGCGCGGATACTGATGGTGTCTTCGGGCAATCCTTGGTGCCCATGGCGTTTGGCCACCTCGCCCGATAGCATGGCGCCGACGGTGCGGTTGAAGTTGCGGATCTCGGCCTCGAAACGAACCGGTTTAGCTTGCTCCAGGGCAGGTCTAGCCAAGGCGATCAACTTATGATCGAGCGCCTTATCGAGGCCATGATCCTGCGCCTCGCAGTTGTGTATGGCGACCTCCGGACCCACGTCGGGCTTGTGTAAAATGCGCGAAAAATCGATCTGTTGGGCTTTCCAGTGCGAAATCGCCCTGCGCATATCCAGCCGCTCGGAACGCCCAATCATCTCGGCAAACGTTCTGAAACCCAGCCGGGACATGAGCTGGCGAACTTCCTCGGCGATGAAGAAAAAGAAATTCACGACGTGCTCCGGCTGGCCAGTAAAACGCTTGCGCAGCTCGGGATCCTGGGTGGCGACGCCGACCGGACAGGTATTGAGGTGGCATTTGCGCATCATGATGCACCCCTCGACGATCAGGGGCGCCGTGGCAAACCCCATCTCGTCGGCACCCAGCAGCGCAGCGACCACCACGTCGCGGCCGGTGCGCATGCCACCGTCCGCCTGTACCGCGATGCGTCCGCGCAGCCTGTTCAACACCAGTGTCTGATGGGTTTCGGCAAGGCCAATCTCCCAGGGCAGCCCGGCGTGTTTGATCGAGGTCATTGGACTGGCGCCGGTGCCGCCGTCGTAACCCGCAATCGTGACATGGTCGGCGTGTGCCTTGGCAACACCCGCCGCGATGGTACCGACGCCGACGCCTGACACCAGCTTGACGCTGATACGCGCTTTCGGATTGACGTTTTTCAGGTCGTGAATCAGCTGGGCAAGGTCTTCGATGGAGTAGATGTCATGGTGCGGTGGCGGCGATATGAGGCCAACACCGGGCGTGGAATGACGCACTTTGGCAATGATGGCGTCCACTTTATGGCCGGGCAACTGGCCACCTTCGCCGGGTTTTGCGCCCTGAGCGATCTTGATCTGGATGTCATCGGCGCTCATCAGATATTCCGCCGTGACACCGAAGCGCCCGGAAGCGACCTGCTTGATCGCCGAACGCAGAGAATCGCCATTCTGCAGCGGTTTGAAGCGCTCAGGCAATTCGCCACCTTCACCGGTATTCGACTTGCCGCCGATGCGGTTCATGGCGATGGCCAGCGTCGTGTGCGCCTCATAAGATATGGAGCCGAACGACATGGCGCCGGTGGCGAACCGCTTGACGATTTCCTTGGCGGGTTCCACTTCTTCGAGCGGCACCGGCGCTTCGCCAAACCTGAATGTCATCAGGCCGCGCAAGGTCAGCAGGCGCTCGCTCTGTTCGTTGATCAGGCGAGCGTACTCCGCATAAGTTCCCGCATCGTTGGCGCGGGTGGCGTGCTGTAGTTTCGCAATGGTCTCGGGCGTCCACGCATGATCTTCGCCGCGCACTCGGAATGCATATTCGCCGCCGACATCCAGAGAGCATCGATACAAGGGTGCGTCGCTGAAGGCCAGCCGGTGTCGCAGTACCGTTTCCGTGGCGATTTCCGGCAAGCCAGCGCCTTCGGTCGTAGGGTCGGTGCCCGTAAAATAATTGTTCAAGAAATCCCCGCTCAAGCCCACGGCGTTGAAGACCTGCGCGCCGCAATAGGACTGGTAAGTGGAAATGCCCATTTTAGCCATGATTTTCAACAGTGCCTTGCCAATGGCTTTGATAAAGCGCTTGTGCGCCTCCTCATCGGTCAGCGGTTCGGGCAGCGTGTGGCACAGATCGGACAGCGTATCGAAGGCAAGGTAAGGGTTGATGGCTTCCGCCCCATAGCCGGCGAGCAGGGCAAAGTGATGGGCTTCGCGGGCCTCGCCGGTTTCGACGACCAGCCCGACGTTAGTGCGCAGGCCCGTTCTGATCAAATGGTGGTGCACCGCTGAAGTGGCCAACAGCGCCGGAATCGCGACGTAATCGGCATCGACGCCGCGATCCGACAGAATCAGGATGTTGTTGCCCGCCCTGACCGTCTGCTCGGCCTGTCCGCATAAGGCATCAATGGCCTGCTCCATGCCGGCGGCGCCCTGCTCCACGAGATAACACATGCTCAGGGTCTTGGTCTTGAAAGCGCCGTCTGTACGCGTTTCGATGCGGCGAATTTTTTCCAGATCCTGGTTGGTCAGTATCGGTTGGTGGACTTCGAGGCGTTTGTGTGAGCCGCCGGTGTTGAGACCTAGAAGATTGGGCCGGGGACCGATATGGGAAACCAGCGACATGACCAATTCCTCGCGTATCGAGTCAATGGCCGGGTTGGTGACCTGAGCGAAGCCTTGCTTGAAATAATCGTATAGCAGCCGCGACCGCTTGGATAGGACGGCAAGTGCCGCATCAGCCCCCATCGAGCCAACCGGTTCCTGCCCGCTCACCGCCATCGGCGTCAGGAATACGCGAATATCTTCCTGCGTATAGCCGAACGCCTGCTGACGATCCAGCAGTGTTTGCGAATCCGGCGGCATGGCCGCGATTTCCGGGGGAAGATTATCCAGCAGGATTTGCGTTTCGCTCAGCCACTGCTGATAAGGGGCGCAATTTGCGAGATCCGCCTTGATTTCGGCATCATCGATAATACGCCCTTGCTCCAGATCGATCAGGAACATCTTGCCGGGCTGCAGACGCCACTTCTTGATGATTTTGTGTTGCGGAATATTCAGCACGCCCATTTCCGACGCCATGACCACCATATCGTCATCGGTGATTAGATAGCGTGCCGGTCGCAAGCCATTGCGGTCCAGCGTTGCGCCGATCTGACGGCCGTCGGTGAAAGCCACCGCAGCGGGGCCGTCCCACGGCTCCATCAACGCGGAGTGGTACTCATAAAATGCTTTGAGCTTTGCATCCATCAAGGGGTTGCCGGCCCAAGCCTCCGGAATCAGCAACATCATGGCATGTACCAGTGAATAACCGCCGGCGACGAGCAATTCCAGCGCATTGTCGAAGCAGGCCGAATCGGATTTTCCATGCGCGATCAGCGGCCAAATTTTGTCCAGATCCTCACCCAGCAGCGGGGAGGCCATCGAGCGCCGACGTGCGGCCATCCAGTTGACATTGCCCCGCACCGTGTTAATTTCACCATTGTGTGCGATCATTCGGAACGGATGGGCCAAATCCCAGGTGGGAAAAGTATTGGTAGAGAAACGCTGATGCACCAAGGCAAGCGCCGATACCATCCTTTCGTCCTGCAGGTCCTGGTAGTACGCGCCGACTTGATAAGCCAGCAACATGCCTTTGTAGACGACGGTGCGGGACGAAAACGAGGACGGATAAAAGACTTTGCCTTCCGGCAATTGCAGAGTTCTTACGGCGTTGTCTATTTGCTTGCGAATGACGAACAACTTGCGCTCGAAGGCATCCTGATTGGCGCAGTTGTCGCCTCTGCCAATGAAGACCTGACGAATGACCGGCTCGATCGCCTTTACCGATTCGCCCAGCTCGTCGCTGTTGACCGGTACATCGCGCCAGCACAGCAGAGTCTGCCCTTCCGCTTTGACGTAGTCCTCCACGAGCTTTTCGCAGACGGCTCGGCTATCCGGATTGCGCGGTAGAAACCACATGCCGACGCCGTACTCGCCGGGAGGAGGCAGTTCCATGCCGATTTTGGTGGTTTCTTCTTTAAAAAAGGCATGGGGAATTTGAATCATGATGCCAGCGCCATCACTCACTAACGGATCAGCGCCAACCGCACCCCGGTGATTGAGATTCTTGAGGATTTCCAAGCCCTGTTCGATTATCGCGTGATCTTTGTTACCCTTTATATGAGCGATGAAACCGACGCCGCAAGAATCATGTTCATTGTGAGGGTTGTATAGACCCTGTTTGGCAGGCGTACCGTAATTCATGTTTTACCTCAGTGGGTAGAAGGGGGAGGTAGATCCCAGGCGCTCAATAAAAGCGAAAAATCGAGCAGGCCACTAGTCGTTGCGAGCTTAAGAGCATGCACGGGCTCGGACGCATACCTTAACACGAAAAGCCCTCTGAATTGAACGGCTGACGTTGATTATGCAACAAACAAATGGCAAAAAAATATAGATAATTCAGATGAAATGTTCAAGAGATATGATTTGTGCGGCGGTTTGGCTTATGCGCCTGCGGGCATCTCTTGCCGGTTCAGCCGGGGGTCACCTGCAAAAACCGCAAAAAAAATAGGCACCTGGAGAACGGCTTTGAATTCAGGTGTTGCCACTCGTTAACCTTCGCCGTACTTTAAGCGCCTGATTTTGAAATGGACATTTTCCTATTTTGCCGCGTTTGCGGGGGCCTGCTATGACCAAGGACTATGACCTTGTCATCATTGGCGGCGGTATGGTGGGAGCGACTCTGGCCTGCAGCTTGGGCAACAGCGATTTCAACGTCGCGCTGATAGAAGAGCTGCGACCCGGAGCTTTCTCTCCCGTACAGCCTCACGATTTAAGGGTTTCAGCACTCAGCATCGCCTCCTGCACTATTCTCAAGACGATCGGCGCCTGGAAAGGCGTCTTGACGCGGCGCCTGTGCCCTTTCCGCCGCATGCGCGTGTGGGAGGCCCGGGGAGAGACCGAATTCCGCAGCGAGGAAATCAATGAAGCTGCGCTGGGCTATATCGTTGAAAATCGGATCGTCCAGCTGGCATTGCTCGATCGGCTGAGCGACTTTCCGAATATCGATCTGTTCTGCCCGCAAAAAACGGGCGGCATTGACTACGCACGCGAACGATCCAGTGTTCGCCTCGAACAGGGACCTGTCCTGTCGACACGCTTGCTGATCGCAGCCGACGGCGGTCAGTCGAAGATACGTCAGGCGGCCGGTATGGGTGTGAGCAGCCGGGATTATGAGCAGCATGCCCTGGTGCTTACGGTGGAAACCGCTTATGGACAGCAGGACATTACTTGGCAGCGCTTTACGCCGACCGGCCCGCAGGCGTTTTTGCCGCTGTCCGGACCTCATGCCTCGCTGGTCTGGTACAACACGCCGGAAGAGATCGGACGCTTGCGGGCGCTATCCGATGCCGCGCTGTTGGAAGCGCTGGTAAAAGCCTTTCCTGGCTGTCTCGGAGAAATCACCCGCTTGATCGCCAGGGGCAGTTTCCCGCTTCGGCGTCAACATGCGCTCGCTTATGCCAAACCGGGCATCGCGCTGGTCGGCGATGCGGCACACATGATCCATCCACTTGCGGGGCAGGGCGTCAACATCGGTCTACTAGATGCCGCTGCGCTAGCGCAGGTATTGATCGCCGCCGACAACCGCCGGCAGGATATCGGCTCGATCAAAGTCTTGCGGGAATACGAGCGCATGCGGCGCACTGAAAACCTGGTGATGATGACGGCGATGGATGCGTTTTACCGCGTGTTCGGTAACACCCATGGCGCTCTGAAACTGGCTCGTAATTTCGGTCTGGGCTTGGCCGAACACCTTCCGCTAGCCAGAAAAATCGTCATGCGTCATGCGATGGGACTTGAAGGCAATCTGCCTCGGCTGGCGCGTGGGGAGGCGATCATCGGCTGATCTTGGCGCGCCTCATAGCGGAGACCTTAAATCCCTCTGACTGCTATTCCCCGCGTCCATACCGCAGGCGTCGATTTTATGGGGAAGACTCCGCCCTTGAGCAGCGGAACGGACGAGCACTGTTGTCGGTCTAATTGGCCGTATTTACGTTTAACGGTAATTCAACAAGGTAAAAGGTCTGCGCCGCGCGCCCAGTGTTCGGGTTGTCTGCACTCATCAGGCTTTACTATGATGTATAGTCGCACGCAAGACGTCGCATTCCGGAAATCAAGTCAAGAGAGAGGTTCTATGCGCAACAAACCACTGATGCTTTTTATCTCGGCCATCGCACTCGCTGGCTGCGCCACGCAGACGGGCTGGACACCGACGGTCGACTACATGAATGATGCCAACGCCTATCGCTTGCAACAGGATTATGCGGAGTGCCGGCAGTTGGCGCTGCAGGCGTCCGGCGGAACCGCCAAGCAAGGTGCGATGGGCGCCGCGGCCGGAGGTCTATTGGGCGCCGCTACAGGCGCCGCCATAGGCGCCGTGTCAGGCAACCCCGGAGGTGGCGCTGCGATCGGAGCCGCCGCGGGAGGCATAGGCGGCGCGGCGCATCAAGGCATCAGTTCTCAGGAAGAGTACAAAAACGCCTATAGCAGTTGCATGCGCCAGCGCGGCCATAAAGTGCTCAACTGAGTAGTCGCGACCCTGTTGCATAGCGAAAGGGAGGCTTGCAGCAGGGTTTAAACCCAGATTGTGCGGTATGGCGGACGATCTCGAGGCTGAGGTTAGATCATTCATCGCGATATCGGTCGCTCGATCGCGTTCAGACTTTAGCGTTTTTTACGCTCTTTTTCCTCTTCAAGGAGGTCCTTCAAGCGCTCGTCGATGACCGAGTTCAGGTAGAAATTACTTCCCGCCATTTTATGTGCGATGCCAAGTTGCAGGATGGCCGCCTTCGACTGCCCCGTCGCATAGTAATATTCGGCGAGGAAACGATGCGATTCCGCTTCCTTGCCCAGCTTGCCGTAGGTTTGCGCGAGCAGGCCGAATATGTCCGGGTTGGCTTGATGATGCCGCGTGTAATCCTCGAGATATTTACGGGCTTCTCCCGGTTTACCGGCCAGTAGAAGCGCATGAGCATAATCCAGCAAGAGGCTGCGATTGGTGGGGAATCGCGGCAATGCGGCTTCCAACCAAGCGAGTGCCTTCGGATGATTGCCGCTGGCTTGTTCCGCCTCGGCCAAGGCGCTGTAAAAATGCGCTTGATCGGGGTACTGCTGCACCAGTTGCTGCAGGATTTCTTTGCTCTGCTGCGTTCTTCCGCTTCGGCTTAGAGCCAGCGCGTAACCATAGCGCGAGATGACCCTCTGCAGAAGCGTCCCTTGGTCCATGACGGCTTTGAAATAATCGATTGCCTCGGCAGGATTCCTGACGGTTTGAGCCCGCAGCTTGGCTTTGATGATTTGGTAGGCCATTGAATCGGGAAACTGGCGATAGGGAAATTGCTCGGCGCGTCCCCGCGTATCGGCGATACGCGAAACGGTGACTGGGTGGGTACGCAGAAATTCGGGCAGTTCGCGGCCGGCGAAGCGGGTCGATTGCTGCATGCGCTCGAAAAATACCGGCATGCTGCGCGGATCGAAATGAGCGCGGGAGAGCGTCTGGATGCCGACTCGGTCCGCCTCCTGCTCATTGTCGCGGGTAAAATTGATCTGATACTGCATGCTGCCGGCCTGCGTCGCGATCAGCGCGGCCTGCGCGAGCTCTGGCGATTTCATCCCCAGCAGGACGGCACCCAGCA
>CADDZF010000128.1 GCA_902812445.1 Methylococcaceae bacterium | reverse complement strand
CCGGACCGTGATCAATATGCTCATGATCATCATGGATCACCGTTGCCATAACCTTACCTCGTGAGAAATTAACGATTGGACGGAATTGTCGCTGGCTGAATGGAATCGCCTGCAGTATTACCCAGAGCGTTGCGCTCATAGGTCACGACAGCCGCGACTTCTGCAGGGCTCAACTGTTCGCCAAAAGGCGGCATCATGCCTTTGCCTTTCAGCACGATATTAACGTGCTCACCGATCGGTCCGCTAGCGATGGGGCTACCTTTGATGGCGGGGAAAGTGCCCGGCACGCCTTCGCCATTCGCCTGATGACAGGCGGCGCAGCTCGTATTGTAGACCTCCTGTCCCTTGCTCATGAGCTCCTCCTTAGTAAGCTCCTTGCCGGTGTCTTCTTGCGCCACCTGATGCTGCTCCTTCCATTCGCTGACCCACTGCCGGTAGTCTTCGTCCGTCTTGGCGACCACCACGATCGGCATAAAGCCATGATCGCGTCCACACAGCTCGGCGCATTGCCCGCGATAAACGCCGGGTTGCTCGATGTTCGCCCACGAATCGGTAATATAACCGGGAATAGTATCCTTCTTCCAGCCTAAGGCAGGTACCCACCAGGCGTGGATGACGTCGGCCCCGGTAAAGAGGAAGCGGATCTTCTTGTTGATCGGTACGACCAGGGGATGATCCACTTCGAGCAGATAATTGGGTACTGAGCCAGGCTCGATATGGGAGCCTAGCTGGCGCGCCTCGTTGCTTTTCGCATCCAGGCTACTGAAAAAATCGATTCCCTCATCTAGATATTGATACCGCCACTTCCACTGGTAACCGGTCACCTTGACCGTCATGTCAGCCCCCCTGGTATCATACGTATCGATCATGGCCTTCGTTGCCGGGATAGCCATGCTGATTAGGATGAGAAAGGGAATGATCGTCCAGATCACCTCAACGGTCGTGTTCTCGTGAAACTGAGCGGCAACGGCGCCCTTGGCCTTACGATGATGGAAAATCGAGTAGAACATGATACTGAACACGACGATGCCAATGGCGATGCAAACCCACATGACATACATATGTTGAGCGTAGGTCTCTCGGCTCAGCGAGGTCACGCCTTTCGTGAGATTAAGCGTGTAGTCTGCATGCGCGGCGTTTATCCATCCGATCAGAAATAGAAAACCCGCAGGCAGTTGCTTCAATTTTTTCACAGAGACCTCTCCTCAGCCTTATCTTTCAATGATGATGCTTCAACTTGGAATTAACTTTCACTGTTCTTTTTAGCTCCAGCGCCAGCGCGGTTCTTTCTGATTCCACCAAAAAACGACCGATTTCAATCTCGCGCCCGTGCGATCGTATCGAGAGGCGGCTTGGATAGCCCTTGATCGCCGGCTTTTTCAGATCGATCGAGACCCACGCTCGCCAGAATTCATATTCGCGCTCGGACTGACGATACAGTTTTTCTATTCTTATCTTCGCACCGCTCACGGTGATGATCTCGCGGGCAGAGGAACCTTGCATGCTCGAACGTAAGCAGTAAGCGAGGATTACCAATTCGCCCCCGGAAAACGGCAAAACCATCCAACCGCCGATCATCGCAAAACCTACGGCGATACTGAGAGCGACGGTTGCTATTGCGGCAAAAAAAAGCGTTGCCTGATGCTGCGTGAGTGACCCGTTGGGCTTTAATACGATCCTTTTGCCGTCATCCTCAGAATTCTGCTCCAACCGCACCATAGCTTTGCCTGTTCTGAGCGAGCTGGCCGATGTTTAAACGGCAGAAGTCCTTACCGCATAGCTCTGGCTATACGCATCTCAACCACACGAAGCTTGTGTGAATTTTTGCCCATCGCCCTGTCGTATTCGGCTTGGGCATCACCCGAACAGCAAGAAATTTAACGTATGTCCTATTTCGATGCAAGGCTTCCGAGATATTGGCGTATAAATTCATTGTTACGAAATGGCCTCTCTTGATCAGGACCGGCGACCGTCTGAAAGGGAATAAACCCTAACATGGGCGCATCGAGAGCGGCATCGAGGGTAGCCATGTTCTGCGGTAGGTACGCCATATCTGCATCGATCTGATTGGCTATCCAGCCCGCGCAGACCGCTCCCTTGCATCTTATCGATGCATACGTCAATAATGCGTGGTTCAAGCAACCCAGCTTCAATCCGATCACGAGAATGACCGGCAAATTCAACGCTCGTGCCAGATCGGACAAACGGTATTCATCGCTCAAGGGCGTTTCCCATCCCCCGATTCCCTCTACCAAGACACACTCCGCCAGCTCCGCAAGCTCATGATAGTGAAAGACGATGCGACTTAGATCGATGGTTATGCCCGCTGCCTTCGCGGCAATGTGGGGCGAAGCTGGCGGCGCAAAGGCATAAGGATTTATTTTCTCATAAGGAAGCGCGAGCGAGCTCTCTTTCTGTAGCGATAGGGCATCGCCGTTGCGTAATTTCCCATTCTCGCGGTAACAGCCCGTGGCAATGGGTTTCATGCCGAGCGTCCTGATGCCTTGATCTTGCAGCGATCGCATCAGAGCAAGAGTGACCTGGGTTTTTCCGACGCCCGTATCGGTTCCAGTAACCAGAAGTCCAGACATTTGCCTGCCGATCGTGCAGTTTAGCCGGTTGAACGGCAAGCCCATCCGCTGATAGTTTCGAAGCCTGCTCTGATCTTTCCATCGTGCATGAGCTGCTCGTACGCCGAGATCATCTGCCGCAACGCGTTTTTACCGGTCAGGTGACGAGCGCGATCGGCTGTCACATTATGCGCGCCCAAGCCCTTGAGCTCTCGCATGAGATGATAAACGGACGGATAGCCGACTTCCGAGACGCAAGTTTCCAAGCGGGCTGCTTGAAGCCCTGCTTCCTGCAACGCTGTTCGAATCGTTCGCTCATCAGCGA
Organism: Methylococcaceae bacterium; assembly: GCA_902812445.1. Classification (GTDB taxonomy): domain Bacteria; phylum Pseudomonadota; class Gammaproteobacteria; order Methylococcales; family Methylococcaceae; genus CADDZF01. Next base: position 5,388 of record CADDZF010000128.1, on the reverse strand, counting down.
AATGATTGACGTGCGTGTATTGATCAACCGCTTGCCAGGCCAGTCGCAGCTCTTTCAGCGTAGCGGGACCGAAGGTGCTGAAGACGATAACGCCATGAGGCCGCAGAATGCGGCGAAAGCCGGCGAAGACCGCCGCTAACTCCGTACACCACTGCAACGCCAGATTGGAGAAAACGATATCAACGCTTCCGTTGGCCAAAGGCAAACGTTCGCAATCCGCGCACAATACCAGTTGCACCTCCTCCGCAGTGAACCGGTGCCGGATATAGCTTGCCATACCTTCCGCCATATCCAGTGCGATAATCCTTGCCTGAGGAAACATGCCGCCTAATCGGCCGCTGAAAGCGCCCGTCCCGGCACCTGCGTCCAACACGGTGTATGGAGCGCTCTGATGTGCCAGAAGCGTCAGCAATTTCTCGCCCGTGAGTGCCTGCAGACGGGCAAAACCATCGTAACGGCAAGCCGCCCTGCTAAATGAGCGGCTGACCAAGCGCTTGTCCAAGCGAGGGGAAGCACTCGAAGGCTGTTCAAGCCAAAGCTCGCTTTTCATGCCAATGAAGAAAGCGCGTGACAGCCAAAACAGTCTCCTGAGGGTGGCTATAAAAAGGTAGATGAGCCGCGCCGGGAATGATATGCAAATGAGCAGCCGGCGCCAACGCTCGCATGGCGGTACCTGCACATGCGGGAACGAGCTGGTCTTTCCCTCCCAACAGAAACATCGCGGGGCAGCCCACTCCCCGCAGGACATCGCGCAGATCAGCGGTGCCAAGAGCCGCCAATCCCGCCCGCAGTGCCGCAGTGTCAGGAGGTTGGCATTCGGCTAGGCGGGCGCGCAACACCTTCAAGGCGCATCGAGCATCCGGCAGGCTCAGCATTTGCAAGCTCAAAAAGCGCAGCAAGGCGTTTTGTGGATCCCGCAGTAGATCCTCTGCGAAACTAGCCAGTCGTTCGGCTTTCAGGCCGCACGGCCATGTTTCACTCTGTACGAACTTCGCATTGCCGGCAATCATGATAAGGCTCGCGATCCGAGCCGGATTGGTCCACGCAGCATAAAGAGCGATCGATGCCCCCAAGGACCAGCCGATCCAGTGAGCGCGCATAGGCGCTAGTGCCAGCAAAGCCTCGCTGAGACCTGGCAGGGAAAAATTATCGATACTGCCGCTACGCCCGTGACCCGGCAAATCGATCAAGGTTACCCGAAACTGTGCCGAGAGCCCTTCGGCGAAGTCCCGCCATACGCCGCTGTGCATGCCAAAGCCGTGCAGCATCACGATGTCCGGCCCTTTGCCGAAGGCTTCCGCGTAAAGGTCATTCGATCGCAGGGGCATCGCACAGCGGGTCAACGTTGGCCATGCCAGCAAAAGGCAAGGAATCGAGCGCATCGAGCAGAGCATCCACATGGGCCTCTTCATGCGAGGCAGAAAACGTGATGCGGAGGCGCGCAGCACCTTCGGGCACGGTCGGCGGCCTGATGGCGCCAACCAGAAAACCGCGCCGCAACAAGTGTTCGCTTGCCTCCAACGCGCGCCGATTATCGCCCATCAGTACCGGCTGTATGGGCGTTTCCGAGGGCAGTAAAGTGCAGCCCAGCGCATGGGCGCCTGATCGAAAGCGCTGCACCAGATATCCCAGCCTGTCTCGGCGCCATGTTTCCGCCTGGACCAGCCGCAAGCTCGCTCGCGTCGCTTCGGCAATGGCAGGCGGCAAGGCGGTGGTGTAAATATAGCTTCGGGCAGTCTGAATCAGCATTTCGATCAATTCTTCACTCCCGGCGACGAATGCGCCGAACGTGCCGAACGCCTTGCCCAGAGTACCCACCAGTACGGATACCTCATCTTGGCTCATCGCATAGTGCTCGAGCGCGCCCCGCCCTTTTTCTCCGACGACGCCCAAGCCGTGTGCGTCATCGATCAACAGCCAGCCATCTGACTCTCTGGCGATCGCTGCGAGCGCCGGCAATGGCGCGAGATCACCATCCATGCTGAAAACGCCGTCGCTGGCGATCAATTTACTGGCGCCCGGGCATGCCGAGACGCTATTCTGCAGCGCAGCTGCATCCCCATGGGCATAGCGCTTCAGGCGGGCACCGGATAACAACCCGCCATCCACCAAGGAGGCATGGTTCAGACGGTCTTCGAAAATCCAGTCGCCTCGATCCAGCAGCGCGGAAATGACCCCTAGATTGGCCATATACCCGGTCGAGAATAACAGCGCACGCTCCCGCCCGGTAAATTCGGCGAGCTCTTCTTCCAGCGCATGATGCGCCTTGCCGTGGCCGCATACCAGATGCGACGCCCCGCTGCCGACTCCGTAACTGTCCACGCCCCGCTTGCAGGCGGCGACCACGCTTGGATGATTGGCAAGCCCCAGGTAGTCGTTGCTGCAAAAATTGATCAGCCGGCTGCCGTCACACTCGACGTGTACCCCTTGCGGCCCTTCCATGACGCGGCGCCATCGATAACGCCCCTGTTGGCGTATGCCCGCCAGACGAGCCGATAGGTGCTGTTGTCTCACCGCGCTATGCTAAGAGTCGAGAGTTTCCATGCGCAATCCGAGGCGGTCGAACAAGCCCCGATCGCGTTCGACGAGCGGATTTTCCGTCGTCAGCAGCCTCTCGCCATAAAAGATGGAATTTGCGCCGGCGAAAAAACACAAAGCCTGCATCTCATCGCTCATCGCCGTGCGCCCTGCTGACAATCTGACGCGAGAGGCCGGCATCAATATTCTGGCGACGGCTATGGTGCGGACGAAGATGAAAGGATCCAGTTTTTCCGTCCCGGCCAAAGGCGTGCCGGCAACCTGCACCAGCAGGTTGATCGGCACGCTTTCGGGATGCTGTGGCAGCGCCGCGAGTTCCAGCAGCAGCTTGGCGCGGTCATCTTCGCTCTCTCCCATGCCGACGATGCCGCCACAACACACATGGATGCCGGCGTCGCGCACTCGCCTGAGCGTGTCGAGGCGATCCTGGTAGGTGCGCGTCGTGATGATTTCGGCGTAATACGCTTCCGAGGTGTCCAGGTTGTGGTTGTAGTAATCCAGGCCGGCCTCTTTCAGCCGGTGAGCCTGACGATCGGTCAGCATGCCCAGCGTGACGCAGGTTTCGAGCCCCAGAGAGCTGACGCCCTCGATCATGCGGGCGACCTGCTCGAGGTCGCGGTCTTTCGGGCTGCGCCAGGCGGCCCCCATGCAGAACCGGCTGGCACCTTGGGCCTTGGCCTGCGCAGCCGCCTTCAGCACGTCCTCCAGGGGCATCAGGTGCTCCCGCTTGACTGCCGTATCATAGCGCGCGCTTTGCGGACAGTAGGCGCAGTCCTCGGAACAGGCGCCCGTTTTGATGCTGAGCAGGCTGCTGATCTGAATCTCATTGGCGTCGAAATGGCGTCGATGAACCGCCTGCGCGCGGTAGAGCAAGTCGTTGAATGGCAGGCGAAACAAGGCCTTGACCTCCGCCAGTTGCCAGTCGTGACGGATATCGGTCACAGCATGGCTTACCGATTGAACGTTTACGCTGTCTGCCCGCATTCTCCTGATCTCCAAACAAGCGCAAGAAGCAGTGCCGCCCTGGAGCGGCGAAATCGATGTGGGTTCAAATTCGCTCCCGAAGGCGGTTGCGGCAAGCGCATTATGGTAGAGTTCCTGTAACCGCAGCACCCCACGCTCCTTTTGCCTTCCCCGACTGTATTGAACGAGCGCCTGTCGATTATACAGGATTGGTTTTATCCGCCTACCTGCCTCTTGTGCGGCGATCCTGGCATGCCCGGGCGAGACCTTTGCGCGCCCTGTGCACGGGCGCTCCCCTACCATCAGACCGGCTGCCTGCGCTGCGGAGGATCGCTGGCTGCGCCTACGCTCGTATGCGGCCACTGCCAGATTCATCCGCCCGCTTTCGATGCTACCTGGGCGATATTTCGCTATGAGGAGCCCGTGCGTCATCTGCTGCACGCCCTCAAATTCAATGCCCATTATCCTTGCGCCCGATTGCTCGGAACACTGATGGCAGAACGCCTGGCCGCCCTGCCGGAGCGGCCTGGGCGGCTGATTCCGATTCCCCTGCACGCCGCCCGCTACCAGCAGCGCGGTTTCAACCAGTCGACCGAAATCGCCAGGACCATTTCGCGCCTGCTCGGCATCCCGCTTGCTGTCAACGCCTGTATACGGACGCGCGCGACCCCGCCGCAAACCGGTTTGCCGGCCAAACAGCGTCGGGTCAACCTCAAAAATGCTTTCCAGGTCATCGAACACCCAGGCGCCAGTCATGTGGCGATCATCGACGATGTCATCACCACCGGCGCCACTGTGAACGCGGTGGCCAAAGCCTTGCGCCGATGCCGTATCGAGCGCATCGATGTCTGGGCTTGCGCCAGGGCTTAGCCGCCCGTTTTCGCAATTGCCGCGGACAGAGGTCATTTTTCACGATTTTCGTGTGAACCACGTCACTGCCTTCGCGGCCAGCGCGGCGTAGTGTGTCAACTAACCGTACCGATGCTCAGTATGAGCATATGGCGCGTCTCCTGCATGGATTCAACGGCATCTTGCCGAGGCGGCTTGCCGGACGCGACACGGATCGCCGCGATCTCCTACCGCGCGATGAAACGGAACCGGAAAGCTCACCCGTAGGCAGAACCACGTTGTCATCCTTGCCATAGAATTCGTTGAGGACGCCGTATGACCGACTCGAAGAAACGCCCTGCCGATCCTGACATCGAGGACATCTTCGATGCCATTCCACTCGGCGCTCCGCGCGAGCTCGCCGCCCGCACTGACCGTCCAGCCCCGCAGCCCAGCAAAAACACAGCGCCGGGCGATTGCGATGAACTGCTTACCTCCTCCTGGTTGCCTTGGGTGTAACCAGTTAGCCCGTGGCGGGTCTCCATAGAGCTTGCCACGGGATCTTTTTTGCGATTTAGCCGACAGGCTCATCGCCGCTAGAATATTTTGATCGCCGTCGCTTTGAAATTGACCCACACGGTCTTGCCGAGGTGGAGCTCCAGATCCTTCAGTGATTCCTCGGTAATCAGTGCGTGAAATTTTTCTCCCGCATCGACGCTGATACGTACCCGCCCGGCCTCTTCCGCGATCATCACCACGCGGCCGGGAAAGCTGTTGCGGATGCTTGATGCCAACGGGCTGGTGGAAAGCACGATCTCGGCCGGATCGACCGATGCATGGGAACCTTGGCGGACGTCCTGGGGTAGATGGATGACAATTTTGCCGGTTTCAAAATGGCTATCGCGCACGCGCCCGTGGAACAGATTGATCAGCGGCGCCATCACCGGTCTTCCGTCGATCAGACTGACCACATCGTCGGCCAGCGCCAGACCGTGCAGACGATCATGGGTGCTGAATACCACCGTTCTGGCCCGCTGCTTGGCATAATCGATCATTAGG
>CADDZF010000127.1 GCA_902812445.1 Methylococcaceae bacterium | reverse complement strand
ATCGACGCTCTGGAGGATCACTTGGAAGACAGCTTGAGAACGCTGGAAAACGACCACGGCCGAGTCCATTCGATCGTCGCTTGGCCATGGATCATAGATTCACTTCAGAATTAGAAATGGAATAAATGGGTTTTGGCTTCAAACGAATCGATAGTGATAGACATTGGCGTTCCTCATGAATAGACCAGTTTTGAAACTAATTTATATCGAGAAAAAAAGCCCTGTAAACGGTCGCTTGGGCGTGATGACCTGTCTGAAAGCCTCCCAACAAGCGAAGACATTTTCCCAATTAACCTGCTTTTGCGGGTCTATCCGTTAGTGCGTCGTGTGACTCGAAGAGAGGACTAAAGTCACACCCACTTAACTTTTAAGTTTCCACAGCTCCGAAAACCTACCTGACATCTATTCGGGCCGGTTCCTGCTGCCCCGCCAAGCTGCCGACCGTTAATTTCGGCCATGTCCGAGGATGGCGGCATTTTTGGCTGAGCAGCGGGCAAGGACGAGCGGATCGGCAGCGAGGTGAGCCGTTCTACGGAAGTTCGAGGGATGGTCTAGATGGGATTTGGAGCGAGAGGCAAAAGTAAGCCGTCCAGACTTGAAGCCGGAGTGGTTGGAAGAGAGAAGATAGAAGAGAGGGGCTACGGAGTACTGCGCCGCCGGGCGAACAACTCCTCGACCGGTATTCCGGGATTCTGATACGGCTGTGCCGGGCGCTGGACGCCGTATGCCGGTGAAGCGGCGGCGCGCCGCTGGCTGAGCTGCGCCAACACGTCGAGCGGCGTTCAGGGATAGATCATGAGCGCTTCCCGGCCGGATGGGATTGGCGATGACACAGCTCGCACCCTCTTGCGCGTGAGGCAACGGTGTCTCTAGAATGAATACCGATCAGCGCGGTGCGGGAGCGAAGACTGCTACAGAGCAGTAACGGCTCCCAGCTTGAGCCGAAGAGCGGTTCATCCTTTCATGGTTCATGGAGAAACTGCGAATGGCAAAGCGATACCAACTCGTAGTCATTGGTACCGGGACGGCGGCGATGGTGGCCGCGATGCGCGTGCGTGCTGCAGGCTGGAGCGTTGCGGTGATTGACTTCCGTCCATATGGCGGCACCTGCGCACTGCGCGGCTGCGACCCCAAGAAGATTCTCGTCGGTGGCGCCACGGCGGTCGACCACGCCTGGCGCATGCGGGGCAAGGGTGTTGGGGGCGACACGCACCTCGACTGGCCGGATCTGATGGCTTTCAAGCGCGCATTTACCGATCCCGTTCCAGAAAAGCACGAGCAGCGTTACGCCGAACAGGGCATCGACACCTACCACGGACGGGCTCGGTTCACCGGCCGCCAGACGCTCGAGGTCGCAGGTGAACCGCTGGAGGCGGAACACATTCTGATCGCCTCGGGAGCCGAGCCGATGAAGCTGGGCATCGCGGGCGAGGAGTACTTGATCACCCATGAGGAATTTCTGGAATCGACGACTCTGCCGCGCCGGATCGTTCTCGTCGGCGGCGGCTTTATCGCCTTCGAGTTTGCGCATACCGCCCGGCGCGCCGGTGCCGAAGTAACTGTTCTCGAGCAAGCGTCGCGCGTGCTCCGGCCATTTGACCCGGACCTTGTGGGATGGCTGGTGGAGAAGTCCCGAGTTCTCGGTATCAACGTGCGCACCGATACCGCCGTCGAGACCGTAGAGAAGGAAGGTGGCGGCTTCACTGTCCATGCCTCTGCGAATGGCAGCCAGGAAACCTTCCCAGCCGACCTCGTGGTACATGGAGCCGGCCGTGCGCCCGCGCTCGACGCGCTCGAGCTGGATGCTGCCGGAGTGGCGCACGAGAAGGGCCGGCTCAAGCTCAACGAGTTCCTGCAGAGCGTCACCAATCCGGCGGTGTATGCGGCCGGCGACGCGGCGCAAGTAGGCCCGCCCCTGACGCCGGTGTCAAGCCACGATGGCAAGGTAGTCGCGGCGAACTTGCTGAACGGGAACCACCAAAAGCCGGACTACGCCGGGGTGCCGAGCGTCGTCTTCACGATCCCGCCGCTTGCCGCCGTGGGGCTGAGCGAAGCGGAGGCGCGCCAGCGTGGCATCACGCTCCGCATGCAAAGCAAAAAGGCATCCGACTGGTTCACAGCGCGCCAGGCCGCGGAGCCCACGTATGGCTTCAAGGTGCTCATCGACGAGGAAACCGACCGGGTACTCGGCGCACATCTCCTGGGCCCGAATGCGGACGAGGTGATCAACATTTTTGCTCTCGCAATACGTCACGACCTCACGGCCGAACAGCTCAAGACGGCGATGTTCGCCTATCCCACCGGTGCCTCGGACATCGGATATATGTTGTAGTCGGACGATCGGCTCGGAGTGGTCCCTCTGTAAATCCGACACGGGCCAGGCGTGGCCGTGATCTATCAGCGGGTCAGCGTCAGTTTGAAGCATGCTTCAATGTGACCTGTCGCTTGATTGATTCACTGTTAATCATTGTGATCGTTATTCTGGCGCGAAAATACCCTCCCGCTAGTTCGCTCTATCGCCAAGGCCGCTACACGCCCGGCTTTGGTTCACGCCGCTGGCGCCGCGCTTTCGGCTCCCTGCCCCTTTATTAACCCGGCCTGGCACTGGGAAGTTGGGACAATCATTGATTTTGTCTCACCCTGTCAACTTATGTTGCAGGGGTCGAGCTTCCGAAACTCGGACATACTGACTCTTCATGCCATTGATTTAAAAGGATGTAGAGAAAACGTTCTAGTTTGGCATGGCGTTTTCTAATGGTAACGCGACGAGGTTTACATCCTGTCCTCATAGAGGCTGAAAGGCATTATCGAGAGGATCATGGAGCACCTCGTTATGGCGTTAGTTGAATTAATGGAGGATCGGATGATGAATAAGGTAATCTTGAGTGCATTTTTGTCTTTTGCTGTCGTCTTTCCGGTGTTATCCCAGGAACCCAGCGTGTCTGACTCGTCTGAACAGGCGCCGTTGACCACGCTCGGACGGGTGTTGTCTCAGGAAACCGACGTAGCTTCTACGGCTGAACCGGTGCCGTTCACGACGATCGAACTAGGGCAAGCAAGCCGTTTCAGCAAAGACAATCCCGCTGTGCAGCCGGTTTTTAGTGACCCGGAAACCTGGAAAAGCTTCTGGGAGGCTTATACGGAAGGCCGAGAGCCTCACCCAGAGTTGCCCTCTGTCGATTTTAACTCGGAGATGGTCATCGTCAGCCCGATCGGCGAGGTATCGGGGGTGTATGTGGATCGGGGCAACGGCATTCTCTATGTGAGCAGGGCAAAGGATAACGGTGCTGAACCTTCGCCCCAGGCAATGCCGGCGTTCCATATCATCAAGACCCAGAAACTCGAGTTTCAGTCGGTCGTTTTTGAGCGCCCGAACCCCGCGAAGGGCCTTCTTACCGGTGAAGAGACGCGGGATGGAGTCGATATCTCGGACGTCGAGACGCAGGACTTGACCGCGCAAGCGGTTCCGGGCTGCGTGCATCTGGACCAGTGGAATAGTTGGAGTTTTTGGAGAGGGTGGAAATCACATGCCAGGGCCATCAACTATTGTCGTTATCCCGAGCGTTTCCGGATGATCTGGGCATGGGCACTCGATGGCGCGTGTCATACCGTAAAGAGGTCTTGGTACGAGGAGCGTTACGGAAAGATACCGTACGTCTCCGAGCTTAGGCAGTGTTGATCCGAACTATGGCTCAGGATAGGGCTGTCTACATAGTTGTGTGCGAGGCTCTGGAAGAACTTGTTCACGGTGCCGGACGTCGCTTGCGACGTCCGGACGGCGCGGCCTCGATCTCGGCCCGACCGCCATCGCGGCGCAGTTCCTTGTTCCCGGCTTTCCGGCAGTATTCCTTCACCCGCATCACGCGGTCGCCTTTGCCCCTGCCCTTCCCGGACCGCCTCTACCGTCCCGGTCTCGCCTACCAAAAAGCGGGGGTCTGCTGCTCGACGCCAAACCGTACACTATGCGGGCGAAGCCACACGTGACCGCTGGCGGATGCGCGCCCGGCTAAAGGCGCCGGTCTATACGACCCGATGGGCGGAACTAGCGGTCGTTATGGCTCATTGGGCGAGGGCGGTTGGGGACACGACGGCGTGCTCCACCTTGGCTTGCAGGCCGCTGCGTTACATGTTGGGGTCGATTTTCAAGTGCATATTACCGGACCGTTTGCGTCGCCAATCACCGCTTTCTCCTCGCCATTTCCATAACTTGACAGTGCGCCTCGGCGCTCGTAGTCGGTCAGACGGAACGGCTGCGGCAAACCCTGTTTTCAGCGAAGACTCAGCCAGGAGATCGGAAATGAACCACTCCCCCAAATTCACTAAGCTCAGCGTCTTGACGTATTCAGCCATCTTGCTTGGCCTAGCGACAGCGGCGCAGGCCCTGCCGACCAACGAGGTGGAGACGACCTACTACAGCGATGCGCCTGCGCTAATCCAGCCTGACAAAGACCAGCTCTATAGAAGCGACAATGGACAGCAGGAGAAATGACATGCCGACCACCAACCCCCCAGTGACAAGCGGATACTTGCGCCGTGTTGACCGTGCCCAGGTTTGGTCGAACCAGCCCTTCGCCGCACAAAGCCCAAATGGTGATGAAGATCTTTATCCGGATCATCGGGCAAGTTACTCCAAAGGCCTGCCCCACAATTCCCTCGGTGAAGTCGATCCTGATGGCTTTAACGCCTTGATCGATGCCCTAGGCAGCGGCTCACAAGCGGACTTCAATGATATCCCCTTAGGCAGCACCAGCCACCCTGAGGATGAGCAGATCCTTTTCACCAATCCCCAAGGCGGACTTGCCGCCGAGCTGGTGGGACCAAATCCGAGGCAGCTCCGCATGGAAGGTCCTCCACCTTTCGCCGGCACGGAGATCGCCGCAGAAATTGCTGAAAATTACTGGATGGCACTCACCAGAGATATTCATTTTTCCGATTATGCAGTCGGCAATACCCTTATCGATCAATCCGTAGTTGATTTGAATACGCGCAGCGCCAAGCATATCTTTCCCCAGCAGGCAGGTGCGATTATCCCAAAAACCCTGTTTCGGGGAGTTCATCCAGGAGACAATGTGGGACCCTATGTTTCGCAATTTCTACTGCAAGACTGTTACTTCGGTACGCAGCAAATCGATCAGAAAATGCGCACGGTACTGTCTGGTGCCGACTACATGACGAGTTTCAATGACTGGCTGAGCGTACAAAATGGCGTAAATCCGGGAGGACCGGCCCACGATGCGGTGCGCCGCTATATTCGCAACGGCCGTGACCTCAGCGAATGGGTGCACATCGACGTGCTCTATCAGGCTTACTTCAACGCCATGTTAATTCTGCTCACGGGCGGCGCCAGAGCGGATACAGGAAATCCCTATAGGAGCAATACCCAAATAACCAAAGAAGCGCCGTTTGGGAGCTTTGGTCCGCCACACATCGCCGCGCTGCTGCCCGAAGTTGCGACGCGGGCCTTGCATGCGGTGTGGTATCAAAAATGGTTCGTACATCGCCGTCTGCGGCCCGAAGTCTTTGCCGCCCGCGTGCATCAACAGCAGACTGGGGTAAAGGATTATGCGATTCATCCGGACCTATTCAGCTCCAGCGCACTCGCCGAGGTCCATGCGAAATACGGCAGCTATCTGTTACCCATGGCGTTTCGGGAGGGAAGTCCCACTCATCCGGCCTATGGGGCAGGGCATGCTACCGTAGCGGGCGCCTGCACCACCATTCTGAAAGCCTGGTTTGCTGGCGCCCAGAAATTTTCTGAACTCATTCACCCGATCACAAAGGTGAACCTTTCCCCGAAAGTGGCATCAGCCGATGGCCTCGCCCTAGTGGATTACTCGGGAGCCGACAAAGATCAACTGACAGTTGGCGGTGAACTGAACAAGCTCGCTTCCAATATCGCCATCGGCCGCAATATCGCCGGCGTACACTACCGCTCCGACTATACCGAATCGATCAAGCTCGGCGAAGAGGTAGCAATCGGCACCTTAGTTGACTATGCCGGAGTATATGCCGAGCTGGATGTAGGCTTCGAAGGGTTCCACCTGCAGAAATTCGCCGGCATTCCCGTTCTCATTACGCGAGATGGCGAGATGCTTATGTAACGGGCTGAAAAGGAAGCTGTAGTGCATTAATTCTTGACGAGCAGGACCGGAAGGTTTGGCCCGGGTCGGATGGAAGACCGCGATGAACGCAAGGGTGCCCCGTTTCAGGTCTCCCCTGGATGAAACCGCCCTGCTCGCAGCGCCGTTAACTGAAGCGTCACAGGGACCGGTGCCCGGGTTTTAGATTCAGTCGGGACGTGGGTTATAGGGCCTTGTCGATCGGCTCGCGGAAGTGCGAGAGGTCTCTGGCGTAAAGCGCAATGAGGCTCACTATGGCAAGCAATGAAGTCAAGGCCGCAGCAGACTGGCTGCCTGACTTCGATCACTCGGTTTCCTGTCGGACAGTGACGGACTTCGCCGTTGGGGGCAGTTGAAAATGCTCCACGACTTCCAGGAAATGCCCGCCCACCCGGCCGCAGCCAACGATGACGATATGGTGGGCGAGAGGCGCCTTGAGGCCGGGAAACACCTGTCGCTCGCGGTTCAGCAGTTTCCATAAGGCGATGCCAGGGCGGCCGCGATGTTGATCAGCAAGGGTAAGTGATGCATTCAATCCTCCAAGGGCCGGGTCAAATCGGCATTCCGGCGGCCTGCAGGCGCTCGCGCCGTTCGTTGGCGCGAGCCGGGTGCAACTGGTTACCGAACCAGGCTCGGATCTCCGCCGGCTCGGCATCGAGCTCCTCCACCAGGTCGCGCAGCCGATAGCTGTGGCGGGCCAGGGTGGCTTCCAGATTATTGAGCTGCTTGGAGAGGACCGCCTCCACCCGCTCGGCCGAGACTGGGCTTTCGCCGGTCTGATAGCCGGCTTCCAGGGCCAGCGCGAAATCCTTCTGGATTTGCAGCGGCGTCTTTAGGCGAGTGGTCAAAAGCTTCCGGGCAGCCTCGGGCAGGATGGCCTCAGGGGCGACCTTGCCCCGCGTGCAGGCCGAAAGGAGCCAGAGCAGGTAGTCCCGCTGGCTGCCGGCGATGCCGTCCAGGGTGAACACGTCGGCGCGGTAGCCGAATTCCACCAGGCTCGGCCGGGGCAGGTCGTGGGCTGCATCGATGAACAGCGCTACCGGCCGCCGGGGTCAGCCGAAGATCCGTTTGCCCCGTCAGGGCGGCGCGGGGCAGACCGAGCTGGGCGGCCAGCTGCTCAATCCGATCGGTGCCTTCCTCGGTCTGGCTTTTTTAAGGCCCGGTAACGGTGCAGCGGAATCGGCCCAACCGCCGGAGCGTCGGTGCCAGGGGCAACGTCTCTCGCCCTGGATCACGGGGCTACTTTTTTAACTCCCTTCAAGGCTCCGGGTATCGCATCCGGATAAAATAGCTGCTGCCCTTTCACTCGAAAGCGGGCAATGATGGTCTGGCCTTCCTCGCCCGTGACATAGGCGATGTATTTTTTGGCCATAGAATAGTTAATGTCCGCGTGCTTTTTCGGATTGACCGCGATCACGTGATAGGGATTGAACAGCACCGGATCACCCTCGAACAAGATCTCCAGCCTGATTTTGTCTTTGAAGGCCAGGTACGTCGCGCGATCCGAGAGGGTGTAGACGCCCTTGTCGTCGGCCATGCGCAATACCGCCGCCATCGCCTGGCCTGCCGAGAGATACCAGTCACCCGCGGCATTGACCCCAGAGGCCTGCCAAAGCTTTTTTTCCTTCACGTGGGTACCCGATTCATCACCCCGAGAGACGAAGCCTACCTTAGCTTCGGCGATTTTTTTCATCGCTTCCGCGGCTGTTTTTGCAGCTTTGATGCCGGCTGGGTCCTCTTTCGGCCCGACGATGACAAAGTCGTTGTGCATCACCGCCTGGCGGTCGATGCCGTGGCCGGCGGCGACGAAGCGCTCTTCGGCTTCGGGATCGTGTACGAAGACGATGTCCACATCGCCGTTCTCCGCCAGCTTCAGCGCCTTGCCGCTCCCCACCGCAATGACATCAATCCGCACGTTGTACTTTTTTTCGAAAGGCGCATCGAGCACCGGCAGCAGGCCGGTATTTTCTGTGCTGGTGGTGGTCGCCATGCGCAGGGCGTTCCCGGCATGAGCAAGGCCGGCGGCCATGAGTAAAGCGCAGGCGACAATCAGATTTCGCGCAAACTTCATCATCTTGGATTCCTAAGTGGCGTCAGGGGCGAACAATAACTTGTCCCCGCGCTCCGTCCCGTTGTGCTGAAAAAACGGCTGCCGAAAGGCTCGGGTGATTATTAACCC
>CADDZF010000126.1 GCA_902812445.1 Methylococcaceae bacterium | reverse complement strand
CCCTTAAATAGGCCGGGTTACTAAAGGGGCAGGGAGCCGAACGCGCGGCGCCAAACCGTGTCAGCTAAGGCCGGTACGCCCCCGGCCTTAGCGATGGCCCGAACTACCAAAAGGGTATTTTCGGGCCAGAATAATACTGCCGGACCGCCTGATCCTAGTGCTGTCTGCGATCGAGGATCACGGCGCTATTTTCCCAGACGGTCGCAGTTAGATAAGCGATCAACGATGCTGCCAGTGAAGTGAGATACGGAGCCGTAAGTTCCACCATATAGTGACCGAGGATCCACACCACCATGCCGGTGAGAAGCGCGCTTGCCGCGCTGACGGCATGACCGATGCGGGTGTATAGCCCAAATAGCACGACGACGAAAAGGCCGGCGCCGCCGAAAGCCGAGGCATCCTCAACCAGTGCGTAGACCCCCTCTGCGCGCAAAGCCAGACAATAGGCGATCAGGCCGAAAATTATCACCGCGCCCCGCGCCATGCGCACCTTACCCGCATCCGAAATGCCCGCGGCCAGAGGCACCAGAACATTATGCGATACCAGAGCGGAGGCTGCCAGCAAAGCGCTGTCCACCGTCGAAAGGATGGCCGAGATTAAGGCACCGGCGAACAGTATGTAGGCCACGGTCGAAAGCTTTTGCTGAGCTAGCTGCAACACGATCTGTTCCGGGTGCTTGAGTCCCGGTAGCAAGCTGAAGCCGACCAATCCGATGAACACCGGTATCAATCCCACGAGCAGGTACAGTCCACCGCCGATCAGGCAGCATCGTCGGGCGATCTGCGGCGAACGGCTGGCCGCAATGCGCGCGACCAGTTCTTGTGCAAACAGCGATCCGGTAACGGGTATCGCCCAGGTCTCGATCAGTTCGAGGAGCGGCTTTTCCCCGCCGCCCAGCGGATTGAGACGTTCCAGATCGATGGATGCTGCGGCCGCAGCCATGCCGCCGCCGGTCTTCACGATGGCGACCAGCAGCACGATAAGGCCAACGATCAAGGCGATGCCTTGCACCAGGTCGGTCACGACATCGGCGAGCAGGCCGCCGTAGACGGTATAAATGATGACGACCGCAGCCGCCAGGGTAATGGCGATCTCGACTTCGAAATCGGATGAAGCCGAGATGACCTGACCGAACGCCCGGATCTGGGCGCCGGCCCACATTACCGACGTGGGGGCCATCATGAGTACAGCCAGCCGCTCTATCCCGGGGGAATAGCGTACGCGAAAAAGATCAGCCAGCGTGGTCAGTTTGCGTCGCCAAAGCGGCACGGCGAACAGGAGGCCCATCAGCACCAGACAGGCGGCGTAGCCGAAAGGCTCTGCACTGGCGCCCGAAAGCCCCGATGCGTAAACGGATCCCGCCGCGCCGATGCAGGTCTCGGCGCCAAACCAGGTGGCGAAAACGCTGAAGGTTCCCAGTGCGGGGCCCAGGCTGCGTCCGGCAAGCAGATAATCGTCTTCACTGGCGATACGGCGCGAGACCCCCATGCCGAAGAGCAACTGCAGCAGGATATAAGCCAGGATACCGAGCAGTACGATATTCATACCCCGTCGCGCCGATATTGCGAGGAACCAAGCCTAGCAGGGCGGGCCGCGCGTGTTAACGATCGTCAAGCCGTCATGGCTTGCTTGACGGTGAGATGCTGCGGCTCCGGTTTATCCCCCAGCTTGTTAGCCAGGGCGATCAGAAAAATGTCCATGGTACCGTGGTAAGTGAGGACATACCGGGAGAAAAAACGGAAAATCGGATGCAGTATCTGGGCGCTTTCGGTAATTGTTAGCCGGGTACCTCCGGCATGCTCGGTAAGCTCATAATTCCAAGTGCTCTTCAATGGCAGGTGGTCCCCCACGAGGCGCGTAATCAGCCGGTGCGGCGGTTCGATCTCCACGACTTCGTAATGAATCTTGCCGTGTTTCGAACAGATCTCATACCAGCTTTGATGGCCGTCTATCAAAGGTCCGCGCTCGATGGCAACCAGTCCCGGACGCCAGGATGGATAGGCCGGAAAATCGGTGATGATCTGCCAGACTTCGGCCGGTGCGGCACTCAAAAGGATACGGCTGGCGGCCGCGTGGCTCGGCGCCAAACGCCTGCCGAGCCCGATGGCCAGGATGATGAAGGCCGCAATCAGGCCAAAGAGGATAGACAATAGAGTCATGATGCTGGACGCTGCTACGGCAGCAAGCGGTGCGAAAACCGTGGCGGAAACTCACGGGCCATTAAAACGCTCGCATCGTCAACGGCTTCCGAGAACGGCATTTTTACCTCGGATCCCCGGGCGAAGAACCAACAGTTTCTCGCTCACCAGCTGTTGTAGGGACGCTTCGACAGGCTCGTGTTGTAATAGCGCGCATCGTAGGTGACTTCTTCACCCAGCCAGGCGGGTTTTTCGAACGCCTCATCGGCACTTTCAAGTTCGATCTCGGCGATCACCAAACCGGCGTTGTCGCCGTCGAAAACGTCGATTTCCCACGTATGCGGGCCGATATCGACGAAATGGCGTACCTTCTCGATCAGCGGCTTCTGACATAGCGTGTCCAACAGGCTCTGCGCATCTGCCAGCGGAATCTCATATTCGAACTCCTGGCGCTGCTCACCGACGGTCACGCTTTTGATGTTGAGCCACGCCTGGCTGCCGCCGATCCTGACGCGCACCGAGCAGCCGGTTTCATTGCTGAGATAGCCCTGGCGCAAGCTTATGGAGCCACGTACGGCCTGCCGCCACGTCTCATCGATCGGCAAAAATTTTCGTTCTATTTCTAAAGGCATCCAAGATCTCCGTCGGTTGCCGGGTGGCGATCACCCTTTGTGCAGCCATTTTCTGATTTTCGGCTCGTGCCAGATGATCAGCACCACGCTAAGATAACCCAAGGCTGCCAGAAACTTCATATCATATAGAGCCGCTATCAGCGCCATGAAGGCAACCAGCAGCATCACTTCCTTGATCGCAGTAATGGCTTGATCTTCTCTATTCGCGTTATTCATGGTTATGTCTCCTCCGCCGCTGGGCTCGTCCGGCTATTCTCCCTGCGCCGTCCAGTCTTCCCAGTACGGCTTCGGCTGAAAGCGTTCATGAAGGAAATCGACAAAAGTTCTCACTTTGGCGGATAAATGCTTGCGGTGAGGGTAAATGGCATGGATTTCCAGAATCGCCGGCTCATAATTCGTCAGTACCGCCTGCAGGCGCCCTTTACGCAAGTCCTGACCGACCATATAAGTGGGCAACAGCACCAGACCAATGCCATTGATGGCGGAGATTCGCAAGGCATCCGCCACGTTTGCTTGCAGCCGGCCGGTTACTTTCACCACCGTAGCGTTTCTGCTGTCCGCTTCGGTGAACTGCCATTGATCGCGCGGCGGCATACTCCAATTGACCAGACAGTTGTGCTTTCTTAGATCGTCCGGCGTTTGCGGAATTCCGTGTTGTTTGAAGTAACTCGGCGCGCCGCACACCAGTCGTTGTGAACTACCTAGCTTGCGCGCGATGAGGCTGGAATCATTGAGATCACCCAGATGGACGGCGAGATCGAATCCTTCATCGATCAAGTCGATATGACCCGCTTGCAACACCAGTTCGACGTTGACGTCCGGGTAGATTTCCAGATAAGCAGCGATCGCGGGCGCCAGGTGGTAAGCGCCGAAAAACGGCGTTGCGTTGACTTTTAGAGTTCCCCGCGGTTCTGTTTGCAGGCGGGTGACGGCCAGTTCGGTTTCCTCGATGTCGTCGATGATCTGCAGGCAGCGTTCCAGATAAACGACGCCGACCTCGGTCAAGCTGAGATTTCGCGTCGTGCGATTGAGCAATCGGATCCCCAGGCTGTTTTCGAGTTGCATGACGTGCTTGGTTGCCATGGCGCGCGAAAGTCCAAGTTCTTTAGCCGCCGATGCGAAGCTGCCGGCTTTTGCAACTCTGGTAAACACCACCATGCTGGTTAGCTTGTCCATATCGATTGCCTTTTCTTGTGCTTTTATTATGAAACAATAAATCAATTTATTAGTTATTGTAAACAATAAGTATGTTCACTATAGTATTGGCATGGAAAACTACCACGGAAAATCCCCATGAAACGAACTGAATTGCTGCTATCCCTGTTATTGTTCGGCCTGAGCGTCTCGAACGCCTCTAGCGCGACGGAAGACTTAGCGAAAATTGCCGAAGCCAACGTCGCTGAATGGAATAAAGCATTCTCAACGGGCAAAATCGAGGAGATTCTCTCCCTTTATGAAGATAACGCCATGCTGGTGAAACCGGATGGCTCGGTATCCAAAGGCCCAAGTGAGATAAAGGCATTTTGGCAGGCATTACTGGATCGAAAATCCGGCGTTTATGCGATTGAAATTAGGAAAGTCAAAGGCGAGAAAGAGGACATGATCGTCACTACCGCGACGTTATCCACCTCGAAAACGCTACAAAACCCGCAACAGGTAATGAAATACCACTATGACGGCGTCCTCTACAGCGTGCTAAAACGCCAGGCCAACGGCGCATGGAAGGCACGTGTTCAACAATTGTACTGAAAACCGTGTCCGCGAGCAGTAAACCTGGCGATTTGGCCACACGAGGGAGAAGACCTGAAAGGGTTCGCATCAGCCGCTCCGGAAGTTGGCGATATAGAACACGCTTTGCGATACAGCGTGTTCTTATTGCCACGTCCGCCGCCAGTCTTCGCTGCATTCTTCCCAGCTTTCAGTATAACATGACAAGCATTTGATTTCCAAGGTATAATATCCAAAAACCAGGCCGATCCAGCGTCGCTGGAAGCTCTCATCGAGCGCATGATCGTGCTTCGCGTCCCAAGCCAGCAGCCTCCTTTCAGGGCTCGACGGAGCCGAAGATTCATGCGTTTTTAACACTTCCTATGCTAGCCTAGCGATGTTAGACTGGTTTTTAGCGCTCATTGGGTCTGTAGGCTTGGTACCGTAAAGGCTTACGGAAAGTAACAAGCGACAAAAGCATCAGGAGACTTTGCATGACACATGAACTTCCCTCTCTTCCCTATGTCGAAAACGCTCTCGAACCGCATATTTCCGCGGAGACCCTCGAATACCATTACGGTAAGCATCACCAGACCTATGTGACGAATCTGAACAACCTGATCAAGGGTACCGAATTCGAGAACTTATCCCTGGAAGACATCATCAAAAAATCGTCCGGCGGCATTTTTAATAATGCAGCCCAGGTCTGGAATCATACGTTCTACTGGAATTGCCTGTCGCCGAACGGCGGGGGAGAGCCGGCCGGCGCACTGTCGGATGCCATCAACAAGAAATTCGGCTCGTTTGCCGCCTTCAAGGATGAGTTCACCAAAACCGCCGTCACGACGTTCGGCTCGGGCTGGGCCTGGCTGGTTAAAAATGCCGATGGCGCCTTAGCCGTCATGAGCACGAGCAATGCAGGTAATCCCATCACATCGGGCCAGGCACCACTGCTTACCTGCGACGTGTGGGAACATGCTTATTACATCGACTATCGAAACGCCCGGCCCAAGTACGTGGAAGCTTTCTGGAATCTGGTGAACTGGGATTTCGCCGCCAAGAACCTGGCTGCCTGACTATATTTTTTCGGGGCAGCGAACAACCCGCGCGAGGGCTGGCAGCCTGAGGCGGGTTTTTTTATTGCCGCTTCCCTGCAAAGCTTAAAACAGTTCTCGCAAGAACTCAGGGGTGGCCAGCGCGCCTTTATGGATCTCCGCGTTGTAGTACCGCGTGCTGAAAGGCCTGTTTCGCGCGGCCTCCTCCCTCAAACCCGAGAGCGTTTCCTTGCCCGCCAGCGTCGCGCTCCACCAGCCAGAGGGATAAATGCATTGCGGGAAGGTTAAGGTCTGAATTTCTGCAAAACCCGCCGCTCGCATGGTTTTTTGCATCGATTGAAGCAATGCTTGATGGAACAGCGGCGATTCGCTTTGTTGCACGAGGATGCCGTTGCCGCCCAGACAGCGATGGCATTGCCGGTAAAACGCCTCGTTGAACAGACCTTCCGCCGGCCCGACGGGATCGGTGCTGTCCACGATGATAACATCGACGCTGCCGGCTGGAGCATGATTGACCCACTGAATGCCGTCGCTGAAGAGGAACTCCGCGCGCGGATCGCCATTGGCTTCGCATAATTCCGGGAAATACTCCTCGGCCAGCCGCGTCACGCGCTCATCGATTTCGATCTGCACGGCTTTTTTGACTTCCCCATGTTTCAGCACCTCTTTGAGGCTGCCGCAGTCGCCACCGCCGATAATCCAAACGGTTTCAGGTTTCGGGTGGGTAAACAAGGCCGGATGCGTCATCATTTCATGGTAAAGAAAATTGTCCTCATCGCTCACCATGGTACAGCCATCGATCACCATCAGAGTGCCGAAGTGCTCGGTTTCATAGATTTCGATACGCTGGTAAGGCGTCTGTTCTTCGTGCAGCTTTTTCTTCAGCCTTAACGAAAACGCGCTACCGTGTTGCCGGTCGACTTCAGTAAACCATTGGGAATCGTTAATCATCGAAGCTTTGGTTGGTATTGGAGAAACACGCGGATTTTCCACATAATGCGTTCCCTTTGAAAGAACATTTTTATGAACGACAGGCACTGGACTTTGCAACGGGCGCGCGAAACCTACGCCATAGCGCACTGGGGCGATGGCTATTTCGACATCAACGGTAGCGGGCGTGTTGCCGTTTATCCGCGGCGGGACGCTGGCCAAGGTGAAGTCGACCTTTACGAAATCGCGCAGGCAGTCCAGCAGGAAGGGTTGTCGCTGCCCGTCCTCATCCGCTTCACCGATATCCTGAGAGACCGCGTGCACGCCTTGCAGCAGGCTTTCGACCACGCGCGGGCGGACTACGGCTATCAAGGCCCTTACACCTCGGTTTACCCGATCAAGGTCAATCAGCAGCGGCGGGTCATCGAAGGCATCTTGGGGAACAACCAGGCCGGTGTCGGTCTGGAGGCCGGCAGTAAATCGGAACTGCTCGCCATCCTCGCGTTGGCCCGTGCCAGTATAGTCATCTGCAATGGCTACAAGGATCGCGCGTACATCCGCCTCGCCCTCATCGGCCTCAGGCTCGGCCTGAACGTCTTCATCGTCATCGAGAAGCCATCCGAACTGGCCTTGATCCTCGCTGAATCCAAGGCGTTAGGTATCGCGCCGCAGCTCGGCGTACGGGTGCGCTTATCCAGCATCGGCGCGGGCAAATGGCAGAACAGCGGCGGCGAGAAGTCCAAATTTGGTCTGCACGCCAACGAAGTATTGAAGCTGGTTAACGAGCTGCGAGAGGCGGGTCAATTGGATTGGCTCACACTCATGCATTTTCATCTGGGCTCGCAGATCGCAAATATCAACGATGTCAAGACCGCGCTGCGCGAAGCCGGCCGCTATTACGCCGAACTGCTCGAGCTGGGTGCCGCCATCCGCTATGCCGATGTCGGCGGTGGCCTCGGCGTCGATTATGAAGGCACGCATTCCAGCAGCGACTGTTCGATCAACTACAGCATCGAAGAGTATGCCGAGAGTATCGTCCGCGCTTACCATGAAATCTGTACCGAGTACCGCTTGCCGCATCCGCACCTCATCACCGAAGCGGGACGGGCCTTGAGCGCACATCACGCCGTTTTGATCACTAATGTCATCGACGTGGAGGCGGTGCCCGAAGCAGCGCCGGAGCCGATCCGATCCAGCGCCCAGCCGCTGCAGGACTTGACCGAGCTGCTGGAAACCCTGCCGTCCGCGCCGGTTCTCAGCAGCTACCACGATGCCCAGTTCGATCTCGGCGAGGCGCGCGCCATGTACGTGCAGGGCAAGCTCAGCCTGATCGAGCTGGCGCAGGCCGAGAGCTTGAACGCGGCGATTTTACACCGAGTTCGCAAGCGTCTCGATGTTCACCTGCGCGCCCATCGCGAGGTGCTCGACGAACTCAATGAACGGTTGGCGGACAAGGTGTTCTGCAACTTTTCGGTGTTCCAGTCGATACCCGATGCCTGGGCGATCGACCAGATCTTCCCGGTCGTGCCGCTGCAGCGTCTGGATGAAGAACCCACGCGCCGAGCCGTCATCCAGGACCTCACGTGCGATTCAGATGGTCGCATCGACGCCTATATCGACCGCCAGAGTATCGAAACGACGTTGCCGCTGCACGCGCTGAAAGCGGACGAGCCATACCTGATCGGCATTTTCCTGGTGGGCGCCTATCAGGAAATTCTGGGCGACATGCATAACCTGTTCGGCGATACGCACTCCGTTAACGTCGAGCTGGATGATGACGGCAGCTATCGCTTCATCGAGCCTATGCACGGTGACGGCGCTGACGATCTGCTGCGCTACGTCCATATCGAGCCGGAAGAGCTGGAAC
>CADDZF010000125.1 GCA_902812445.1 Methylococcaceae bacterium | reverse complement strand
CCGCCACGACTGCGGGATCGGTGCCGCGTCCTTGCAGCAGGCCCATGTTTTGCCCAAGAAGCTCGTCGCGCGCATAACCGGTGATCCGGCTCAGCGCCGGATTCACGTAGATGTTCGGAAAGCCCTCGTGCTGCGCATCGGTAATACTGATCCCAACGCTGGCCGCTTCGATGGCGCGGTCCCGCACGCGCAGCGCATCCTCATACCGCTTGCGGGCAGTGATGTCGTGATCGACACCGCGCCACTTGAGGAGTTCTCTGTTGGCGTCGAAGACCGGTTCACCGGTCGATTCGGTGAACACTTCGCGGCCATCTTTGTGACGATAGTGGTTGATCAGGCGATAAAAGCGCCGTTGCTGTACGGGCGCCAGCTCGGCCGTCCAGCGGGCGCGGTCTTCAGGCGTCAGCAAATCCAGATAATGTTTGCCGATGATTTCATCCGGCTCATAGCCGAGGATTTCCCGCACCGCGCTGCTGCTATAGATATAACACCCCGCCGCATCCTGTTCCCATAGCCACTCGCCCGCCATGTCGGCGACCTGGCGGAAGCGCTCTTCGCTTTCCCGGAGCGCTTCCTTATTCCGTTTCTGGTCGGTGACGTCCTGCTGCACCGCGAGGTAGTGGGTGATGTTGCCCGCTGCATCGCGCAGCGGCGAAATGGCCTGCAGCGCCCAGTAGAGGTCGCCGTTTTTCTTGCGGTCCTGAATCTCACCGCGCCATTCCTTTCCCTGGCGGATGGTGTCCCACAGACGCCGATACTGTTCCGGAGTCGTGGAGCCGGACTGGAGCATGCTCGTATTCTTGCCGACCACGTCTTCCGCGTGGTAGCCCGTCAGGCGGGTAAATCCGAGATTGACGTATTCTATGCGGCCATCGAGGCTCGAGATTAGGATCGCAATGGGACTCTGATCGATCACTTCGGAGAGCGTGACGAGCTTTTTCTCGGTCCGTTTGCGGTAACTCAAGTCGTGGGTGATGCAGACGAACAGCCGGCGGTTCCCTTCACGCAGCTCTCCGATGACCAGGTGGATGGGGAAGATTGCGCCGTCTTTGCGTTGACCGCGAACGTCTCGGCTGGTGGCAGTCATCTCCTGGCCGTCAGTTGGCAAAAAGTCGGCCAAGTAGCCGTCAGGCGCTTCGTGCTGTGGCGTAGGCATGAGCAGGCGGATATCGCGCCCCAGCATTTCCTGCTCGGCGTAGCCGAACAGGCGTTCCGCGGCGGGATTCAACAGCTCGATCAGGCCGCCTTCGCCAATAACGATGACGCCTTCCGCGATGGCATCAATGATGACCCGGAGGGTAGGCCCGCTGTCACGCAGTGAATCGCCAGAGGGCCGATCGATTGGCCGAAAGACCACTGCGCAGCTAGCGCCGTCGCCGCTTTCGGCAATTCGGCGGAGTCGGCAGAGGACCCTGATCGACGTGCCGTCCTTACGCCTGAAACGAACCTCGGTCTCTCCGGCGGCCACTTCAGGAAGCGCCCCCACCTGCTCGCTGAAGTCCCTGCCAGACAGTTCATCCAGCCGGTAACCGAGCAATCGCTCGGCCGCCGCATTGAGAAACCGCAATCGATTCTTCCCATCGAGCAGGCAGAGCGCCTCATCGATGACATTCACGGCGGCTCTCAGCGCATCGGTCATGCTCATAAAGTGAACGGTCGTGCGATCCTCACGAGAAGGACTAAAACGTTTATACTGCCTTAAATGCGCGGGACCGATCCAATGCCTTTCACCGATTCGCGGTGGCCCGCGGAATCGATGCGATGAGCCATCCGATCAAGTTTCTTTTCGAGACCCTGGTGCTACCGCCGGGCGGACCGCTGTTATTGCTCGTGTCCGCACTATTGGTACAGCACAAACCGAAGCTGCACACCGCCCTGCTGCTGCTCGGAACATTGCTACTCTACGTCTCCTCCATTCCGGCGACAACCGCCCTGTTGCGCGCCCAGCTCGAACGCGTTTCGCCGATCGATTTACGCCGTCTTAACGCCCAGGCCATCGTGGTGCTCGGCGCCGACCGCTACCGGGAAGCGCCCGAGTATGGACAGGACACGGTTACCCGGTTCGGACTCGAGCGTATCCGTTATGCCGCCTGGCTGCAAAAGCGAACTGGCCTGCC
The DNA here is from genome assembly GCA_902812445.1 of Methylococcaceae bacterium. Taxonomy (GTDB): domain Bacteria; phylum Pseudomonadota; class Gammaproteobacteria; order Methylococcales; family Methylococcaceae; genus CADDZF01. The sequence goes on along the minus strand of CADDZF010000125.1, from coordinate 6,225 downwards.
GATACTCGTCAGCGGCGGCGGCGAAGATGAAAAAATTCCCGAAGCGCACTTCATGCGTGACGCCTTGATAGGAGAGTTTGGCGCGACTGTCCAGTGGATCGAAGACGCCAGCCGGAGCACCCGCGAGAATGCGGCTTATGCAAACGCGATCCTCAAGCAGCAGGGCATTCAACGCATCGTTTTGGTCACGCATGCCTGGCATATGCCGCGCGCCCGGGAAGCTTTTCAGAACAGCGGCCTGACGGTGATTCCCGCGCCGACCCAATTCTATCGGCCGGGTCGCTATGAAAAAGGCGTTTATGCCTGGTTCCCCGGCGCCAATGCACTGCTCTGGAACCAGCTCGCACTGCACGAGATCGTTGGTTACTGGTGGTATCGCATTCGTTATTATTGACGGTACGGAACAAGCTGTCCCCTAAGCGATGACTTGCCGCTTTTTCAGCGCGTCGCGCAGCCTTTCCAGCCTTCTTCGGTTGACGCCCAGGTCCCAATAACCCAGGCGTGCGGCGGAGCGAACATGCATGATCTTTTCGCTGGGGACGATCTGGGCTTCCAGGTCGTCGACAAAGCGGAAGACCCAGCTGACCGCTTGGGCGCGAAGGTACAATCTCTGCAGATCCTCCTCGACGATCGAGGTCCGTGGTGCGGCGAGCAATGCCGCTTTGAGCTCTGCAAAGACCGTTGCCGGATCGGCCGTCAGTTTGAACGGGGCGATGAAGTGGCTAGCGTCGGCCGTGACGCTGGAGACGCAGTTCGGTCGGGCCGGACAGTGCTTGATACGGATCTCGCCGGCTTCGGGCGGCATGACGTTCCTCCGAACTCGTTATAAAAGCCTATCCCCGTAGGCCTTTCACGCTAAGCCCCGGGGGCCAACACGATCCGCGAAAAAAAACCGGCTACAGGCGTTAGGCTGGCTGCAGGATTGGCCTAAGCGCGCTGTAACCGGCTGGATTAACCGGCGGTATTTCGCCTGGCGGCTTATTCGTTCACGATAATAAGCTCGACGCGGCGATTTTCTGCCCTGCCCGCTACGGTCTTGTTCGATGCGACCGGCTTGGTTTCACCGTAACCGCGAGCGTAGAGCTTGTTGGTCACCCCTTTCGCTTTGAGGTAATTGACCACAGATTGGGCGCGCCGCTGCGACAGTTTCAGGTTGTAAGCATTGGTGCCGATGCTGTCCGTATGCCCGGCGACTTCGATATCGAGATTCGGATCGTTGTTCAGCGATTCAGCCGAGATATCCAATAACTTCTCCGCATTCTCTGTCAGTTTGGCCGAATCAAACTCAAAATTGACCCCTTTCAGCGTGATGGTTTGATCGATCAGACAGCCTTGCTGGTCTACCTTGGCGCCACTCATGGTGCCCGGACATTTGTCATCGCAGTTGTTGACACCGTCGTTGTCACTGTCGAGCGAGCATTCGTCCACCGCGGGCGGCGGGGCGGGCTCTTCCTTGGCGACCTTCACCGGTTCCGGGGCGCTGCCCAGAGGAATCAGTAAACCGAGATTCACGACCAGATCGTGGAAGCGATTTTCGCCGGGCACGGTCACGTTGTCATCGTTGTATCGGTAACGCACGTCCGAGCGAATGGATGTACCGTGATCATCCAGCTTGTACAACATACCGAGACCCGCTTCACCGATAAAGTGAGTCTTTTCGCGGTCCTGTAAAGTCGTTTCCACACCCCCGACGCCAGCAACGGCATAGGGCGAGAATTCACCCCGATTGAAGAAAAATAGGGCATCGAGACCGCCGCCTTTCTGCCGGAACATGCCGCCTCCACCGGAATCCGTGCGATCGAATTCATCGTAAATCCCTTTCAATTCAAGATTCAAATACCGGTTGATGATCTTACCGATACCCAGGTATCCACCCCAGCCGCTTTTGGCATCGCGGTCTCCACCCGGCTGGATGAAGGTTCCCATCGGCGATATGTACCAACGCCTGTCCAGAAACTCATCCGTTTCCTCGTAGCTCCCAGCGGCGGTATCCTGGTCTTCGGCGACCTCACCGGCACTCTCGTCGCCCCTATCATCCGCCCGCGCATTCAGGATGACGATACAACTCATCAAGCTCAGCGCTAATAACGTTCTCTTCACCATCTTCATCTCCTTGTAGCACAATTGACAACAGTTTTGGCTAATCCGCAACATCTCAATGATATATAGGCATAAAGGATAAATCAATCAAAAAACGCAAGACCGGGCGATTTCTCCTGGATTTTTTTCTGCGGTCGATGAGCGCAAGGATCGCAGGCTCTGCGCTTCCACAGGCCTGACCAGTGGCTTGTGGCGCTTAGCCGAGCCGCTTCAAGGCGGGGAGTGTTTGACGAATGAGACGCTTGGCGGGAAACCAGCAGCTAAAACAGCTGCCCTTGCCGAGGGTGCTGGTTATTGTGAGTTCGCCGTCGTGCCGGGAAAGCACGTGCTTAACGATCGCAAGTCCAAGTCCGGCGCCCACTTTATTGCGCTGGTCGCCGACTTCGACGCGATAAAACCGCTCGGTCAGGCGGGGAATGTGCTCCCTCGCGATGCCAAGCCCCGTATCTTCTACATCGAGCCGGGCACCGCCCCCAGTTTCATACCAGCGAATGTTGATCGAGCCAGTCGCCGGCGTGTATTTGACGGCATTGATGACGAGATTGGAAAAAGCACTACGCAGCTCCTGCTCGATGCCGAGCAAGTCGACGTTGGTTTCAAGCTGGAGGTCGATGCGCGGCTGTTCGGTGCCGAGCACTCCCGCTTCCTCGCAAATGCTTTTTAGCAGGGAAGGCACGTCCACCTGTTTGTGCAGCGCCGGCGGCGAGCTAGATTCGAGGCGGGTCAGCGAAAGCAATCCGTTAATCAGATTCTGCATCCGATTGGTCTGCTCCTGCATGCGCTTGAACATCCTGGCATAATGCTCGGGAACGATTTCGCCCGCATCGCTAAGCGTTTCCACATAGCCCTTGAGCACGGTCAGAGGCGTTCTCAATTCGTGAGAAACGTTGGCGACGAAGTCGCTGCGCACCCGCTCCATGAACTTGAGCTGAGTGACATCCTGAGCGACCAGAAGACGCAGATTGCCGCCATAAGGCACCACGCGGATGTCCAAGTGAACGTTCTCGGCGACGGGGGATGGCATACTGACGGCGGCACTGAAGTCGGATTGCTGCAGGTAATGGATAAACTTGGGCAGGCGCACCAGATTAATGATCTGCTGGCCAATGTCGCTTTTGCGCAAACCCAACATCTTCCCGGCCTCGTCATTGAACCACTCGATCTCCTCACGCGGTCCGAGGACGACGGTCGCGTCGGGCAGCGCAGCCGTGGCGGTACGGTAACGCTCCAGCATCTTGACCAGCTTCTTCTTGCGCCGCTTGCTGCGGCGCCGCAACTGGTAAATCAAATAGTAAACTTCTTCCCAGATTCCGCTTCCTTTGGGGAATTCGCTGGAACTACCGCCCTTAAGCCAGACCACCAGACGCCGTATGTGAAAGATATGTCGGGCCAAGACCAGAGCGACGGTGAGCAAAACCACCGTGGTGATGCCGAGCCCCACAATTCTGCCGACGGTGATCGCCAGAATCAGGGCCCAGAAGGCCCACACGAGCTCAGTGCGCCATGGGTTCGACATCGCTCATTGCTGCTCCGAAAACCGGTAGCCGAAACCGCGCACGGTCTGTATCAGCTCTTCGGTGCCATATTCGCCGAGAATTTTTCTGAGCCGGCGTATGTGCACATCAACCGTGCGCTCTTCGATATAGGTACTCCTTCCCCAGACCTGATCGAGAAGCTGGTTGCGGCTATAGACCTTATTGCGATGGGTGATGAAAAACTCCAGTAGACGATATTCGGTAGGGCTCAGCGCCAGCCGCTTGTCGCCAATACTGACGCGATGCTCATCGGTGTCCAGGACGATGCCGCCGACGGCGATCTTTCCGGACTGAGTGGAATGGGCGCTGCGGCGCAGCACCGCCTTGATGCGGGCAACCAGTTCGCGCGGCGAAAACGGCTTGGTGACATAATCGTCGCAGCCGAAATCGAGACCCTTTACCTTGTCTTCCTCTTCACCCCGGGCGGTTAGCAGGATAATCGGGACGCCACTGTACCGCTTTTCCTTCTTCAAGCGGCGAGCCCACTCCACGCCGCTCATGCCGGGCAACATCCAGTCGAGCAGAATCATATCCGGCCCATCGCCATCCAGAAGAGTGACCGCCTGGGGAACGTCGGCGGCCGCTTTTACGGCGAAATCCGCCTGCTCCAGCACCATGACCAGCATTTCGCGAATGGAATCTTCATCTTCGACCACGAGCACATTGGCAGCAGACATTTACCAGCCTACGAAATGTTCAAGTAACCCCGGATGGTAGACCGCGATTATTACCCGTTTGTGACAACCGGGTTGTCGCATCCAGACTGCGCCGCGCGCCGCAAAGCGAATAACGCTCACGCCGCGCGCCTGAACACCAGCGCCCCGTCGTCCACCTCTGCCCGTATGATATCACCCGGGACGAACTTGCCCGCCAGAATATCCTGCGCCAAGGGATTCTCTAGTTGCTGCTGGATCGCCCGCTTCAAAGGCCGTGCTCCGTAAACCGGGTCGAACCCCGCCTCGCCGAGCTTGTCCAGCGCCGCCTCACTGATCTCGAGTCCCATGTCGCGGGACCGCAACCGCTCCTGCAGATAGCTGACCTGAATCCTGCAGATCGCGCGGATCTGCTCGCGCACCAGCGGATGGAACACGACCACTTCATCGATGCGGTTGATGAACTCGGGCCGGAAATGCAGCCCAACGATTTCCATCACGGCCGCCTTCATCGCCTGGTAATTTTCCTCGCCCGCCAGTTCCTGAATGCGATCGGACCCGAGGTTGGAGGTCATCACGATGACGGTGTTGCGAAAATCTACCGTGCGCCCATGCCCGTCGGTCAGGCGGCCATCATCCAGGACCTGCAGCAAAATATTGAAAACGTCTGCGTGCGCCTTTTCGATTTCGTCCAGCAAGATCACCGAATAGGGCTTCCGCCGCACCGCTTCGGTCAGATGGCCGCCTTCTTCATAGCCGACATAGCCCGGTGGCGCGCCGATCAGGCGAGCGACCGAGTGCTTCTCCATGAACTCGGACATGTCGATGCGCACCATGGCTTCTTCGGTGTCGAATAAAAACTCGGCCAGCGCCTTGCACAGCTCGGTTTTGCCGACACCGGTGGGACCTAAAAACAGGAACGAGCCGTTTGGTCGGTTGGGGTCCGACAGTCCCGCCCGCGAGCGCCGGATGGCGTCGCTGACCGCCCTGATCGCCTCCTCTTGGCCGACGACCCGGCGTCCCAGATTGTCTTCCATGCGCAGCAGCTTTTCGCGCTCGCCTTCGAGCATTTTGGCGACCGGAATGCCGGTCCACTTCGATACGACTTCGGCGATCTCTTCGTCCGTCACTTTGTTGCGGAGCAGTTTCAAATCGTGCGTTTCCGCCTGCGTCGCCTGTTCCAGCTCCCTCTCCAGCCTGGGTATATCGCCGTACTGGAGTTCCGACATGCGCGCGAGATCGCCGGCGCGGCGCGCGGTTTCAAGCTCCAGACGGGCGCGCTCGAGTTTTTCCTTGATGCTCGCAGCGCCGTGCAGGGCGGCTTTTTCGGACTTCCAGATTTCCTCCAGGTCGGCGTATTCCCGTTCTGCGTCCTCGATGTTGTCTTCCAGCGCTTCCAGCCGTTTTTTCGATGCCTCGTCGGTTTCCTTCTTCAAGGCTTCGCGTTCGATCTTGAGCTGGATCAATCGCCGCTCGAGCCGGTCCATCTCTTCTGGCTTGGAATCGATTTCCATGCGGATGCGGCTGGCGGCCTCGTCCACCAGGTCGATGGCCTTGTCCGGCAGGTTACGGTCGCTGATGTAACGATGAGATAGCACGGCCGCCGCGACGATGGCCGGATCCGTGATAGTGACGCCGTGATGCACTTCATAGCGCTCCTTCAGGCCGCGCAGTATGGCGATGGTATCTTCGACCGTCGGCTCATCCACCAGCACCCTCTGGAACCTTCGCTCCAACGCCGCGTCCTTCTCGATGTATTTGCGGTATTCGTCCAAGGTGGTCGCGCCGACGCAGTGCAACTCGCCCCGCGCCAACGCCGGCTTCAGCATGTTGCCGGCGTCGATGGCACCTTCCGCCTTGCCGGCGCCGACCATGGTATGCAGCTCGTCGATAAATAGGATCACCTTGCCCTGCTGTTTGGCGATATCGTTCAACAC
>CADDZF010000124.1 GCA_902812445.1 Methylococcaceae bacterium | reverse complement strand
CGACTCGCTGCCAAGATGGCCCTGCATAATTTTTGCGTGTGGCTGAATCAGCAACTCGGCCGGCCCCGTTTGGCATTCGTCGATTTGATCGATTGGTAAACCCGGGATCACACCAAACGTTTAAGAGATGACTTTGGTTCCGATCGCCCCTGAGATAACCGGACACGCTCGCGATTTACTGGATTTCATCGATGCCAGCCCAAGCCCTTGGCATGCCGTCGCGACGATCGAAAAACGGCTGCAGGATCACGGCTTCCAGAGGCTCGAGGAAGCGCAAAGCTGGCTGCTGCAGGCAGAAGGCAACTATTATGTCGTGCGCGATCAGTCCTCGATCGTCCTCTTTCGCATCGGCTCCAGACCGTTAGCGGAAACCGGTTTTCGCATCGTCGGCGCGCACACCGATTCACCCGGATTTCGCATCAAGCCGCGCGCGCCGCACCGCGCCGAGACTATGTTGCGGCTAGGTGTCGAAATATACGGCGGGCCGATCCTCGCTACGTTCACCGACAGGGATCTGAGCCTTGCCGGACGCGTCAGCCTGCGCAGCCCGTCATCGCCGATTTCGAAACTGGTTTGCTTCGAGCGCGCTTTGATGCGCCTGCCTAATCTGGCGATCCATATGAACCGCACGGTCAACGAAGAAGGCCTGAAGCTGAATAAACAGACCGAATTGCCGCTGCTGCTCTGCAACCTTGAACAGGCGCTCGAGCCTCTGGATCAGTTCCATGCACTGCTGGCCACTGAACTGGCTTGCGAGACCGAGGCCATCATGAGTTGGGAACTCGGTGTCTATGATACCCAGCAAGGCGCCTTCTGGGGACCCGCTGAGGAATTTCTGGCGAACAGCCAACTGGACAATCTTGCCTCCTGCCATGCCGCGCTGGCCGCTCTCTTAGTGGTCGAAAATCCGCCGTGCACGTGCCTTTGTGCGTTCTTCGATCACGAGGAGATCGGCAGCCAAAGCGCCAAAGGCGCGAGCGGAAGTTTCTTGCCGGATATGCTGGAGCGCATCGCCATCGCGCTCAATGTGGGCGCGGAAGCGTACAAGCAGGCATTAGCCCGTAGCTTTCTGATCAGCGCCGATATGGCGCATGCTTACCAGCCCAATTTTCCCATGGGCTATGAGCCGGAGCACAAGGCGGTGGTCAACCAGGGCCCGGTGATCAAAACCAATGCCGGCCAACGCTATTCGACGCTGAGCGTCTCGGAAGCCGAATTCATCGGCTGGTGCGAAGCTGCAGGGGTACCCTATCAGCGCTACGCCCACCGCTCCGATATACCGTGTGGCAGTACGATAGGCCCCATCACGTCGGCAAGGCTGGGCTTGCGCTCAGTCGATGTCGGCAATCCAATGTGGGCCATGCATAGCATTCGGGAAAGCGCAGGTGTATTAGATCACACCTATATGACACGGGCACTGGAACAGTTCTTTGGCGGTTAGACCGATTTGGCATTCCACCACTGCGCCAAGTTCAATAGGCCGAGCGCGCAAAAGGCGATCAGTACCCAGGCCGGCATGCTGAGACCGAACAGGGTCCAGTCGACCTTCGCGCAGTCGCCCGTGCCTGTCAGCATGGCGCGCAGCGTATCGCTAAGGGGAAAATGCTGCAACATGTATTCGAGGCCGGGCCCGCAAGCCGGCACTTCTGCTTGAGGAAGGTGTTGCAGCCAGACGTGGCGTCCCGAAACGAAGGCGCCAGCCGCCGCCAGGAGGAAGCCGACGACGGCATAGATCCGCACGCCGGCCTCGCCGGGATTATGCAGGATGGCCGCCAGCGACAAGAGACCGACGGCGAATACCAACAAGCGCTGGGTGATGCACAGCGGACAGGGCTCCAGTCCGCTGCCGAATTGAAAATATGCGGCGGCCAGCAACAAGCCGACACAGAATAAAAAGCCGAGCGAAAACCAGGTTCGTGGTTTGCGCCTCAAGTTCCAGATGCTTCGCCGATTCATCGCCTTCATCGTGCTTCCTTAAAACTCTGGAAACCGACTTTCAACCGGCATCGGATGCAACCGCCCTGGGGCTGTGGGCGTATTACTACCTGTGCCGAGCCGTAAATCAGGCATAAGCTTCATGCTGCAAGCATTCGATGGATCGCGGCATAGGTGTAGGCATAGGCTTGCGATGACTCACTCGCTCTAGGTCCGGCGACGTTGAGAACGACGATGTCGTTTAGAGCCACGAAGTCAGCGATAAGATCAGCTGCTCGCGCTGGGTCCACTTCGCCCGCATCGATCAATTTATAGGGTTTCGACCGGCGGATGCAGCACAGCACGGTTTGTTCGGCTCCGCCTTTCAGCCGATCGAAATAGATCACGACGGTGGCATCACTCGCATCCACATTGCGAAGCGTACGCAGGCGATAACTTGGCCGCTCCGACTCTCGCAGCGGATATCGATCCGGAATCCTGCCGTCTTCCGCCAGGCGGCCCGCCGGACACCAACCGCCACAGCTAAAATTCAGGCTGATCGCTGCATCCAGCGCGGCCCGGTCAGTGCCGGTCTGACCACCTGAAATAATCCTCGAGAGGGCCATGAACGATGTTCATTTATCCTCGACTGGCCCGGACTTCGCCCTTGTTCGCGAGCTCTCCGGGAAAGATTCGGACTTGGTTTTAGCTTTTGCCTCGCTTGGCACGTCGATAGATCTCGCCTGATCTGCGGAACGCTCATCCTCATCGATCCGACGAATGCGTAACGGCTGATTAAGTACCCGAATCTTCTCCAGCTTTTTCAACATGGCTGCCGATAGCTCTGCCGGCAGGTCGACCGTACTAAAGGCAGCATACAACTTGATATGGCCGATCTGTTTCCCCGGAATGTCCGCCTCATTGGCAATGGCGCCGACGATATCTTTCGGATTGACGCCGTGGTCGCGCCCGACTTCCAGCCGGTAAAGCACCCTATCAGAGCCCAGCGTATCTCGCCGGCGCGGAGTTTTGTCCGCCCACTTATCCCGGGAGGAAGCCGGGATGATCGGGGCTTTCTCCTCGCGGGCCTTTTCCGTTACCAGCAATGGCCGCTCGCGCTGGACGAGGAACGTCAGCGCCGACGCCACGTCGACGGCCGCCAGATCTCGCTCGTCCATCAAGTGCTGAACGAGCTGACGGTAAAAACTGAGCTCCTCGCCCTCGAGCGTATTAGCGACCAACTGCTTGAACTGTTCGATCCTGCGGTCGGCGATATCCTGATGAGTCGGCAGCTGCATTTCCTTGATTTTTTGCCGCGTCGCTCTTTCGATCGCGCCGAGCATTCGCCTTTCGCGCGGGGCCACGAAGAGAATCGCTCTACCGGTGCGGCCGGCGCGGCCGGTGCGGCCGACGCGGTGGATATAGGCTTCGGTATCATACGGGATATCATAATTCACCACATGGCTGATACGCTCGACGTCGAGTCCGCGTGCCGCCACATCGGTGGCGACGAGGATATCGAGCGTGGTGTTTTTCAGCCGCTCTACGGTCTTTTCTCTCACCGCCTGGTTCATATCGCCGTTGAGGGCGGCCGCGGCGTAGCCACGCGCCTCCAGCTTTTCGGCCAGCTCTTCGGTCGCCGTCTTGGTGCGCACGAAAACGAGCATGGCGTCGAAGTCTTCCACCTCGAGAATGCGGGTCAGCGCATCCAGTTTATGGATACCGGAAACCAACCAGTAATACTGGGCGAGTGCCTCGACTGTCGCGGTCTTGGTGTGGATCCTGATTTCCGCCGGTTCGCGTAGATGCCGTTTGGCGACTTTGCGAATGACGTCCGGCATGGTCGCCGAAAACAGGGCAATCTGACGCTCGGGGGGCGCCTGTTCGATAATCCACTCGACATCGTCGATGAAGCCCATTTTCAGCATCTCGTCGGCTTCATCCAGCACCAGCGCGGCCACGCTGGCGAGCGATAAGGTTCGGCGCTTGAGGTGATCGATTATTCTTCCTGGCGTCCCGACGATGACGTGTACACCGCGCTTGAGTTGACGCAGTTGAATTTCCATCGACTGTCCGCCATAAATGGGAAGAACATGGAAGCCTTCCAGGTGGCGGGCATAGCTCTGAAAGGCCTCCGCAACCTGAATTGCCAGCTCACGGGTCGGCGTCAGGACCAAGGCCTGCGGTTGTTTGAGCAACACGTTGAGTCGGTTCAGGATAGGCAGGGCGAATGCTGCGGTTTTACCGGTACCGGTCTGCGCTTGACCCAGTAGATCACGGCCGTCCAGCAGGCAAGGAATGCTTTTTGCTTGAATTGGCGAAGGCGTTTCATAGCCGATCTCCTTGATCGCCTGGAGGAGAGGAGCGGAAATCGCCAGCTCACTGAACGATGCGAGAAGGGTTTCTGGTGACATTTTGAGTAAGAAGAATGACCGAACGGGATTACCAAATTAGGATGAGCGCCCGCAGGGCCTGACGGAAAGCCGGTCCCGACCCGGGATTTGGCGGGAAACCCAGGTCCTATGCAGTTCTTGTCAGCGCCGCCGGCGCCGTACGTCGCGACCTTTGTCCAAGCCGACGTAGATAGTCCGGCCTTGGAATTCAGTGCCTTCTAAACCGGCGATCGCCGCGCGAGCTTCATGGCCTTCCATTTCGATAAGTGCCGTCCCTCGTGCCTTGCCGGTAAATAAGTCTTTGTCTAACTTCAAGGAACGCACTTTGCCATAGGTTGAAAACAACGCTGCCAAGCTTTCTTCGGTAGTGGTTGCCGGTAACCCGCGGACAAAAAGCTTGAGCATGTTTTTACCTATGGAGGTTGCAGGAAGAATGGATGATTGGTCAAAAAAGAAAGCAGGCATGAGCGCCTGCTTTCCAAATGTCGTAGAAATTAATCTTTATAGAAGCTGGACATTCTCGGCCTGAGGACCCTTTTGACCCTGTACTTCCTCGAAGGTAACTTGTTGGCCTTCCTTCAACGTCTTGAATCCCTGACCTACGATAGAGCGGAAATGAACGAATAGATCGCTGCCATTATCGCGCTGAATGAAGCCATAACCCTTGGTTTCGTTGAACCACTTAACGGTTCCTTTTTGCTGCTGTGACATATATAAATCTCTTTAAAAAATATTGCTGAATCGCTCGCATGCGAGCAAGTATAACGAACCACTACCTCGCGAGAAGCATTGGCGGACTGGGTATCGGGAGGCGAATGGGATTGGAGCAGACTTTAGTTCGGGTGGAACAAAAACTACACTTACTCACTGACACGACCCTAACACGCCGGACCATGCGTAGAATACCTAACCTCGGGTGACTTATCAAATATCGTTTTGTTACCGTGCCATTCGAACCGGCTATAAGTTACGCGCTTCGCTCTAGATCGCGCTCAACAGCTACCCGCTAATCTCAGCGCCCCGATAAGCACGCCGATGCAAGCTCGCGGAAAACGATTCGAGGCGTTCGCGGCTTGACGGCCAGCGCGCCGCTGAGCCCGGTGCCCAGCTCGAGATTCTTAAGCATCCAGTCGTTTGCTGCGCCGCAGCACATTGGAATGGCAAGCAACCGCGGATTTTCGCCCGGCCTGACCATACATCGGCTCAATCCGAAGGGAATGCCTATTCCGATCGCTTTGACGAAAGCTTCTTTCAACGTCCAGAAGGAAAAAAATAGCGCTCGCCGCTCACTGTCGGGCACACTCTGCCAGTAAGCTTTTTCCGGTGCGGCGAAACAGCGCTCGACCAAGCCGTCTAGGTTGTTCAACCCGCGCCAGATTTGTAGATCGACACCGAGCATGCGGTTATACGCGAGCGCATACAGAGCGTGATCGCCCGAATCAGACACGTTGAAAACTAGTCCCTGATCGGGCTCGGTATCGCTCAGCCTGGGTTTACCGTGGGTGCCTCGAGTAAATTGAATCGCCGTTGGCGACATCCTCAGATAACGAGCCAACAAGCACCTGAGTTGAGCACGGCAGGCGACAAACCGGCGCTGCTGTAGCCGCGCTCGGAACTGGACGGCCCGCGTTCGCTCAGCCAGATCCAGGATACGCCAGAATGCCTGATACTCATCGTCCGCGATGATCAGGCTGGATTTCCAGATATGAACGGCGTCGAATGGCGGTTCCACGTTTAGGTTAAAGTGCGGCGAAACGTGCGTCGCAAGCAGCTACTGTAAGCGTGCCCACCAAGTCAAAACGGCTTTTCGATGCATTGGGGGAGCTTGGACCTTGGTCCTGCTGGAGGATTTGTCAGCTGGGTAAATAATGGGGGAAGTTAGCCAGGCCCTTATTTAGCCTGTTGACGAGGAGATTCCACGTTACGGGGATGAAAACCGCTCGCGTCGTTGTGCAATTTCCATCATAGCGTTGGCATGCCGCTAACCATCGGTATTTTTTTTGAGACAGGCGGTTCCGCTCAGGACGAAATGATTGGCGTTGGGAACAAAGCTCACGCTGCCCTCCGCTACAATGTTGGCTGCCATGTTGCTGAATAGCCCTTTCCCGTTGCCGATCTGCGTAATCCATTCGCTGGCGTCGAACGAAGCTTCCGATGTGGGAACTAAAACCGCTCTATCGTTATAAGTCTGGAAGCCCTCATTGGGGCCAAATACGATATTATGCGTCAGATAAGCGAGAATGCTGCCATCTGTTTGCGCAACTTGCCTCCGTATCGTGCCGACAATCCCTCCGCATTTATTAAAGACTTCACCTTGGACACCTTGCAAAACCAGACAGATTTCGCCTGATTGTACTTTGGAAACCGGTAATACCGAAGCCGCCGGTGCAGGTATATTGGCCTCAAATATATTTTGGGTGTTGATCTCTCCGGAAACATCGACGAGCCTTCCGCCTTGGCACTTCAGATTCGCGGCCTGAACAGAAAACGCAGATGCAGCTAAAGCCATCGCGAGACAGAAAAACATCGACGGGCGATTCACCATATTCCTTTCTTTCAATGTGACAGAATGGGTCATTCTGGGCCAAGCGGCAACTCTTGCCAAGTTGTGATGCCATTGTGTCGAGATGTTACAGTGCCTTTTCCTCAGCACGGCCCGCTTGTAACGGCTTACCATGTGGAGTGCGCTTATGGGTGAAGTTCATCGAGCGGCCTGGCCACCGAATCGCTGATGTATTCTCCTTTTTTCACTCTCTATTTGTGGCCGGTCTAGCTGTGTAAAGCCACCAGGTCGTTCACGGACGAGCAGCGGTTGATCGGGGGTAGATAGCCGAGGCTGGCATGAGGTCGGTGCCAGTTGTATGGATGCAGCCACGCCGGGAGATGGTGGGCGCGCGGGTCCGAGGTTTCATAGGCGCGGGCGTGGGCCCATTCGCGCGGCGCCGTTTGGATGAAGCGCTCGGCTTTGCCGTGGGTGCGCGGGGTGTAGGGCTGGGTGCGGATCGGCGTGATCCCCAAGCGCTGGCCCAGGCGGCGAAAACGCCGGGACTTGTAGCAGGCGCTGTTGTCGGTCAAGCCGCGTTGGCTACGGATGCCTAAGCTGGCGTAGTCGCGCACGGCCCCGACCAGCAAGGCGCAGGCACTGCGCGCGCGCTCATCGGGGTAGATCGCGCTGACGGCGATGCGCGCGGCATCCTCGACGGCGACGTGGACGAACTCCCAGCCGGCGCCGTCGGAACGACCTTGGCGGCGATCGCCGGTGGTGCGCTGCCCCGGCACCCGAAAGCGGCCGAGCTTCTCGATGTCCCGATGCAGCAGCCCGCCAGGCTCGGCGTACTCATCGCGCTGCCCCGGCGGCGCAGGCTCCAGACTGGCAAGGCGATGGAGCCCGTGGCGGCGCAGAATGCGGGCGACGGTGCCGAGGCCGAGTGTTTGGCTGATCCGGCGGTAGGTAGGGCGGGCCCCGCCGCTCGGTAGCGCCTTAGGGCGGTACGCACGCTAACGCCCGTCGCCTGGGCAGCCGCCTCGGGACGCAGGCCGTGTTCCAGGATGCGCCGCACCAGAAGGGTTCGACCATGGACGGTCAATCGGGCATTCTTAGGGTTGTTCACTCGGGAGTTCCGGATTGAAATCCGGGCGGTAAGGCGGCAGTGGCTTGAGGATCGCGCCTACCGCCTCGATGGCCTCGCGGGGCCCCGCCATCGGGTGCGAGGAGAGGTTGTCCCAGACCACGATGTCACCGGGAGATAGGCTGGGACAGAGAACCTCACGCACCTAGGCCAGGAACAGGGCGCCGTCCATAGGGCCAGCAACGACCAGGGGGGCGGCTAAGTCACGCGGACGTAACGCTGCCACGACCGTACTCGTGTGCCCATGCCCTTCTTGCGGCGCTGCGCCACGGACCCTCTGCCCGCCGCGTCCCCAGCCGTAGATACTGTTATCCGAGTCAAGCCCCATGAAGCGTTGGATCGAAGGGTTTTCCGGACTTCAGGACGCCGAAGGCAGCATGGAGAAGCTTACGCATCATGGCGCCGATGATGAGCTTGGCGGGCTTGCCCGAGAGTGCGAGGCGGTTCTTGAAGTGCTGGCCCCAGTCCGTTTTGTACAACGCGACCATGGCCGGCATATAGAG
>CADDZF010000123.1 GCA_902812445.1 Methylococcaceae bacterium | reverse complement strand
GTCCCTAGGTGTCTTGCTGTACGAGATGGCGACCGGCAGGGCTCCTTTTGACGCCGCTACCCTCTCCGGCCTGTGTCAGCAAATCAGCAAGGCAAACTATCTTCCGCCCACGGCGGGCGACCGCGCCCTGCCGCCCCAAATAGAGGCCATTATCGGCCGCTGTCTGAAGAAGAAACCGGCCGATCGCTATCCTGCGGTGCAATCCTTGATGCAAGACGTCGACCGGCTCATCGCCACGCTCTCCTCGGCCCGCCCGATGCGGCGATCACTGCGGAGCGCTAGCGAAAGCAGGATCGCCTTGCGGAGCTACTGGCCCGCTGCCCTGGCGCTGGGAGGCGTCGCGGGCATTTTGGCGCTCCTTATCGCCTGGCCAGGCGCTGATGAGCCTGCCAGCCAGTTCGCTACGGCGGCGCCGCACTCGTGCGCCGGCCAGACGGCGAGCGTCCCGACTACAGGCCGCCATCTGCGGCCGATACACATCGACGTGATCGGTGATCCGGCACTGCTCTACCTTCGCCGGAACGAGGAGTGGCTGGGACCTTTCACGACGCCTTGCCAGTTTGCTGCGCCAATGGGTGAACAAATCGGCTATCGCTTGGAGCGCCCCGGGTTCAAGCACAAAGCAGGACAATTTAATGTTCAGGTCACTAACGAATATGCTTATTCCCTGTGTAAGGATAGGGAGGATTGCTAGCAGTGAACCCATGGAAAACCTTGCCATCGAAGCGGCCCTGCTCAGCGATGCGGGCTGCTGCCGCGACGGCAATGAAGACCGCGTGCGCTACGTCCGGCCCACCGATGCCCGGCTGTTGAACCACAAGGGCGTACTCGCCATCATCGCGGACGGCATGGGCGGTCATCAGTCCGGAGAAATAGCCAGCGCGATGGCGGTCGACACGATCGATCAGTGTTATTACGGGACTTGCAAACGGAGGGTTTCAGCTGCGCTGAAGTGGGCTTTCAGCGAGGCCAACAAACGCATCCACGCCGCCTCACTGAAGGAACAGCGGCTCCACGGCATGGGCACGACCGCAACCGCGCTGGTGATCCGGAACGGCCTTGCCTATTTCGCCCATGTCGGCGACAGCCGGCTTTATCATCTCAAGGAGGGCCGGCTGTTGCTGCTTTCGGAAGATCACTCCTGGGTCAATGATCTGGTAAAACAAGGGATAATCAGCATCGAGGAGGCACGTCAGCATCCCAACCGCAACATCATCACCCGCGCGATCGGAACCCATCCCCTGGTAGAAGCACAGATTTCAGCCGCAGCTCTTCCCGTCAAGGTCGGCGATCAGTACCTGTTATGCACCGACGGCTTGCATGATTTGGTCAGCGATGTTGAAATCACGGACATCCTGTTGAACGAGCCTCCTCATGAAGCCTGCAATCAGCTGATCGGTCTAGCAAAAGAACGAGGCGGCTATGATAATATCTCGGTGACCATCCTGGCCATCAAAGCACCCGGCGAAGTCGACCCAGATGCGCCACCGACACGCGCCTGAGAGGACCCTACGATGGAACAGCTCATAGGTAACTACCGCATCATCGAAAAGCTCGGCGAGGGCGGCATGGGCGAGGTGTTCAGAGCCCTCGACGTAATGCTTGAGCGCGAAGTGGCCATCAAACTGCTGCGTGCCGAATTGAGCAGCCGCCCGGATGTCGTTGAGCGCTTTCGCACCGAAGCGATCGCGCTGGCCAGACTCAACCATCCCCATATCGCAACGCTCTACAGCTTTTCCCGCCACGAGAATCAGTACTATATGGTGCTGGAATTCGTGCGCGGCGAAACCTTGGACATGGTGGTCGAGCGGCGTGGAGCGATGTCCTGGCAAGAGGCGTTGAGACTTATCTGCCAGGCGCTCCATGGGCTGGAGCACGCCCATCGCTTGGGCATCATCCACCGTGACATCAAGCCGTCCAACATGATGTTGAACCACGCAGGAGATCTCAAGCTGATGGATTTCGGCATCGCGCGCATTCTGGAAAGGTCGCGCTTGACCCAGACCGGTCACCTGATCGGCACGCTGGAATACATGTCGCCCGAACAAATCCAGGGCAAAGAGACGGATGGGCGCTCGGACATTTACTCCATCGGCATCGTCTTGTACAAAATGCTGACCAAGCGCCTGCCGTTCGAGAAAAGCACCGATTATGACCTCATCCGGTCCCAGGTTGAGGAAGCCCCACCGCCGCTGGGAAAGTTTATGCCGGATATTCTCCGCCCCATCGAGGACGCTGTGCTGCGCGCACTTGCCAAGGCACCGGAGCTACGCTTCCATAGCGCTGCGGAATTCCGCGTCACGCTGGAGAAAATAATGGAGAGTCAATGGACTGCCGGAGCAGTGGCTCCACGCCGGTCGGCATGCCCTGAAACCCGTATCGGGACACCGGCAGTGGGCTTGCCCGAACTGGCGGGTTCGCTGGCTGCAGCATCTACCGCTCAGTGGCAAATAGTGCGCTCCGTGGAAGCGGCACAGCACCCCGCTGCGGATGCCGTTGAGCGATGGAAATCCCGCGGCTCGGCGCTCATTAAAACAGCCTGGAGAGACTATCCCATCGCCGTAGTCTTTTCCGTTCTGCTCCTGGTTGCCGGCGGGACTTTCACTTTCAAGGGCTGGCTGGGCCCAGGACCGTTATCTGATCGCTCGGACCGACGGGTCGAACTGAACCCGGTGCCTACAGATGCCACCTCGGAATCCGCCGTGGGCGCCTTATCCGATGCGGACAGCGAACGGCCCATTGATAGGGCACTCGAAGCACCGCAGCGGCCTTTTGGGGACGCGCAAAATCCACCGTCGCCGGAAAACCCGTTCCAGCGGCAAGCGCCATCCCCGTTAGAGATTCCCTCCCCGGCCCAGGGATCGCTTTCCGAAATGGAACAGCCGGACGCCGAGCAGGCGCCCCCTGTCAAACCTGCTCCGGCCAAGCGCTCGAAGTCCATCAAGAAAAGGCAGCGACCGGTTAAACAAAACAGCGAAGACAGGGAGTTCTGGAAAGACAAATCGCGGGAAGTCGAAGAGTTTTTAAGAGAGTAGAGTTAGGGAATAAAGGAATGACCGCCGAGACCATGCGTCAAGCTATCGTCCTCTCGTTGATCGCCTTTTTGCTCCTGCCGGGATGCGCCCGCATGAAGCAGGAGTTGAGGTCGGTAAGGCAGCCGCCGGCGCCGGTTCGCCAGGTCGAGGTAAAACGGCTTGCCGTACCCGCAGATAAAATGGTCTCCAAAGGCCGCTTGTCGCCGAGCGCAAATGGCATGATCCGCCAGAGCATCACAAACGCCCGTTTCAGGGGTGGAACGGTGCAGATCAATTACCCCGTGGACGCCTCCGACGACATCGTCCATGAGCTTCTGCAAACCGGGGCGAGCTTACAAAGAAGCAATTCGCCAGGCGATTACGTGCTCATCATTACCAAGCCACAGCCCTAGAAGAAGATGATTATCATGAACCAACGTTTGGTCATATGCGCGGCCGCCGTCGGCCTGTCACTGTCGAGCTGTGCAAATATGGATTCCAAACAACAAACTGCCACATACGGCGCCGGCGCGGGTGCGGCGATAGGCGGACTGGTGGGCGGCTTGCTCGGTGGCGGTCAATAGGCCGCGGTTGGCGCCGCCAGCGGTGCCTTGCTGGGCGGACTGGCCGGTTATGCACTGACTCCTGACCCGTTCACGCAGGCCACCGCGCAAACAGCCCACGAATGCCACGAATGGCAGAAGGACATGTCGGCGACGCCGAAAGCCACCAAAGTGACACCGGTCGTTTTGAACAATGGTCAGAAAGTCAACCAAATCGATGAAATGAGAATACCGGTCACGAATGACAAAATGGTGACCGGCGGACGACTCTCGCAGAGCGGGGAATCCTTGATCCGCAAGGCCGTCAACAGTGCCCAGGCGACCGGAGGCGACGTCCAGGTTCTCTATCCTGCGGACGCACCCAGCAATGTCGTAAAAAGGCTACTGGACACCGGGGCCAGCGTGCAGAAAAACGCGCCCGGCACCGCTGATTACGTGCTGGTCATCTCGAAACGGTCAAAAAATAGGGACGTATAGATCCACCCCTCGCATCGCTTGATGCGCTGCATATGGCGCTTCCGCCGAGGCTAGCGCCGAACCATCAGCAGTGAAGGTTTTTCAGCGACCAAGTTTGCCAGGCTATAACCGTCCAAAACCGACAAAAACTCCTGGGTGGCCTTGTATAGAGCGCCTCTCAAGCCGCACACCGGCAGCACGGCGCAATGGGCGTTTTCGCCATTGAAACATTCAACAATATCGAAGTGCGGTTCCATGCTGCGCACGACAGCGCCCAGCGAAATCTCTTCCGGCGCGCGCGCCAAGCGAATGCCGCCTCCTTTCCCTCGCGTGGTTTGAATAAATCCTTTGACGCCCAAGACGTGCACGATCTTGACCAAATGATTGCGCGAGATGCGGTAAAACGCTGCAATTTCGGTGATAGTGGCATTCGTGTCTTTCCTGAGCACCAAATAAATCAATACTCTCAGCGCATAATCGGTACAGCGTGTCAGTTGCATGATTGACTCCGGCGTCGCTTCGCATTCTCGCACTTGGTTGGACAATGCCAATACGCGCCCTTACACTTTTTATGAAGATGTATTTCATATATATCTTTTGACTCTGAACCTGCTTGATATTTCACTTGAAAATCGAAGAGAGGCAAAATGACAGCGGCACTTTTTGAGAAGCTGGGCGGCGAAGCGGCGGTCGATACGGCGGTTGATATTTTTTATCGCAAGGTTTTGGCGGATGATCGCATCAGCCACTTTTTTGACGATATCGATATGGAGATCCAGGCGACCAAGCAAAAAGCGTTTCTGACCATGGCGTTTGGCGGACCGAATCACTATACGGGTAAAGACATGCGGGAAGGGCATGCGCACCTTCGGGCGCGTGGCTTGGACGATGCCATGTCGACGCCGTGGTGGAAAACCTTACGGCGACACTGAGGGAGATCGATGCGCCGGAACCGCTCATCAGGCAAGTCATCGGTATCGCCGAGAGCGCCCGCGACGACGTTTTGGGCCGATAAGGATTGCGGCAAACCGATATGGCGAAAATTACCATTGGACGATACGAATACCGGGCAAATGACAGTGAATCGGTCTTGGATTGCCTTCTTCGTCACGGCTTATCCGTTCCTTTTTCCTGCCGTATCGGCGCCTGCCAGAGCTGTCTGATGCGGTCAATCAAAGGCCGTCCGCCGGCAGCATCGCAACACGGGTTAAAAGAAACCCTCAAGCTGGAAAATTATTTTTTGGCATGTTCGTGTGTCCCCGATAAGGACATGGACGTCATGTTCCCCGCCGAGGAGAGCCACCCGATCGCCACGCGGGTGATCGATATCACACGGCTGACCGCGACGATCGCACGGATACGCCTCGAGCGGCCGGCAAGTTATACTTATCGCCCAGGTCAGTATCTCAATCTCCATGGTCCGGATGGCGTTGGGCGGAGTTACTCGCTTGCCAGCGTGCCGGAACTGAGCGATTATCTGGAGCTACATATTCGGCGGATAGCCACGGGCACCATGAGTAGCTGGATACACGAAGCGTTGAAACCAGGCACCGAGCTTTCGATCGGCGAAGCGATGGGGCAGTGCTTTTATGCCCCCGGGCGATCCCGAAAAGCCTCTTCTCCTCATCGGTACGGGCTCGGGCCTAGCCCCATTGTACGGCATCATTCAGGATGCGCTGCACCAAGGCCATAAGGGTCCAATCAGTCTCTTTCATGGCAGCTCGCATCCAGAAGGGCTATATCTCGCGGATGAATTGCAATCTTTAAGCGCCCGCTACGATCATTGCTCGTATACGCCGGCCGTTTCCCGCGCTTTATCGACGACATCGGCAACTCTGGGCCGCGCCAACGAGATCGCGCTAAGCACGCATACCCGGCTGTCCGGCTGGCGCGTTTACCTCTGCGGTCATCCCGAAATGGTGCATACCACCAAGAAAAAGGCCTTCCTCGCCGGCGCCGCGATGCGCGAGATACATGCCGATCCGTTCTCATTCGTGAAACCACCCAGCACGGCGGTGGCTGCACCGTCTTTGCCATGATTCAACCGGTCGATCTTGCCGATTTTTTCACCGTCTTCTTTTCCGCCGCTCTGGTTATCCTCAGCGGCGCGTGTCATGCGCTGTTGTTCGCCTGGTCCCGTGTACTTGGAAGGCCCCACCTGATGTGGGGCGCCCACATCGCGTATGCAACGCTGGCCGCGGCCGTGGTCGTGCTCGCGCGAGCGACCCATTTGCAGGGCCATTGGCAATGGCTGCTCTGGTTGATGTTGGCCGGTTATTTCTTCGCGCCTCATCTCATCTGGCATCTCTGCACCGCAACGCACGGGGCGAAGTTCCATGCCAAGCGCGATTCGACTACATTGAACTAAGCCCCACCAAGTCAAGCAAATAAGGAGGGAAGATGGCTGAAACACCCAGATGGGCAGCGGAGCAATTCTGGAAAAAGGTCGCGATTTGGGTTACCGCAGTTTCTTTCCTAGTATTGATCGTGCTTACATTCGATTCGCTGTCCAAGACCTCCGCCGGGACATCGCGCGTGCCTTCCTACAGTGTCATCAATAAACACATCGGCTATACGTTCGATGACCGCCTTAACCGTTACCAGCCGGTAATAGGCCAGGATGAGCCCTTGTTCAACGAGGTGCTCAGCGAGGCCGCGGCTGAGCACCTGGTGACTCTCGGCAAGAAAACCATACAAGCGAAAAATTGCATGAATTGCCATACCTTGCTAGGCAACGGCGCATACTACGCGCCGGATCTGACCAAAGCCTGGCTGGATCCCGCCTGGGGTGATGAGAAAACGCGAGAAGGGTTGATGCTGGCATTTCTACAGGACCCTGAAGCCAACGCCAGAACCTATGGCACGGGGCGCAAAATGCCCAAACTCGGTATTACCGAAGCCGAGGCGCGAGGCATTGTCGCTTTTCTCAAATGGATGTCATCCATTGATACCAACGGGTTTCCGCATAACTTCAAAACAGCGGAGGAGGAATGATGGTGCGTACGGGAATCCTTGACATGAGCAATCTCAATGATGGCCAGCGGCTGGCTGTGCATTATTTCAGCGTCGCGCTCATCCTGTTCGTGGCGCAGATCCTGTTCGGTCTTGTGGCGGGCCTGCAGTTCATGCTGCCGGATTTTCTTTACAACGTGCTCGACTTCAACGTCAGTCGCATGGTGCACATCAACGCCATGATCGTCTGGATGCTTTACGGCTTCATCGGCGCGGTGTACTGGTTTCTGGAAGAGGAGAGCGGCGTCCCGGTAGTCGGTCTCAAGCTCGGACGGATCGCATTCTGGGTGCTCACTGTCGCGGTGGCGGTCGTGATCGTCGTCTATCTGTTTAT
Source organism: Methylococcaceae bacterium (assembly GCA_902812445.1). Classification (GTDB taxonomy): domain Bacteria; phylum Pseudomonadota; class Gammaproteobacteria; order Methylococcales; family Methylococcaceae; genus CADDZF01. The sequence continues at coordinate 1,114 of CADDZF010000123.1, read as the reverse complement.
CCAGGTCGGCGCGGGCAACGACTGGACGCTCTGGTTCATCAACGAGGGGCGCGAATACATCGAGGCACCACGCTGGGCCGACATCGGCATCGTCCTAGTAATGCTGGTGTTCTTCTATAATGTCGCGGCCACATTTACGAAAGGCCGCTGGTCCGGCATCGCGGGCGTCCTGACGCTCGATTTAGTCGCCTTGGCGGGCCTCTATCTCGCCGGCACATTCTACGTCACCAATATCACGATCGATCAATATTGGTGGTGGTGGGTGATACACTTGTGGGTCGAGGCCACCTGGGAGGTCCTGGTCGGCGCTATCATGGCCTGGAGTCTGATGAAGCTCCTCGGTGTGCACCGCAACATCGTACAGACCTGGCTGTATATCGAGGTCGCGCTGATGTTCGGCTCGGGCATCCTCGGGCTAGGACACCATTATTTCTGGATCGGTACCCCCGATTACTGGCTTTCCATCGGCGGTTTCTTTTCCGCCCTGGAGCCGGTGCCCTTGGTCGCGATGGTCGTCCATTCGGTCTATGACTCCGGCGTGCACCATTTCAAGAGCACCAACCATCCGGCACTGGCTTGGATCATCGCTCACACGTTCGGCAATTTTTTTGGAGCGGGCGTATGGGGTTTCATGCATACGCTGCCGCAGATCAATCTTTATACCCACGGCACCCAATGGGCGGCCTCGCATGGTCACCTGTCCTTTTTCGGCGCGTATGCGACAATCAACATCGCCTTTTTTTATCTGGCCATTCAGAAATGGCGCGGCAACGTCTGGATGGGGGCGGGCCTTGTCGATAACGGCTGGAAGTGGAAATGGTCGCTCGCCCTGCTCAATCTCGGCGTGATCGGGATGACGATCGCCCTGCTGATCGCCGGCTACGAGCAGTCGTTCATCGAACGTGCGGTGGAAGGATCGACGTGGTCGGGCTACTTCGCGGCCCAGACGCATCCATGGTTCCAGCAGGCGATGTTCTGGCGCTTTGCTTTCGGTCTGGTGACGGCCGTGGGAATGGCGCTGCTGGTGTGGGACTTGCTGACCATAGGCGCAGGCGAAACCCGCTCGGCGCCGTCCGTCATCCATGAAAGCGCTGAACCCGAACGAGCGGTTGAA
>CADDZF010000122.1 GCA_902812445.1 Methylococcaceae bacterium | reverse complement strand
TTTCAGCAGCGCGCCGGATGATCTTGTCATCGATGTCGGTGATGTTGCGCACGTACGTCACCTGATAGCCCAAGCGCCGCAAATGGCGCACGACCATGTCGAACACCACCATGACGCGCGCGTGCCCCAGGTGACAGTAATCGTAAACCGTCATGCCGCACACGTAGAGGCGCACCTTGCCCGGCTCGATCGCGTGGAAATCCTCTTTTCGATGCGTCAGCGCATTGTAGATTCTCAGCATTTCTCTATAAGGACGGGTAGGTGAATTCGGCCAGGCGCCGCTCGAGGCGATGCGGGTCCAGCAAGGCATAGATGCGGGCGATTTCGGGACCGTCCAGGCGGCCGGTCAGAGCCGCCCGCAACGGCTGGAACAGCTGTTTGCCCTTGGCGCCGGAAGTCTTTTTCAGCTCGCCGATGAAAGCGGCGAAATCGCCGGGCGCCCGGTTCGCTGCGTCGATCGCGTGCAGGAAGAAGGTCTCGCCGGCGGCGCGGGGAATGCGCGTCATCTCAGCGCTCCTTTCGAGCTCATCACTGAAGAGGATTTTCGCCCACTCGTGGGCCTCCGCCGGAAAGGTGCAGTTACTCCGCACGATGTCGATGAAATCGTTCCGCCGATCATCCGGGATCAGCACTCGCGTCTCGGCGCCCAGCCAGTCGCACAAGGTCTCCAGCTCGGCTGTCCTGACCGCTTCCTGCTGCCAGTGCTTGAGATGGGCGATATCGAATCGCGCCGGCGACTTGCTAAGGTGCGCGAGGTCGAAATCCCGCTTGAGCGCCTGGAAGCTCATGACCTGCGCGCTCTCATAATGGTGTCCCAGGCGGGCCAGCATGTTGATCACCGCCAGCGGCAGATAGCCTTCCTCGCGCAATTGATTGAGGCTGCGGCTGCCGTTGCGCTTGGACAGGGGCGCGCCGTCATCACCCAGGAGCAGCGAGATGTGGGCGTATTCGGGAAGCGGAAGCTGTAGCACCTCGAGAACCAGGATCTGGCGGGGTGTATTGCTCAGGTGATCGTCACCGCGCAGCACATGGGTCACGCCCATCAGCGCATCGTCGATGGCGTTGCAGAAGAAGAACGCGGCGCTGCCATCGGCACGCCGTATGATGAAGTCGCCGATGTCGGCGGTGTTGAAGACCTGGACTCCGCGCACCCTGTCGTGGAACTCGACCACGTGCTCCTTCGGCACACGGAAGCGCAGCGTCGGCTGCATGCCCTGGCGTAGCTTTTCGGCGATGTCCTTTCGGGTCAGGCGCGCGCATTTGCCCGAGTACCGCGGCGGCTGGCCCGCGTTGAGTTGTGCCTTGCGGGCCATCTCCAGCTCACCTGGCGTGCAGAAACAGGGGTAGGCGAGCGAGCGTTGTTCCAGCAGGTCGTAGTAGCGCCGGTAAACCTCGCCGCGGCGCGACTGAAAATAGTCCGCGCACGGCTCGGCGGTTTCGGGGCCTTCATCCCAGTGCAGGCCGAGCCAGCGCAAATCCTCCATGAGATCGGCGATAAACTGTGGGCGGCTGCGCTCCTGATCGGTATCTTCAATCCGCAGCAGGAACGATTCGCCGAACAGTGCACTGAACAGCGCCGTGCGCGCGTTGCCGAGGTGGATCAGACCGGTCGGGCTGGGCGCAAAACGGGTTTTGATCATGCTCATCAATACGATAATGAAGGGAAAACTCAGTGCTGACTTGGGCGCACTTCATCGACCAACACATCGTCCTTGCGATACCTGAAATGATGCGCCCTCACGGGCCTACCACGGCACCATGGTTTTCGCGAACGGCGGTTGGCATGGCAGTCTTAAACCGAAAACGCGCGAGCGGCATCGCCGGTCCCGGCAAAAGCCGGAGTGCTTCGGTGCCGAACGATCGGAGCCGTTTTCAGATGGAAAATTCCCGGCTGTTTGGTAAACTGCGAACGTTGACCCATCGATTTGGAGCGGCGCGTCCGGAACAGGCCGCGGCATCCACACGAATCGGGGAGATCGGCCTATCAATATCCTGACTTCCCCGCCAACGGTATCGTTGCGTAGATGCTCTCCGGTTGAAGAATAAGGGTTTTTCTCGCGTTCGACAACCCGCCAAGTCCCGAGTCACGTTCTCCACTTGGACCAGGCCGATGAAAAAAGCTTCACGCCCCACAAAAAGACCTCGCCGGGTCAAACCGAGACGGGTCCCCACGCAAGCGGCCGAGGCCGCACAAAACAACACCCACGAGCGCGCCCAGAGCGCTCCTCTCGCTGAAGAAACAACTATGCCTAAGAAAGATAAACCCATCACTCCGAAAAACGCCAGCGCGCCCTTGGAGGAACCCGCAACGGATGAGCGGATAACCCCCGCCCCCGCATCAGCAGTCGAGACGCTACCGTCCGGTGGCCTAAAAGGCGGCAGCGCAAAAAAACCCGCGCGCAAGACTTCGACCGGCCGGGAGGACAAAGCGCAAGCCGCCGAGCCTCGTACGAGCGTCGGCGAGGCGCCGAACCACGGCGATGCGGCATCGCAAGCTGCATCGATCCCACGACATGCTGATCAGGAAAGCGCCGATGAAACCGATGCGTCCACGCGAGCGCCCGCGGTGATCGAAGACGCGGCAGCGTTCTCCGGCACCGGTTTAGCGGCGCCCCCGATTGCATCGGAGAGCCGCGAGATGGCGGCTACAAAGAGCGCATCGGAGGAGGCCAAGATCGCCGCACCGCCTCCCGCCGCCTTCAAGCAACCCATGCCGGCAGAGGACCGGCCAGCGCCTCCCCCTGAATCGACGCCGCCTCCGATTGCCGAGGCCAAACCGTTGCCCATCCCCGAACCACCCGCTCCTCCGACGTGGGAGCCTCCCATCGTCGAAGCGCCCGAGCCCGAGCCGGCGCCCGAACCCATGCCAGAACCGGTTTCACACTACCATGAAGCGCACGATTTGCCGCATATGCCTTCCATGTTCATCGTCCATATCACGCCGGAACTGGCCCCGGTGGCCAAGGTGGGCGGGCTGGCCGACGTTGTGTTTGGCTTGAGCCGCGAACTCGAATACCGCGGTAATCACGTGGAAGTCATTCTGCCCAAATACGATTGCATGCGCTATGACCATATCTGGGGTCTGTGTGAAACCTTCAGCGACCTCTGGGTGCCGTGGTACGGCGGCGCCGTTCACTGCAGCGTGTATTTCGGCTTCGTGCACGGGCGCAAGTGCTTTTTCATCGAGCCGCATTCGCAGGATAATTTCTTCAATCGCGGCTACTTCTACGGCGGCTTCAAGGATGATGTCATGCGCTTTGCGTTTTTCTCCCGCGCCGCCATGGAGTTTCTGCTGAAAGCCGGCAAGCAGCCGGACGTCATCCACTGCCACGACTGGCAGACGGCGCTGGTTCCGGTGTTTCTCTATGAAATCTACAAGTTTTTAGGGATGGGACACCCCCGCGTCTGTTTCACCATCCACAACTTCCAGCACCAGGGCATCACCGGCGCTCAACTCCTGCAGGCGACCGGCTTGAACCGCCCCGAGTATTATCTCCATTACGATCGGCTACTGGATAACCGTTATCCAAATGCGCTGAATCTGACAAAAGGCGGCGTGGTCTACTCCAATTTCATCACTACCGTATCGCCGAGGCACGCTTCGGAAGCGAAAGACCAAGGTCAGGGATTCGGGCTCGAATCGACGCTGCACATCCACCACGCGAAATACGGCGGTGTGGTCAACGGCGTCGACTATGACGTGTGGAATCCCGAGATCGACCGCTACATTCCGTTTCACTACAACGCCGACAACATCGACGACAAGTACAAGGACAAGCGCGCGCTGCGCGAGCGCTTGTGGCTCGCCGATAATGAAAAACCCATCGTCGCCTTCATCGGTCGCCTGGACCCACAAAAAGGCCTGGAGCTGATCCGCCATGCGCTGTTCTATACGCTGCAGGCGCGAGGGCAGTTCCTGCTGCTGGGCTCCAGCGCGGACAACAGCATCAACGGCTATTTCTGGAGCCTGAAGCATCAATTGAACGACAATCCGGATTGTCATCTCGAAATCGGCTTCAACGACGAGCTGTCCCACTTGATTTACGCTGGCGCCGACATGATGCTGGTGCCGAGCCGCTTCGAGCCCTGCGGCCTGACGCAGCTCATCGCCATGCGCTACGGGACCATTCCCATCGTACGCGAGGTGGGCGGTCTCGCCGATACCGTGTTCGACAAGGATTATTCCTGGAAGCCGCTCAACGAGCGCAATGGCTATGTGTTCAAAGACTATGACGATAAAGGCCTGGAATCCGCGCTGGGCCGGGCGATCAGCTGCTATTACCAGTATCCGGATCATTTCCGCGACCTCATAAGGAACGCCATGCACTACGACTACTCGTGGAAATATCCAGGCCAGGATTACCTCAACATCTACGACTACATTCGCGAAAAGTAGCCGTACTCACGGTCGAGCTGATCGCTTCCATCACGTCAACTGATTCTTCCGGGCGGCGCCGGACGATTACAATCGTCCCATCGTCCATCCAAACAAAAATACCAAGAATGAAAATCTACAATCTGTTTCCGACCCTGGCTGGCCGTTTCGGTTACTGGCAGCCGCACCTCGAACGCGCTGCCGCCATGGGCTTCGACTGGATTTTTGTCAACCCCATCCAGCGACCAGGCCGCTCCGGCAGCCTTTACTCCATCGCAGATTATTTCCAGATCAATCCCGCCCTGCTGTCTCCGCGCTCGGGCGTCCCGCCGCAGGACCAGCTCAAAGCAACGGTACGAGCGGCGGAGAAACTGGGCCTGCGCATGATGGTCGATCTCGTGATTAACCACTGCGCCGCTGATGCCAAGTTGGTCAAGCAATATCCACAGTGGTTCGTGCACGATGGCAACGGCCTCGTCGCACACCCGTCCTGCTGGCACGATGGCGAGCAGATCGTCTGGCATGATCTGGCGCAGTTCGACCACGAACACTCGGTGGACAAGGAGCATCTTTATCGATTTTGTCGCGAGGTGGTCCTTCATCTGATTGGACTTGGTTTCACGGGCTTTCGCTGTGATGCCGCCTACCAATTGCCAAGTCCATTCTGGCGCCGCCTGATCGCTGACATCAAGCGAGACTATCCGGAGTCGGTATTCGTCGCCGAAACGCTGGGCTGCTCACCCGAACGCACGCGGGAAACGGCTTTGGCGGGATTCGACTATATCTTCAACAGCGCCAAATGGTGGGACTTCAGCGGTTCCTGGTTATTGGAGCAATACCAGTTGATGCGTAGCGCCGCGCCTTCGATCAGTTTTCCGGAAAGCCACGATACCGAGCGCCTGTTCCGGGAATCCCACTGCAATATCGCTGCGATGAAACAGCGTTATCTGTTCTCCGCGCTGTTTTCGGGCGGCGTCATGATGCCGATGGGCTTCGAGTTTGGCTTTCAAAAGCGCTTGCACGTCGTAAGAATGCGACCGAGCGACTGGGAAACGCCGGCCGTCGATCTGACCGGTTTCATCCGGCAAGTCAACCAAGTCAAAAGTCGCCATCCGATTTTTCTCGAAGACAGCAACACGCTCCTCATCGATCACGCCAATCCGGAGATTCTACTGATGTGGAAAGCCGACAGTCGCGACAAAAGTGAGGCGTTGATCATACTCAATAAGGATGCCTGGAACCGCCGGCATTTCCGCGCCGCCAACCTCTATCACTATATCCAGAAGCCGCCGCCGCTCATCGACGTGTCGCCGGAGTGGCCGCTGGACTATCTGCCGACGCCGTTTGAATTCGAGTTGCCGCCCGGGATGGGGCGGATACTGGTGACGCCCGGTTCCTGACGCCTGCTCTCCAACGGGCGAGCTGTTTGTCCGAACGCTGTGCCGGCTGGTCCTCCGCGATGCGATCCAGCGCGGACTTGTAAGGTTGAGCCGACTGCTGTAAAAAACTGCACTATCCTGGGCTCGAATAGACCCGTCATCGGTTAACAAAAGCTCGGAGTGCTTTTGCATGATTCACAAATATTTTCAATACTATGCCAGCCATTTGAGGAGCGATTATCCCGGCTGGATGAGTGGTCTTTCTGGTCGCCCTGCCGCTGTATCCGGTCATCGCGCGGGCTTCGGGGCGCCGATGTTCTCCGGCATCCCTCGCCGTGGCGTCGGGAATCGCCTGAAATCTGCTCAGCGTGCTGCAGTATGCGGTAGACGTGCTGAAGGTCAAGCACGTGATCGTATGCGGACACTATGGCTGCGGCGGCATTAAGGCGGCCCTGAGCAAGCAGCGCCCGGACTTGGTAATAGTCAATAAGTGGTTGAAACACATCAAGGATGTCTATCGGCTGAAGCGTCAGGAGCTGGATGGCTGCGAGACTGAACAAGACAAGCTAAATCGCCTTGTCGAACTGAATACCATCGAGCAGGTCCACAATCTGACCGGAACATCGATCATCCAGAACGCGTGGAAAAACGATAAGGCGCCCGTCCTGCACGGATGGGTCTACGACGTCCGGGACGGCTTGCTGCGGGAACTCGTCACGCTGGACGCGGCTTATCCGATCGACCCCATTTACCAGTACGATCTGGAATGAACCAGCGTCCGGGTATTTATTTGATCCCGCTTAATGAATAAGGCTTAGGACCCAACAGCCCATGGGATGCTCGATGCGTTTTTTTTCTACAGGAACGGTCAACCTTCTGTTCCTTTTCATGATTTTCACAGCAGCCGCGGAAACCAAATCAATGCCTGATCAGCCGACTAAAGTTAAACTCGAAACTACCTTGGGCGACATCGTCATCCAGCTCGATGAGAAACGGGCGCCCGTCACCGCCAAGAATTTCATCACCTATGTGAAGGACGGATTTTATGACGGCACCATCTTTCATCGCGTTATTCCTGGCTTCATGGCGCAGGGAGGCGGTTTTACCGGGGACTTCAAGCAGAAGCCGACGCATGCAACCATTAAAAACGAAGCGAATAATGGTCTCAAAAACAAACGAGGCACGATCGCGATGGCGCGCACGTCGGACCCCAATTCGGCTAGCGCGCAGTTCTTCATCAATCTGGTCGACAACAACTTTCTGGATTACCGGAGTCCGACCCAGCAAGGCTGGGGTTATGCGGTGTTTGGCGAGGTCGTCGAAGGCATGAGTGTGGTTGATGCGATGGCTAATACTCCCACGGGCTCGGGAGGTGGGATGCCGACCGACGTGCCGCAGACGCCAATCGTGATCAAGAAAGCCAGTGTCGTTGCTGACTAGTCGCAGGTGCCGACAGCGTTGAGGCCGGAAACGCTTTTCATATCGGATCTTCACCTGAGCCAGGACAGACCTGCCACTACCCAGCGATTCCGTCAGTTTCTAAAGACGCGCGCGTCCGGCGCCGAACGCCTCTACATTTTAGGTGATCTGTTCGACGCCTGGATCGGCGATGACGATCCGACGCCGCTCGCCTCACAGGTCAAAACCGGCCTTAAAGTCCTCGTCGATGCCGGCACCGCCGTCTATTTTCAGCACGGCAACCGTGATTTTCTGATCGGCGAGCGCTTTGTCCGCGAGACCGGCATCAGCTTGCTGGATGATTATGCCGTTATCGATCTGTACGGCACTGCGACCCTCATCGCCCATGGCGATTTGCTCTGTACCGATGATATTCCATACCAGACCGCCCGCGCCCGCGTACGCAGCGAGGCATGGAAACGCGATGCGCTCGCCAGGCCCTTGTTCATCCGTCGGCTTTACGCTCGCTGGTACCGCTTCCGCAGCCAATTTCACAAGCGAAATAAATCATTTGAAATTATGGATGTGAACCAGAACGCCGTGGTCGAGACGATGCGGAAATATGGCGTGACGCGCCTGATTCACGGCCACACGCACCGGCCCGCGGTACATCACCTGCTGGTCGATGGAAAGGCGGCGCAACGGTTCGTGCTGGCCGAATGGGCCGACAAGATGAACGCCCTGTCGTGGAGCAGGCACACGATCCGCTGGCTGGATTCGATCTAAAGATCTGGCCCGCGCTGCGGAAGCTTTTACCGCTCGATTCGCCACCGCCAGCGACTCCGCGAACGGGCGTGATTAATGTCCCGTGCAGAGATTGGGGGCCGATCCGCGCCGGATCGAGCCGCGGCGCGTTGTTTCATGATGTTTCAGGCGTATCGAAAGATGAAACGCAGCACTCAGACATGAAATGCCCGTCGTCGCGCACCGTCTCGCGAGCCATCAAAATTCCTAATGATGACAATCACATGAAGCTCTAACGGAACACGGCACGGTGATTGCTCAAGAGATCGTGCCAGCACTTGCAGTACTGGAGAGCAATTTCGCAGACGGCCCCTTCCCTGGATGGAGGCATGGTCATAGATACTGTTATCCGAGTCAAGCCCCATGAAGCGTTGGATCGAAGGGTTTTCCGGACTTCAGGACGCCGAAGGCAACATGGAGAAGCTTACGCATCATGGCGCCGATGATGAGCTTGGCGGGCTTGCCCGAGAGTGCGAGGCGGTTCTTGAAGTGCTGGCCCCAGTCCGTTTTGTACAACGCGACCATGGCCGGCATATAGAG
>CADDZF010000121.1 GCA_902812445.1 Methylococcaceae bacterium | reverse complement strand
GTAGCTAACCCCATAGTTCTATTGAGCGGGTAAGCCGAAATACATCACTCCACGTGGAACTGAATGCTATGTCATTCATTCGCTGATTCTATTTTGAAACTGATTGGACAAATGAGTTCGATCAACTAATATCTACGAGCGAGCTCGTAATCGCTTCTTTTTCCGGTCTATCCGGCCGTTTTGACCGACAGTCATTGGGTTATTTCGGTGCCTACAGCGATAAGTAACCAACTGAGCGGACTTGCCAAGAGCTTGGTCAAGGAAGGCGTCCTTACGGACGTCGATGCGCACATGCACTTTGAAGATGCATTAAGGAAGAAGGTGCCGCTCGTCTCCTATCTGACAGGCAATAAAATTGTCGATAGTGCCTTGATCGCGTCCGCGGTCGCAAAAGACTTTGGTCTCCCCTTATTCGATCTGGAGGTGATGATCATCGATCAAGCAGCGATCAAACTGGTCAGCGAAAAACTGATCCGTCAACACCGTATGCTGCCGTTGTTCCGTCGCGGTAATCGGTTATTCATGGCCGTCTCGGACCCAACCAATTTTCGCGCGCTGGATGAAATAAAGTTTCATACACGCCTCAATATAGAGAGCATCATCGTTGAGGAAAATAAGCTATCTGCGTTGATTGAAACGGCCCTTGATGCCGCCGACACGACGATCAAGGACTTGCTAGATGCCGATTTGGAGAATTTGGAAATCAAGTCGGAGGCAGAGAATGAGCGGAAAAAAGAAGCCGACAGCGATATTGACGATGTTCCGATCGTTCGTTTCGTCAACAAAGTGCTCTTGGACGCCATCAAGAAAGGCGCCTCCGATATTCATTTCGAACCTTACGAGAAATACTTCCGCATCCGCTTTCGCCACGACGGCATGCTAAATGAGATCGCAAGTCCGCCCATCAGTCTGGCAGGACGCATCTGCGCACGGCTCAAGGTCATGTCGCGCATGGATATCGCCGAGCGGCGCGTGCCGCAAGACGGTCGCATCAAAATGGCTCTCTCCAGGCATCGGGCTATCGATTTCCGAGTCAACACCTGTCCGACCCTATTCGGCGAAAAGATCGTCCTACGCATTCTCGACCCGGCTACTGCTCAAATCGGTATCGACAAGCTCGGCTTTGAACCCGAGCAGCAGAAAAACTTCCTGAATGCCATCAGTAAACCCTATGGCATGATCCTCGTGACCGGGCCCACCGGCAGTGGCAAAACCGTCACGCTTTACACCGGATTAAATCTCTTGAACATAGCGGATCGGAATATCTCAACCGCGGAAGACCCGGTTGAAATCACCGTACCCGGCATCAACCAGGTCAACGTTAACGTCAAAACCGGCTTGACCTTCGCAGAAAGCTTACGCGCTTTTCTGCGGCAGGATCCCGATGTCATCATGGTCGGCGAAGTGCGTGATCTGGAAACCGCCGAAATCGCTGTGAAGGCCGCGCAAACCGGGCACCTGGTCCTCTCGACCCTGCACACCAACGACGCTCCGCAAACGCTTAACCGTTTGATGCAAATGGGGATTCCGCCGTTTAACATTGCTTCTTCGGTAATTTTAATCATGGCACAGAGATTGGTCAGGCGCCTTTGCGAGCACTGCAAGGAAGCGGTGAGATTACCGTCCGAAATCTTGCTTGCAGCCGGTTTCAAAGAAAACCAAATGGATGCATTGACGCTCTATCGACCCGTTGGCTGCGACAAATGCGTCAAAGGCTATAAAGGACGCATCGGGATTTACCAAGTCATGCCGATTTCTGGAACGCTTAATCAACTGATTCTCGAAGGCGGCAACGTCATCAAGCTGGCCGAACAGGCTAAAGCGGAAGGGATAGGTGACTTGCGCGCATCGGGGCTAGAAAAGGCCAGGACCGGCATAACGAGCCTGGAAGAAATCGATCGGGTCACTCGAAATTAGATCAAATGGCCAAGAGCGAGCTGACCGTGTTTAACTGGGAAGGGACCGACCGAAACGGCGCCCGCATGAAAGGCGAGTTGCCGTCCCGCAGCGAAACAATAGCGCGCGCAGAATTGCGCCGCCAAGGCATCAAAGCGATCAAGGTCAAAAAAAAGCCCAAGCCGTTGTTTGGCGTCCGCAAGAAAAAAGTCACACCCAAAGATATCGCGGTCTTCAGTCGCCAACTCGCCACCATGCTAACCGCCGGTGTGCCGCTGGTACAGGCGTTCGATATTGTGGGTCGCGGACACGAGAACCCCAGCATGCAAGAGTTGGTCCTTGCCATCAAGAACGACGTCGAAGGTGGCGGCACGCTGACCGAAGCCTTGAACAAACATCCCGTTTACTTCGATGAATTGTTCTGCAATCTAGTCAATGCCGGAGAGCAAGCGGGCGTTCTGGAGACCTTGCTGCACAAGATCGCCGACTACAAGGAGAAAACTGAATCGCTGAAAGGCAAAATAAAGAAAGCACTCACGTATCCTGCGGCGGTGATCGTCATCGCCTTCATCGTGACGGCAATCCTTTTGATTTTCGTCGTCCCTCAGTTCGAAGCGCTGTTTAAAGGCTTCGGCGCCGATTTACCCGCATTTACCCAGGTCGTGGTCGGCTTATCGCGTTTCATGCAGGACTGGTGGTGGGTTATCCTGATCGCGCTCGGAGCTACTTTGTTTATGTTGAAAATGCTCAAACAGCGCTCAAAGGGTTTCAACGATGGCATCGACCGGCTCGTTCTTAAACTACCTGTCATTGGCCGCATCATCAATAAAGCCGCCATAGCCCGTTTTTCACGGACGCTGGCGACCATGTCAGCAGCTGGCGTGCCGCTGGTGGAGGCTCTGCGCTCGGTGGCCGGCGCTACCGGCAATATCGTCTATGCGGATGCAGTCCTACGGATGCGTGATGAAGTTGCTACTGGCCATCAGCTGCAACTATCCATGCGCCAAGCCAATCTATTTCCCAACATGGTCATCCAGATGGTTGCCATTGGTGAAGAATCGGGTTCGATCGACAGCATGTTGGAGAAGGTCGCCGACTTTTTTGAAGAAGAGGTCGATAATGCGGTGGATTCTTTAAGCAGTTTGATTGAACCCATGATCATGGCGTTTCTCGGTATCATCGTTGGTGGACTGGTCGTCGCGATGTACCTGCCGATCTTCAAACTCGGCTCCGTGGTTTAATTCGCCACTTTATCTGGCTTATCGTGAGCTTGCTCGAAGCCCTGCAACGCTATCCTGAATTTCTGTTTTCCGTCGTCGGGATACTCGGCTTGATCGTCGGCAGTTTTCTAAATGTCGTCATTTTCCGGCTTCCTCTGATGATGGAAACAGCATGGCGCAGGGATTGTCAGGAATTGCTCGGCATGCCGGATAGCGAACAACCGCCACAACGGTTCAATTTGATGCTTCCCGGTTCGCACTGTCCAATCTGCCATAATCCCATTCCGCCAAGGGAAAATATTCCGCTTTTGAGCTACCTCGCTCTTAAAGGGCGCTGTCCAAAATGTAACACGAGGATACCCATCCGTTATCCGCTGGTGGAGCTTCTGGCCGCCATTCTGGCGGCCCTTATCGCCTGGCAGTTTGGCTTAAGTTGGCAGACGCCGTTCGCCCTGGTATTTGGCTGGAGCCTGATTTGCCTGGGCTTTATCGATATCGATCACCAGCTGCTGCCCGATGCGATCACCTTGCCGATGCTTTGGCTCGGCCTTACGTTGAGCGTTTTCAACGTCTTTACCGACAGCGCGTCGGCCATTATCGGGGCCGTTGCGGGTTACCTTAGTCTATGGTCGATCTATCATGCATTTAAGCTGGCAACCGGCAAGGAAGGCATGGGCTATGGTGACTTCAAGCTATTGGCCATGCTGGGCGCCTGGCTGGGCTGGCAGATGGTCCCCATTATCGTGGTCATCTCATCACTGCTGGGAGCCGTCATCGGCACGGCAGCCAGTTTCGTATTCCACCGCGACCGCAGCCTTCCCATTGCGTTCGGTCCGTATCTGGCCTTGGCCGGCTGTATCAGTCTGCTCTGGGGCGATCAAATCATCAGCGCGTATCTGCACACCAGCAGTCTTGGTGGATAAGCCGCTGATGCTTGAAGATCTCAGCTTACCTTGAACATGTTAAGAATCGGCTTAACCGGGGGCATCGGCAGCGGCAAGACAACCGTCGCTAGACTGTTCGAAGGTAAAGGCATTAAGGTCATTGACGCCGACCGGATCGCTCATCAACTGGTCGAGCCAGGACAGCCGGCCCTGCGGACCATCGTTTCCCGCTTTGGCGGAAGCATTCTAGGCCCGAACGGCCGTTTGAATCGAGATGAATTGCGTGACATCGTCTTCAAATCGCCCGAGCGCAGGCGGCAGCTCGAATCAATATTACACCCGTTGGTCGATGAGGAAATGCAGCATCAGCTAGCTACCGCTGTATCGCCCTACTGCATGCTGTGTATTCCTCTATTATTGGAAAGCGGAAGGAGACATCTGGTCAATCGGGTCTTGGTGGTGGACTGCCCGGTAGAGCTACAATATGCTCGGGTGAAAACCCGGGATAATTTGGATCACGCCGAAGTCCAACGGATCATTGATAGTCAGTTGAGCCGCGAGCAAAAGCTGGCGGCTGCAGATGATGTCATTTTCAACGCAGTCGGTCCAGAGCAGCTCGTGCCCCAGGTTGAGCGGCTTCACGCGTATTACCTTTCACTCTCCCGCCTGGCCCGCGGTGCGCCGCACAGGGCGATGAGGCGTTAAATCTTGACTAATCATATTGATCCGGCAAAATGACTGCGATGCTTAGAGCCAATGGCTTGTCAAATCAGTTTAATCAGCCTCATGGCGGCGGCGCTAGGCTTGCCAAGTTGAACGATCTGGTCGTTTACGAATTTCCGTTGAATGAACGGATACGCGTTTTTATGCGCCTAGAACTGCTCTTTCAACAGATCGATCATTTCATGCTGGGCGATACGGTCTGGGATAGCCGGGCGGTGATTTCCAGCCTGCTCGAGGTCCTGACCGTATTCAGCAGGAATGACCTAAAGTCGGAAATCATCAAGGAAGTCGACAGGCATTCCAGCGTGCTCGCCAAAATGCGCTCGAATCCTAATATCGACCCGGCCAAGCTCGATGGCCTGCTCGAAAAGCTTGAGCAGATCAGTACCGAACTCTATGGCAGAAGCGGCAAGATTGGCCTTTCTCTAATGGAGAGCGATCTGTTCAAAGGCATTTCACAACGCAGTGCGATCCCCGGGGGTACGTGTGCTTTTGATCTGCCAGCCTATCATTTTTGGCTGGAAAAGGAGGACAACGAACGTCGATCGGATTTGGAATCCTGGCTCGAGATTTTTCGGACCGTACGTACCGCGCTGACTCTCTTGCTGAATTTCATTCGCCATAGCACGGTGCCTAGCCAGGAATGCGCCCTCGCTGGCTTCTTTCAGCAGACGCTCGACCACAGTGTGCCGTACCAGTTGCTTCGTGTCAGCCTGAAACGTTCGCAGCCTTATTTTGCCGAGATCAGCGGCGGCAAGCATCGATTTACGGTACGTTTTATGACCGCCAATACCAGCGAGCGTCCGAGCCAGGCTCACGAGGATATTTCATTCGAACTCACCCGTTGTACTTTCTGATCGAAACACGATGTCACCGAACCCATTGCAACGCGTCAAATGTCCCCGATGCGGAAAGCCGGTCGCCTGGACGAAAGATCAGCCATTCAAACCTTTTTGCAGCGAACGCTGTAAATTGATCGACTTGGGCGGCTGGGCCGCAGAGGACTATTCCATTGCAGGCGAACCCGTTCCGAATGAAAGCGAAACCGACTCGGACCATCATTGACGCTCTCGCTGACGACTATTGGATAAATCCCCTGATTCCTGCAATACCTTGCGCGCCGTGTTCTTGCGCTCGCTCCAGATCCGTCAATGCCAATCCCCCCAAGGCGTAAACGGGTATATTTGTTTGATCGACAAGGTCTGCGAAGCTCTGCCAGCCGAGAGGCTCTGCCCCGGGATGGCTCAGCGTAGGCAGCACGGGCGATAGTACGGCGAAATCGATGCCCAGTTGCTCTGCCCGTCGCAATTCTGCAAGATTGTGGCAGGAGGCTGCAACCCAGTCGTTCTCTTCTAATGGTCTTCCTCGCAGTTGCAGAAGTTGCTTGCTACTCAGGTGGATGCCAGCGGCGCCCTGGGTGCGATTAAACTCGTCAATAGGGGTATTGAGCAGGAGATTGACGCCCACCGCGGCGCAGCATTGGCCGACCCGCTCGGCCAATTTTCGATATTGATCTGCATCAAGCGCGCTCGCCCTTAACTGAATGAGCTTGACTCCGATCCTCAGAAAATTGTCGAGCCTTCTTAGCAGCTCTATCAAATCACCGGTTGGCGCATCCAGGATGGCGTAGTAATCCGGCAGGCGGGCAGCGGTCACGATAGACCGGTTCGCTGATAGAAAAGCAAAGTCTTTCAGCTTATCCACCGGCGTCCAGACCACAGACTGGTTTTCCCGTCCCCATGGCGTGCCGCTGAATTGGCGGACTCGAAACACCTCCAGCCGCACGCATCGCTCTGGATAGCGATGGCGGATCTTGATCAGCGGGAAGGCGGTAATTACCGAAATATCGAGTTCTTCCTTAAGCTCCCGCCGCAATGCGTCTCGCACGCTCTCACCCGGCTCGACCTTGCCTCCCGGAAACTCCCAAAGACCGCCCTGATGGACATCGGCGCGACGCTGCGCGATCAGCACTTCGCCCGCCGGATTACTGACCACGCCGACGGCGACGTGGAGCTCGTCTGAGAAAGCCATCGTGCAGTTAAATCGAGAAATGTGGCAGCCAAGCGAGCCGTTTACGTCCGATACTCCGCATTGATGCGGACGTAGTCATAAGAGAAATCACAGGTGACCACCTGTTGGCGGGCGGGGCCGCGGCACAAGCCAACACGGATCGTGATTTCATGCTGCGCCATGACGGCGCGTCCGGCCTCTTCGGTGTAGCTCTCGGCGCGCTCGCCCTTTTCGACGATCAAAACATCGTTCAGCCAGATCGAGACCTGACCGATGTCGAGTTGGGGGCAGCCCGACCGTCCGACCGCTGCGAGAATCCTGCCCCAGTTCGGATCGCTGGCGAAAAAGGCAGTTTTCACTAGGGGCGAACGAGCGATCGTCTTGCCCACCCGTCGCGCTTCTGATTCGCTGGCAGCCGTCTCCACGCCGATACGGATCAGTTTTGTGGCGCCTTCGCCATCCCGCACGATCGCTTCAGCCAGCTCGCTGCAGACCGCTTGTACGCCCCGGGCAAAATCGCGGTAGGCTGGACTGCCCTGCTCGATGATCGGCGCTTGCGCGCGGCCAGTCGCCATCAACACGCAGGCATCGTTTGTCGAGGTATCGCCATCCACGGTAATACAGTTGAAGGATTGATCGACCGCATCGAGCAGGCAGCTTTGCAGAAGGTCGACCGAGAGTCTGGCGTCCGTCGCGATAAAGGCCAGCATGGTCGCCATATTGGGTTCTATCATGCCCGATCCTTTCGCGATCCCGGTAATGGTGATTGTCTGTCCATCGAGGACCACTTGCTTGCTGACCCCCTTGGGACGGGTATCTGTCGTCATGATGGCGCGCGCCGCGAGGTCCCAAGCGCTGTCCGAGAGCGCGCCTAGAGCGAGGGGCAACACCTGCTCGATCTTAGCCACGCGGAGGTATTCGCCAATGACGCCGGTCGAGAAAGGAAGCACTTGTTCGCGGTTGCCTCCGCGTAGGGCAGCCAACGCTGCGCAAACTCTCTCCGCATCTTCAAGTCCCCGGCTCCCGGTGCCGGCATTGGCATTGCCCGAATTGATGACCAGCCAGCGCGGAGTATGCGCCAGATGGTTTCGGGACACGATCACGGGCGCCGCACAGAAGGCGTTCTGCGTGAAGGCCGCGGCAACGACCGATCCCTCTTCCAGTTCGATGACGGCAACATCGTCGCGGTCTTGCCGCTTGATGCCAGCGCAAGCGGTACCTAGCTTAATGCCCGCGACGCGATGCAAATTCAAAGACGTGTCGATCATCGCCAGTGGCTTGAAATAGCTTTATTCGCAGCAGGCTATATCGATCAAGCCGCCGAGCTACTGGAGCTTGCCGTGACATTGCTTGTACTTCTTGCCGGAGCCGCAAGGACAAGGCTCATTGCGGCCGATCTTGCGGCTCTCGCGAATGAATGGAGCAGGTTTGGCCGGCTCTTTCGGTTTGGCCTCTTCCTCGGCTTCCGCGGCAAAGGCACTGGCCTCGGCGTGTTCGTAATGCACCTCTTCTGGTATTCGGTTGTGTTCCTCCATGACCTGAATGTCTTCCTCTGCGCGCACTTGGACCCTGCAAACGATACTGACCACCTCGTGTTTTATCGCATCCAGCATGGAAGTGAACATTTCAAAGGCTTCGCGTTTATATTCCTGTTTGGGATCCTTCTGCGCATAGCCGCGAAGATGAATCCCCTGACGCAAATGGTCCATGGCGGCAAGATGTTCCTTCCAGTGGTTATCCAGCGTTTGCAGCATGACCGATTTTTCAAAATGGCGCATGACTTCACCACCTATCATGGCGGTTTTTTCGGCATACTGACGGTCCACCACCTCGACGATGATCTCTTAGCGTTTCTTCTTG
>CADDZF010000120.1 GCA_902812445.1 Methylococcaceae bacterium | reverse complement strand
GGCCGAACCGCCGGGCAAGGCCCGCCAGAAAATCCGCAAACGGAAGATCGGGGCGCAGCGAAAGAACCGGCGAAAGAGCAAGGAGTCAATCCTTAGATTTCTGCAACCGGCGCGTTACAGGGCCGGCGCGGCAGTGCGGCGATGAAAACGGGTTCCTTCCGCCGCCCCGCCCGCTGGAGCGTGGCGGTTTCCTGGCCCTTGATCTGCCAGCCGTGGCGCTGGCGGAGGAAGGGAAGACTGACGGTCAAGCGCCGGCTTCATCGGTCAAATAGGGAAACAGCAGCGGCAATAACAGCAGCGTGAAGAAAGTCGCCGTCACGAGTCCGCCGACGATGACCACGGCGAAAGGACGCTGGGTTTCCGAACCGATTCCGTGAGAAAGCGCGGCGGGCAGGAGCCCGAACCCTGCCATCAGGGCGGTCATCAACACCGGGCGCAGACGATTGACCGCGCCATCGAGAATGCTGTCTCCCAGGCGGTTGCCGTTGCGGATGAGGGACCGTATCTGCTCGACCATGATGACGCCGTTCTGCACCGAAATCCCGGCCAGGGCGATGAAGCCCACGGCGGCGGATACCGACAGATGCAGTCCGGCAAGGGCGAGTCCTGCGAGCCCTCCGATCAGCGTAAACGGCACCATCAGCAACACCAACAGTGCGTTCTTGATCGAGCGGAAAGCCCAGAACAGGAGCACGAAAATCAACAGCACGCTGAGCGGCACGATGACTTTGAGGCGCTTGACGGCGCGCTCCTGATTCTCGAACTGACCGCCCCACAGCAGGCTGTAGCCAGGCGGCAGCCTGACCGTGTTGGCAACCTTGGCCATCGCTTCGCGGACGAAGCCTCCTTGATCGCGTCCGATCAGGTTGGCTTTCACTGAAGCATTGCGCGTCACGCCCTCGCGGCTGATGCGCGAGGCACCTTGGCGGACGTCGATGTCGGCGATCGCGGACAGGGGGATCGTGCCGGCATTCTGCGGCAAGGCGATCGGCAAGTCGGCGATGCGGTCCACCGAATCGCGGTAGGCGGTGTCTAGGCGCAGCGTCACGTCGAAGCGTTTGTCGCCCTCGTAGAAGGCATTGGCCGCAAACCCCGCGACTGCCGTCTGCAGCGTGGCGTTGATGTCCTCGACGGTGAGCGCGTAGCGGGAAAGCCGGGCCCGATCGACGGCGATGTCGAGCTCGGCATTGCCGCTGATGGGAATGGCCGCAACGTCGGTCGCGCCGGGGATGCCAGCGAGCACCTTGACGACCTGTTTTGCCTTGTCTTCGAGAATCGTCAGGTCGCGGCCAAAGATTTTTACCGAAATCTCGCCTTTCACTCCGCTCAGCGCTTCTTCGACGTTGTCCTGGATCACCTGCGAAAAATTGGTCGGCACGCCCGGCAGGCTATGAATTTTCCGCGACATGGCATCGATCAGCTGCTCCTTGTCGGGATACCGCCAGGTGGCTTTTGGCTTGAGATCGGCGAGGATTTCCATGTTGTTGGGACCTTTGGGATCGGTACCATCATCGGGGCGCCCGACGTGGCTGACAATGTTGCCGACTTCCGGAAAGCTGCGCAGCATGTCGCGCACTTGCCGCTCGACCGCCTTGGTCTTGTACAGGCTGGTCGATGGCGGCAGGGCGATGGTCAGCCAGATATTGCCCTCGTCGAGCCGCGGCAGGAACTCGCTACCGAGGCGCGGAGCCAGAAGCAGCGCGATGGCCAGCACCGCCATGGATGCGCCGATCACGGGCAGGCGGAATCTCGCCGCTGCGGCCAGCAGGCGGCGATAGCCACGCTGCAGCGCGTGCATCCAGCCGGCGTGTTTTTCCTCCATGCCTTGGTATTTCATGGTGTAGCTCAGCAATGCGGGTACCCATGTCAGAGTAAGCAGAATCGCACCCAGCAGCGCAAAGCTTAGGGTGAAGGCCATCGGCGAGAAGATTTTTCCCTCCACCCGCTGGAAGGTAAAGATCGGCAGGAAAGCGAGGATGATGATGGCCTTGGAAAAGAGGATCGGATGGCCCATCTCGATGGCGGTGGTCTTCAGGGCGTGCAGGCGGTGACCATAGCTTTGGTGCTGCGGCGAGGCGTCCATCCGTGCGCGCGTCAAGCGCACCATCAGTGCCTCCACCAGCACGACTGCGCTGTCGACGATGATGCCGAAGTCGACCGCGCCGAGGGAGATCAGGTTGGCCGACACGCCGCGCCAATCCATGACGATGAAGGCGAACAGCAGCGAGAGCGGGATCACCGAGGCGACGATCAACGCGGCTTTCCAGTCGCGCAGAAACAGGACCAGGATGGCGACGACGAGGCTCGCCCCGATGGCAAGATTTTCGGTCACCGTGTGCACCGTGTGCTGAATCAGGCTGGTGCGGTCGTAGAACGGTACGATGCGGACGCCGGTGGGCAGCTTCGGGTTGACCTCGGCGATCTTTTCCCGCAGCGCTTCGATCACCTTGGCCGGGTTCTGGCCCTTGGTCATCAGCACGATGCCCTCCACCACGTCATCGTGTTCGTTGAACGCCACGATGCCGGAACGGGGACTGTCGCCGACGGCGACCTCTCCCACATCGCCGACCAGAATGGGTTTGCCTTCGCGTGAAGTGATCACGGTCTGAGCGATGTCGTCCAGGCCTCTGAACAGGCCGATGCCGCGCACCACCAGCATTTCATCGCCGCGCGGCAGGAGACCGCCGCTGGTATTGGCGCTGTTGCTCGACAGCGCCTGGTAGACCTGATCGATAGTGAGCTCGTATTTCTTGAGCAGATAGGGATTGAGCCGCACCTGGTACTGCTTGAGCGCGGCGCCGAAACTGGTGATGTCAGCCACTCCGGGTACGGTGCGCAGTTGCGGCCTGATCAGCCAGTCCTGGATCGCCCGCACATCGTGCGGCGCCATCTGCGGAGGTGCTTCGACCTGATAGCGGTAAATCTCGCCGACCGCCGTGGTCAACGGTGCAAGTTCGGGCCGATACTGGGACGGCAGGTCGACGTTCTGCAGTTTCTCCAGCACTTGCTGGCGAGCGAAATAGTCATCGGTATGGTCGGAAAAAGTCAGGGTAATGACCGAAAGCCCGGTGATCGAGACCGAGCGCATTTGCATCAGGTGGGGCACGCCGCTCATCGCGTGCTCAATGGGGATGGTCACGCTACGCTCCACCTCTTCCGGCGCCTGTCCGCGCACTTGCGTGACGATGCGCACGTGCACGTCCTCGACGTCCGGGAACGCCTCGATCGGCAGGTTTTGCAGCGCCACCGCGCCGGCGATGACGAGTACGACGACGCCGACCAATACGAATACGCGCTGCTGCAGGGCGAAGGTGATGAGTTTTTCCAGCATGAGGATCAGGAATGTGGGGGGTCGGAAATCAGGCCTTTGGGCAGGCGGTCAGGCTTTACTGCCCGCCGGCGAGTTCCGCATCAAGCAATAGCGCTCCTGCGCTCACCAGCCGGTCGCCCGCCTTGAGACCGTCTTTGATGATGGAATATTCGCGCCCTTGCCGGGCCAGCTCGACCCGGCGCTTCTCGAAATGTCCGGGCTGGGTTTCGACGAAGACAAAGGTGTAAAGTCCTTGGGTGATCAAGGCGGCGTTCGGAACACGGATCACTTGGCGGTTGCCATCGGCCAGCAGAGTGATGCGGGCGTACATCTGCGGCCGCAGCTTGCCTTTGCCGTCGACGGAGCAGCGCACCTGCGCCCGTCGCGTGAGCGGATCAATCACTTCGCTGACCGTCAGTATGCGGCCCGCAAAACGCTCGTCCGGAAAGGCGTCCACTTCGACCTCTAAGGCCTGCCCTTCGTGCACCAGGCCTAAATCGCGCTCGGGCAGATCGACCACCGCCCACACACTGTTCGGGTCGGTGATGACGAAGAGCGGCTCCTGAGCATCGGGACGTACCTCGCTGCCGGGATTGATGTTGCGATCGACGACGATGCCAGCGATGGGGGCGTGCAGCATGAAATTCTCGCCGGAAGAAAGCATCTTTTCCGTCACGCCTAGGTTGTTCAGATGGAGCTTGGTGCGGTCGACTTCCGCCTGCGCCGAACTGCAGTCGGATTCCGCTTGTTCCAGCACCTTGCGCGCCACCACGCCGTTCTCATACAGCAGCCTGGCGCGGTCGCGGGCTTTTTTCTTCAGATTGAAATCGACCTCGGCCTTGCGATATTCGGCGACGGCGCTGCCGACATCGGGCGAATCGAGTTCCACCAGCACCTGCCCCGCGCTTACCTTGTCGCCGATCTCGGCGTCAATGCGCAGAGCCCGGCCGGTGACGGGCGATGTAACCCGCGCGGTATGGTTTTCATCGAAAGCGATCCTGCCGTTGAGGGGTTCCATGACCGGCTCCGGTACTTCGACGAGCGCTTGAATCTCGAGATTGGCGAGCTGCGGCGAACCCGGCGGGAAAGAGAGTTCTTTCCCCTGTGCATCGGTGGCGGGCGGGAGAACCGCCGCATCGCCGGCCAAGGCCTGGGAAAGCAGCGGCAGCATGAGGATGCAGAGAAGACAAAGCGATCTATTCGGCATGTCGGGATGGGTTGGCGATTTTATGGTTCGACGCGGCTGGCATCGGCCACTTCGGCCAAGGACTGGTGCGAGTGGTCGGTCAACAGGCCGGTGAAGCAGATAAAGTGCCAACCATGGCTGGTAGTAAACAATAGTAAAATCAAACCGTTATAAAATGAAAACGCAGCTCGGCGGTGAACCGGTTGAAAACAACCCCGTCTCCATATGCGCCTGCTCCGAAAGCATCTACATTCTTTAAGCTGGAGGCGTAGAAAGGCGCGGCAGCGTTCAAGCGAACGCTCAGCGGGACGACCGAACAGGGCTCTCGCTCGCGGCATGAAACGGCAGCAAGACGCACTGCCTGGGCGCACGTCCAGGCGAGCGGAGTTTGCACTTGTAGGGCCAGCAAGCGCAAACCCGCTCGCGTGGAAACAATGCTTTATTGAACGACCTGATCGATCTGAATCCGGTACTCGCTCTGATCCGCCGTTTTCGTGGGCTGCGACAAACCCTGCAGATCGCCCGGCGCGGGCGTTGCGCTGCCGGTTCTAGATACGCGCGCGCCGATGACGATGGTGTCGAAGGAGGACAGATTCATGCCGGGCGCCATCGCCATGGAATCATCCAGGGTCACCTGTACCGGTAAATCGCTCACCTGCTTCCGCGCGATCGCCAGCGGCATCGGTGGGCCCTGGGCGGCGCGGGCGAAGATGAATACCGTAT
The DNA here is from genome assembly GCA_902812445.1 of Methylococcaceae bacterium. Taxonomy (GTDB): domain Bacteria; phylum Pseudomonadota; class Gammaproteobacteria; order Methylococcales; family Methylococcaceae; genus CADDZF01. The sequence continues at coordinate 3,488 of CADDZF010000120.1, read as the reverse complement.
CGCTCGCCGAAGCTTGGCGCTTCAGGCTTTCAGCCAAGCTCACGGTGACGTGGATGCGCTTGGACGTGGGTGTTTCCGCTCGTGGCGGCTGGGTCTCCGTTACTGCAGCAGGCGGGCCGGCCTGGATCTGCGCGATGTAGGCATCGAGCTGCCTGGCCTCCTCGCTGTCTTGCGCAAACTGCGCCTTGAGGCGCTGCCAGTAGGCGACCGCTTCCGCCGTTTTGCCCTGCTCCGCTGCCGCAAGGCCCGCCAGCCAGAGGCCCGTTTTGTGGTTGGGGTCGGTGGCCAGAATGCCGGCGATGATCTCGGCCGGCTTGCCTGCCAGGCGGTCGTGATTGGCTCCCGCCAGCGCCTGGGCGTAGAAGGCTTTGATATTGAGCTCGTCCGGCGCGAGCTTCTGGGCGAATTCGTAGGCGGTCACCGCCCGATCCGGCTGACCGATGGCCTCCAGGGAACGGCCGAGCAGCAGCCAGCCCTGCAGATCGGCAGGATTGGCTTCCAGGCGCTTGGCCAATTGCTGGATGCTGGCCTGCATATCGGCCGCCTCGTCCGCCGCCTGTCCCGAAGCGGCCTGCTGCCGGCCGAGCAGGTCCATCCGGCCCAGTCCCGCGTACACTACGAACCCGATCAAGGGAGACAAGACCAGCGCGACGATGACCAGCCAGCGTCCCTGCGACGGGTTTCGAGGACCAGTTTTTCGTGCGTTCGACAAATCGTTCAACAAGTCCTTGTCCAGTTCGGCGGTGAGATTTTTATAGTCCTCCTGACTTTCGCCTGGTTGTGGGTATTCCTGTTCCAGCTCACGCCGCCGCTGTTTGTGGATAAGAAGGTTGAGCCGCTCTCGCTGCGGTTTGTCCTCAGGGGGTCGGTTTAACAAGGAAGGCGCGAAAAAACTGTACGCGATGATCAGCAGGATGATCGCCAAAATCCAGAATAACAGCATCGCAGAGGCTAGGGTCCGATTTCTTTCTTCAGTTGCTGGAGGCGCTGTTGCTCCTCGGCGCTCAGCTCGACCGGGTTCATCGCGCTGCGCCGCCGGGCCAGTCGCCACAGCCACAGAACTCCGGCGATCAGCAAGGCAAACGGCCCGAGCCACAGCAACGTGGTACTGAGCCTGAAAGGCGGGCGGTAGAGCACGAAATCGCCGTAGCGCTGCACCAGAAATCGAATTGCTTCCTCATCGTTGTTGCCACTTTCGATGATGTGATAGACTTCATTGCGCAAGTCTTGCGCCAAGGGCGCACTGGAATCCGCCAGCGACTGGTTCTGGCACACCAGACAGCGCAGCTCCTCGATCAGATGTTCGTAGCGCTGCTGTTTTTGCGCATCGTCAAAACGCCTGACGTCCATGCCAGTGCCCGCAAACGGCAGCAGGATCAAAAGCGTCAAAAACCAGTACTTCATGATGCTTGGCCCTGCTTCTGCAACTCCTCGATCAAGGGCAGCAGTTTTTCTTGGATAATCGCTTCGGTCAGAGGGCCGGTCTGTTTGTAGCGGATGATGCCCTGCCGATCGATCAAAAAGGTTTCCGGCACGCCATAGACGCCCCAATCGATGCCGATCTTGCCGTCCGCGTCGAAGGCGCTGGTCTGATAAGGATTGCCGAACTGCGCGAGCCAGGCCAGCGCGTCTTCGCGCTGATCCTTATAATTCAGGCCATAGATCGCCACCACATTCCGCCTGGCTAAATCGAGCAGCAGCGGATGTTCCTGTCGGCAGGATGCACACCAGGATGCCCACACGTTGAGCAGGCTGACCTGGCCTTTCAGCGCTTCGCTGCTGATGGCTTGGTCGGCATCTACCACCTGCGGCAGGGAGAACCGCGGCGCCGGCTTGCCGATCAAGGGTGAAGGAACTTCCCGCGGATCCATTTTCAGGCCGACGCCAAGAAAGATGACCAGGACGATGAAAATGGCCAGCGGCACCAGGTAGCGCATAGGGTCTCGAGTCGTGATTCTAGTGTCTGAGGGTCTTCGCCGTAAGTTCTCCCATCATCCCGAGGCCGGCTTTCCGTAACCCAGTTCGCCATGGCGCTCGTCCGCCAGGCTGGAAACCAGGCGATAGCGCCGATCGCTGGCGGACATTAGCCCGCCGGTGACCATCAGCAGACCGCCAAACCAAATCCAGCGGATGAAGGGTTTGTAATAGACCCGAACGCCCCAGGCGCCCCCGTCCATCGGCTCGCCCAGCGCGACATAGAGATCGCGGAACAGACCAGCATCGATGGCGGCTTCTGTCATGGTGTTGCGCTGGACAGGGTAAAAACGCTTTTGCGGGTGCAGCTCGGCGATCTCCCGCTCGCCCCGGTGAACGTGAAACTGGCCTTCCATCGCCCGGTAATTGGGCCCGTCCAGCGTTTTGACGCCGGCGAACCGGAAACTGTAGCCGCCCAGCATCACCGCTTCGCCGGGCGCCAGACGCACCGTTGTTTCCTCGCTGTAATGACCGGATACCACCACGCCGATCAGGAACACGGCGAGTCCCGTGTGCGCCAGCGTCATGCCGTAGACGCTGCGGGATTGCGCGCGCAAGCCTTGCAATAGCGATGTTCGCAGGCGCGCCCGGGAGTACAGCGTCAGCATCGCCGTGGCGAACAGCCAGAGCGCCATGGAAACGCCCGCCACCGCGGCAATCTCGACGGGCCTGAACAGAACGGCGGTTACGAGCGCGCCAAGTGATAGACAGGCGATCCAGACATAGCGCAAGGGGCGGAACACTTTTCTCAGGTTCGCCTGCCGCCAGGCGAACAGGGGCGCGAGCCCGGCCAGCAGAAATACCGGCGCCACCAGTGGCGCGAACACGCTGCTGAAATAGGGCGGGCCGACCGATATCTTGCCCAGGTTCAGGGCGTCCAGAACCAGCGGGTAAAGCGTGCCCAGCAGGACGCTGGCGGCGGCGGTGACCAGCAGGACGTTGTTCAGCAACAGGAGGTTTTCCTTCGAAAGCCAATGATAATGGGCGTTATCTTTGACGGCGGGAACGCGAATCGCGTAGAGCAACAGAGAGCCGCCCACCACGGCGGCGAGAAAAATCAGGATAAACAGGCCGCGCGCGGGATCGGAGGCGAAGGCGTGCACCGAGGTCAATACGCCGGAGCGAACCAGGAAGGTGCCGAGCAGGCTCAGGGAAAACGCGAAGATCGCCAGCAGCACCGTCCAGGGTTTGAAGGCCCCGCGCTTTTCCGTCACCGCAAGGGAATGTACCAGCGCGGTTCCCACCAGCCAGGGCATGAACGAGGCATTTTCCACCGGATCCCAGAACCACCAGCCGCCCCAGCCGAGTTCGTAATACGCCCACCACGAGCCGAGCGTGATGCCGAAAGTCAAAAAAACCCAGGCCACCAGCGTCCAGGGACGCGACCAGCGCGCCCAGGCGGAATCGAGCGAACCGCCGAGCAAGGCGGCCATGGCGAAGCTGAAGGCGACGGAAAGCCCTACGTAACCCATGTAGAGCATCGGCGGGTGCATGGTCATGCCGATGTCCTGCAG
>CADDZF010000119.1 GCA_902812445.1 Methylococcaceae bacterium | reverse complement strand
GGCGGTCACGATGCGGAGTACGGCCTGGGCGCGAGGCGCCCAGAACTCAGGGCCGGTATCGCTCAAGTTCATTGGGTTCTCCTGGCAGTCTGCGTGGGCAAGGCCTTAATCAAGTGGCGCGTTTGGTAGAGCCGCAGTGACGTCGAACTTTGCAGGTGCATTGGAGGAGAACGACCGCCGTGTTTCTGGCCCTTTATGGTGCTGTCGATCATCGCGGTTGTCCGCCTCCGCGGCCAAGTCCTTGGAGACCTGCTTCCAGACACCCGCGCATGAGGATGACTACGCCGGGGAATCTGCAGAGCCCTGCTGTCCAAGCACCGCACCGCGCGCCTGGATAACTTCACGATAAAAGCGGGCACTGTCCTTGAAGATGCGCCGTTGCGTCGTGAAATCGACGTGAATGAGGCCGAAGCGCTTGCCGTAGCCATAGCTCCACTCGAAATTATCCAGCAGCGACCAGGCGAAATAGCCGCGTACATCGACCCCTTGCCGCTGTGCCTCCCGCACGGCGCGAAGATGGCGGTGAAGATAATCCACCCGTAAGGGATCGTGCACCCGCCCGTCCGTAATCGGGGGATCGGCAAACGCGGCGCCATTCTCGGTGATATAGAGCGGTATCGTGCCATAGCGATTGCACAGCCACAACAGCGTATCGATCAGTCCTTGCGGGTAGACTTCCCAACCCATTTCGGTGTAACGGCTCCCGCTCTGGCGCACGCTGCCGGCATAGGTCGGCACGATTGCAGGATCATGGCGCACGACCGAACGGGTGTAGTAATTGACGCCGAGAAAATCGATCGGTTGCCGAATCAACCGCATGTCCGCGTCCGCAAATTCGGGCCAGTGAGCGCCAAAAATCTCCCGCATTCGTCGTGGGTGAGCGCCGAAAAACACCGGATCGAGATACTGGCGATTCATGTAGGCGTGCGCTCGTGCTGCCGCTTCCTGGTCCTCGGGCTTGGCCGAAACCGGATATTTGGGCTCCAGATTGACCACCAGACCGATCTGGCCCCTGCCCTCTGCCCGATACGCCTGCACTGCCAACCCATGCGCCCGCAGAAAATTGTGCGTTGCCCGCGGCGCTTCCGCCAGGCTGGCGTGGCCCGGCGCGTGCAGGCCGGAGAGATAGCCCTCAGCGACAGCCACCCATGGCTCATTCAAGGTCGTCCACAACCTGACCCGATCACCGAGCGCGCGGTACAGGAGCTGGGCGTAATCCGCGAACCAATGAGCGATATCCCGGTTCAGCCAGCCGCCCAGTTCATCGAGCGCCAAAGGCAGATCCCAGTGATAAAGCGTCACGAAAGGCTCTATGCCGCGCCGCAGCAGGCCATCCACGAGCCGCTCATAAAAGTTCAAGCCCTGTGCGTTGAGCCTGCCGCGGCCTTCGGGCAGTACCCGGCTCCAGGAGATGCTAAAGCGGTAGGCGTTGAGCCCGAGCCTTTGCATCAAGGCGATGTCCATCTCGTACCGGCGATAGTGGTCACAGGCGGTATCCCCAGTATCGCCGCTGTGAGTCCGTCCCGGCGTATGCGAAAAGCGATGCCAGATGCTCGGCCCGGCGCCGTCCGCCAGGGGTGAGCCTTCGATCTGGTACGCGGAGGTCGCGGCGCCCCAGAAAAAATCGGCTGGAAAAATGCTGTCATCCGTCATGCGCTTATGCTTCCCGTCGCGGCGTGGAGCCCAAAGCCACCGCATCAGTTCCCGCGGCTCCCCGTTGCGGTAGCGCCGCGCCTGTATTTTCGAACAGATAAAGCTGACTCATGTCGACCTGCAGGCAAATGCTCGATCCCTTGACGAATGCGTGCATCCCCTGGAGTCGAGCCACCAGCGCGATGGCGCGGTTCGCCGCGTCGCCTGCGGCAGTGCGCAGGTGCAGCAGGGTCTCGTGGCCGAGATATTCCGCCTCCGCGAGCGTCGCCCGGAAGCCTGCCATACCTTCCGGCGCGAGCGCAAGGCCTTCCGGCCGAATGCCGCCCATCAGCGGTTGCTCCACCCAGCGGTTTAAGTGTTGATAGGTGCCGGGTTCACCGGGAACGGCCAAGCTTTCGTTCCCCAGCGTAACCCTCAGTCGGCCAGTCGCATCGAGGGTCAGACGCGTAGGAAACAGGTTCATGGGGGGGTTGCCAATGAAACCGGCGACGAAGACGTTGGCAGGCCGATCGTAGAGCTCTTTCGGCGGCGCCACCTGTTGCAATGCTCCCTTGTTCAGCACGGCGATCCGATCGCCCAGGGTCATCGCTTCCACTTGGTCGTGAGTGACGTATACCATCGTCGCTTGCATGCGCCGCTGCAGCTCGCCGATTTCCGCCCGCACCTGCACGCGCAGCTTGGCATCCAGATTCGACAACGGTTCATCGAGCAGGAAGACGGTCGGTTCGCGAACCAGCGCCCGGCCCATCGCGACGCGCTGGCGCTGGCCGCCGGACAACTGTTTCGGCAGCCGATCGAGCAGTTCTGCCATGCCGAGAAGCTCGGCGATCCGAGTGATTCGCGCGCTCATCTCGGCGCGGGAGCAGCGGCGCATCCTCAGCGGAAACTCGAGATTGCCGCGCACGGTCATGTTAGGATACAGCGCATAATCCTGAAAAACCATCGCGACGTTGCGTTCCTGTGGCGTCAGGCGAGCGGCGTCGCGCCCGTCGATGATGAGGTTTCCCTGCGTCGGCTGCTCGAGGCCAGCCAGAATCCGCAGCAACGTGGACTTGCCGCAGCCCGACGGGCCGACGAACACCATCAGCTCGCCATCAGCGATACCCAGATTTACGTCGCTGAGCGCGCGCACGCCGTTCGCATAGACCTTCTCGATGTGCTGAAATTCCACGGCGGCCATCGCAATTGGACCACTCCGGCAGCAATGCGCTAGTCGAAGAAATTTTCCTGGCCCAGCACCGGCAGTGCCTTGAGCACGATAGGATCGGAGGCAAAAAGCTTCTGGATGGTGCGGTCGCTGAGATGATTGGCCAGCGCGATGAACAGCATGGCCTGGTTGAGACAGAGATATTTGTACGCACCTTGGCCCGTCACTGGTTGGACGGCATCATAAAAACCGTATTCTCCGTAGATGTGGTAACGCTCCGCCAGCTGGCGCAGATTGGCGAGCGCGGCATCGGGCGTCACCAGCAGAGCCAACGCCGCTGCGTGCGGGGTCACCGCACCGGCGTAATAACCCAGCGAACCCAACACTTTTACGCCATATTCAAAGTATTTTTCTTCCCCCGGGGTTGAACTGGGCGACATGCCCCATACTGGATAGCCGAGCTCTTCGGCTGCATAGCGGCGCTGGATCTCGGCATGAATTTTACCGTTGAGTCCCAGGCTGGCGGGCGCGTATTTCTGCTCATCCAGCAGCAGCACCGGCATCAAGGCCTCGAACATGCTGCCGCCCCAGGAAGGCACGTAACGAATGCCCTTCCATTCGTAATAGCCGCCGGTCCACTGATACTTGTCATTGGCTTTCAGCTTACGCTCCAGCGGCGCTTGCGTCTGCCAGGTAAAGCCGGCGGGGAAGGTGCGATCCATGCGAAACCAGTGCACCTCCGGGACGTCCTCCTTGCCGATGGCGATCAGGCTGCCGAGGCGCGATTCGGCATAGAGGGCGCCATAGTGATAGCTGGCCGGGGCAGCCAGGTTGACATAATAGCCATGGGACATCTGCTGCGTGACGGGGTCGTAAAAAAAGCCGTAGTCGCCCTGTTCGATCAGCCGGCTACAGCGCTCATGCAGCTCGGGGAAGGCCATCCGGGTAACGATCAGCCCGGCCGTCAGCCAGGCAGAATCGACGAATGAAATGAAATTACTGGTGCGTTCCAGCGACGTGGTGTCGTAATAGTTGTAGAAAAAACCCTGATAGGTTTCAAGGCTTTCCAGCGTGCTCAAGGTGGTGCGCAGTCTGTCCAGTGCCTGCTCTGCACTAATGAGCTCGAGTCGGTGAGCCGATACGATGGCGATCAGGTGAAAGCCGATGTTGGTCACGCTGGTATAATCGCCGATGCGGGGATTGCTGAGCGAGGGCGCGCTGTCGCCGAACACGACGTTATCCAGAGGCAGGCCGTGGACCTTATCGGTGAGGGCGTCGAGGCCGCGCCAAGTATCTTGTGCGACACGCGTCAGGAACTCGCGCTCACTCGCCGGCAAGGTCTTGCCATCGACCAATGTCTGCGTAGGCCAGCCAGCCAGCCGCGCCTTGATATAGGGTTTTGCTGCCTCGGCGCCGCCCAGCGACTTCTCCCAGGCCTGCTTGATTGGCGACTCGACCCGGTCGCTGGCGCTGGGTCCCGGCCTGCCCGTTTTGATCAGGGCGATGTCGTCGATGAAATAAGTGCCTTTCTCGGAGGAGGAGCGGCGCGACTGGAAAGCAATGACCAGCTCGCTGAGATTGCTCCAGTCGCTGATGCCGGGCATCAAGTTCAAGGGTATGACGATGCGGCGCCATTCGCCGTTGACGCCGGTGACGACGAAGCTGGCTTTTTCGGGAAGCTCTGGTACTTTCAGGCCGGGACGGAAAAATTGCACTTCGAAGGCACTGGCGTAGCGCTGCCGGCGATCGGCCTTGATCCAGAAAGCCAGACGGTCGTACCCCGAGGCGTCCAGGCCATACAGCTTCATGTGCAGACCGATTTCCCGGTTGCTCGCTATAGGCGTCGGCTGCGTGTCATCGGGTGGCGGGGGGAAGAAGTTGTAGCTGAGATGCAGCGAGCTCCCTTGGTCGCCGCGCTTCTCATCGCTACTCCGTTCGAACTGCATGCTGGCGTTCTGATCGGTCGAAGACACCGAAAGAGCGCGCGCGATTTCAGCCGGACCGGCTTCTCCGCCGCCGTTGAAATCTTCGATCATGAGCTGCTTGAGAACCGGTTCTTCAGAGGCCACCAGGTCGCTGGCGCAAGCGTTACGGTTTCCAATCGCCAAGCAGAGCAGAGCCAGAATCAACAGTATGATTTTTCTTGTCGCAATAGTGGTTATATCCATCATGTCCGATTATCGTGTGGCTGACTGATCCTTGCTCGCTTGTCCGGACGGCGGAATAATGCCCCATGAGGCCGCAAAGTCAAGCGCGCAGCCGCCACTGCCAGCCTGGAAATGTTTTCAAAACGCGCCCTTTCTCCGTCGCGAAGAAGAGCTGGCGATGATATTAAACGGAGGCTTTCTAAAAGTTATAGAGAAAAATTACGCTTTGCAAAAGCCTCTCCTCACGCAATGTTCTCATCCGCGGGTAGGCTTCTCGTTGAGCACGCCGCGAATCGATAGACCAACCGCGTGCCCAGGAGCGCCCGGAATAGCCCAGGTAACACCATCGTGAGATCTTTTCTGCCGGGTTTTTTGGTGTGCGCCTGGATGGTTTGCCATTTATCCGGCTGCCGCGACGCTGCCAGTCGAGATGTCCTCGTTGAACTCTGGGCGGTGGGACGCGAGGGCGAGATCGTGCAGCAGTTGATGCCCGAATTCGAACGGCGCCATCCAGGCGTGCGGGTAAAGGTACAGCAAGTTCCCTGGACCGCCGCCCATGAGAAATTGCTCACCGCCTATGCCGGCGACGCCATGCCCGACGTGTTTCAGCTCGGCAACACCTGGATTCCCGAGTTCGTCGCTCTGAACGCCATCGATCGCCTCGATGAGCGCACTAGCCGTGCAGAACGGGCTGGCTTTGATGATTTTTTTCCCGGCATTCTGGAGACCAATCGGGTGCAGGCCGCTCTCTATGGCCTGCCCTGGTATGTCGACACGCGTCTTTTGTTCTATCGCAAGGATATCCTGGCCGCGGCCGGGCATGCCGAACCGCCCCGCAACTGGGATACCTGGCTGCAAGCCATGGAGCACATCAAACAACGGCTGGGCAGCGGCCACTACGCGATATTGCTCCCTATCAACGAATGGCAAATGCCCGTCATCCTGGCTCTGCAGCTGAACGCCGAACTATTGAGGGATAATGCCTGCTACGGCAATTTCAGAAGCGCAGCCTTTCGCCGCGCATTCAGCTTTTATCTCGAGCTGTTTCGCCGCCAGCTGGCGCCGGCCGTGGGGGAGACACAGATCGCCAACCTCTATCAGGAATTCGCCAATGGCTATTTTTCGATGTACGTGACCGGCCCCTGGAATATCGGCGAATTTTCTCGCCGCTTGCCGGACAGCGTGCAAGATGCTTGGGCGACAGCGCCCTTGCCGAGCCCCGATGAGCGCTACCCGGGGCTTTCGCTGGCGGGCGGCGCGAGCCTCGCTATCGCGCGGACATCCCGGCACAAGGAGATGGCCTGGCGGTTGATCGAATACCTGACGGCGCCGGAACAGCAGCTCAAATTCTATCAGTTGACGGGCGATCTGCCGACTCGCAGAACGGCTTGGCAAGACGCGGCGCTGCCGGCCAATGCGCGCGTCAAGGCGTTCTGGACACAGCTCCAGGCCGTGGCATCGCCGCCCAAGATTCCCGAATGGGAGCGCATCGCTAGCAAAATCGCCCACTACGCCGAGCGGGCGGTGCGCGGCGACGTGAGCGAGGAAGAGGCATTGCGTCGCCTCGATGAAGAAGTCGATCGCATACTCGAGAAACGGCGCTGGTTATTACAGACAGCGCAATGAGGAAAGGCCTTGGCATGCGGCGTATCCCTCCGGCGTTCTGGTTCCTCGCTCCGGCACTACTGCCCATCGCGCTGTTTTTCGGCGTGCCGGTAATCGGCGCGCTCGGCCTCAGCTTCACCGATTTCGACATCTATGCCCTGGGCGATTCAAGCCGGCTCAGGGTCGTAGGAGCGGGCAATTACGGCCGCCTGCTCGAGGATCCTCTATTCTGGACCGCGCTCAGGAATACCTTGTACTTCGTACTGCTCGGCGGCGTTCTCTCGGTCGCCGTCTCGCTCGGAGCGGCGCTGTTGGTCAATCACCGGCGGGTGCGCTGCAAAGGCTTCTTCCGCTCGGTTTACTTCATGCCCGTTGTCACCACTCTCGTGGCCGTAGCGGTGGTCTGGCGCTATCTCTATCATCCGCGCTACGGCCTGCTGAATTACGCCTTGGGGTTTTTCGGTATCGATCCGATCGACTGGCTCGGCGATCCCCGTTGGGCCATGCCGGCGATCATCCTGATGGCCATCTGGAAGAACTTTGGCTTCAACATGATCATCTTCATCGCGGGCCTGCAGAATATTCCCGAGCGACTCTACGAGGCGGCGACCCTCGATGGCGCGAACGGCTGGCAGCAGTTCAGGTATATCACCTTGCCCATGCTAGCGCCGACTTTCCTGTTCGTCGCCCTGATTACCATGATCGGTTATTTTCAATTGTTCGCCGAACCTTACGTCATGACCCAGGGCGGCCCCTCCAACAGCACGCTGAGTGTGGTACTGCTCATGTATCAGGAAGGCTTCCGCTGGTGGAACATGGGCTATGCCGCCGCTGTCGCCTTTGTGCTGTTCGCATTGATTCTGGCGGCCAGCCTCTTGCAGCTCAGATTGCGGAGCGCTTCGTGAAGTCTCGGCTGAAACTCGCGCTGCTGCACGCGGTCCTCTTGGCGGGCGTCGCGCTTACCCTGTTTCCGCTGGCGTGGATGTTGGCGGTCTCCTTCATGCCGGCCAATGAAGCGAATCAGTTCCCACCCCCCCTGCTGCCCGGCCGCTTCACTCTCGAACACTATCGAGCGCTGTTCACCAGGCTCGATGTTGCCCGCTATCTTTGCAACAGCACGCTGCTGGCGATCGCGATCACGCTCATTTCGCTGCTGCTCAACTCGATGGCGGGCTACGCTTTTGCCAAACTGCCTTTCAGAGGCCGCGACCGCCTGTTTCAGGTGCTGCTCGCGGCGATGGTGATACCCGCCCAGGTGACCATGCTGCCTTTGTTTCTCATGCTCAAGGAATTCCACCTGATCAATAGCTACGGCGGCGTTATCGTTCCGGGCATGGCGAGCATTTTCGGCATTTTTCTGATTCGTCAATACGCACTGTCGATTCCAGACAGCCTGCTCGATGCTGCCCGCATCGATGGCGCTGGCGAGTTTCGCATCTACTGGTCGTTGGTCCTGCCCCTGTGCAGGCCGATCCTGACCACCCTGGCCATCTTCACCTTCATGGGCAGCTGGAACGATTTTATGTGGCCGCTCATCATCCTCACCGACAACGAGCTTTACACCCTGCCGGTCGCCCTCGCCAACCTGATCGGCGAACACGTGCAGGACACCGAGCTCATGATGGCCGGCGCGGTGCTCACGGTGCTGCCGGTCATGCTGGTGTTCCTGCTCCTGCAGCGGCACTACATCAGCGGCTTGACCATAGGAAGCGTCAAGGAATAGCCCGCGCCTGGGTTCGCTTTGCCTTGGCCAGCAGCTCGGCCGAGCGGTTCCGGCTGACAAGCCCCATGCAAGCGTATTAAAATAGCGCTGTCGAGGAGAGATGTCCGAGTGGTTTAAGGAGCACGCCTGGAAAGTGTGTATACGTTAATAGCGTATCGAGGGTTCGAATCCCTCTCTCTCCGCCACGCGATGCAAATGTTGCCGGCAGCTCACATTCGGTCAATGCTGGCGTAGCTCAGTTGGTAGAGCAGCTGATTTGTAATCAGCCGGTCGGGGGTTCGAATCCCTTCGCCAGCTCCAGTCGACCACTATCCGGCTTTTGGGCAGGCGTTATCTTGGATGGGAAGATAACGAACGCATTCACCCCATCGCTCTTCTGCTAGCTGAAAAGCGCCTTTAAAAGCCGCAATCTTCACCCTGTTTCGGCTCGTTAAGCAGCGCCGTTCATGGCCCGAGCGCCCGCGCAAAACCGTTCGGCGAAGTCCCTGAGTTGCCGGTTTGACGTTTAAGCGCGTTCGCAAAACCGATTTGAACACTGTGCGGTAAGCTTGTGCCCCCATCCCCCGCCATGACCGCTGCC
>CADDZF010000118.1 GCA_902812445.1 Methylococcaceae bacterium | reverse complement strand
TGGAAGCACGCCAAATACCAGTGGCGTCGCTTCGAAACCTGGGCCAAGGAGCAGGTCCGTGAGGAAGTCATCAAACTCATGCACGGCTTTGGCACCTCTTACAAAATCAGTTTCGCGTGAACGCTTACCAGTACTTTGTGTCTGACTTCATTATTCTTTACGTAGCCGGCGGCGCCGTTTGGGAATTACCGCCTGCCGCGTTTGCGCAAGGCCCGGGATAATCCCGTGTGCTTCACGAGGATACTGGCAGAACCGACGTTGCCTGCAGCATCGTAAGCTTCCGCCCTGATCACGTGCTTGCCCTTCCTGACTTTTTTCCCATCCCAGTCGTATTCCAAGGTTGCAGAACCGGAAGCGCTTTTCAACAGCCCATCAATAAACAGCTCGGTTCGAGTGATCCCGACGTTATCGTCGGCCTGGATCAAAATGCCGATTTTCCTGAATACCTTGCTGCCATCGGTGGGGTTACTGATGGCGACCATTGGCGCGATATCGTCCTTTGACGCGCTGGGCAAGCTCGCATCGGGCACATTGTCGACCGTTATCGGGAGGTCCTCGGACGAGCCTTCATTGTTGGCTGCATCATAGGCTCTGGCGGTCAAAACGATCGTGCCGTCAGCCGAGGTTGTCGTGTCCCAGCTGAACTGGTAAGGTGCAACGGTGTCCACGCTGATCAGGGAACCGCCGGCATACAGGGCGACTTGGCTGACGCCGATGTCGTCCGTGGCGCTAACCTCGACTTGCTGCAAGCCCTTGACCGCTCCCGCGGCTGGCGAGGAAATCGCCGTGACGGGCGGTTGGCGGTCTGCGGGCTTGGTGTTCAGGGCGAGCTCCACCGCCCGGGCGGCATTGATGCGGCCATTGCCAAAGTAGGGGTGCCAATCCATGCCGCCGATCGGATCGTCTGCCGACTGCTTGAGCACCGTTTCGAGCTGATCGGGCGATAGCTCCGGATTGACCGACTTGATCAAAGCGATAACGCCAGCCGCCGCCGGACTGGCAAATGATGTGCCGCTTGCTCCGACATAGCCGCCGCCATTCGCGGTGGTGAGGATGTTTTCACCCGGCGCCGCGACGTCGATATAACTGCCGTAGCTCGACCAGCTCGCCTTGCCATCGTCTCGGTTTGTCGCCGAGACGGCAATGAGTGCGGAGCTGTCCGGGAGGTTGCCGTCGGCGCCGGCGTTGCCCGCCGCCACGACCACCACGCCGCCTTTGCTACGCATGTATTGAGCGGCATAGTCGACCACCGCGCTGCCGTTGACGCCATAGCTGACATTGGCGACGTCCGCCCCGTTATCCGCGGCCCACCTGATCGCTTTCGCGACATCGCTGGTATAAGCCGCCCCATCGGCTGAGTTGGTTATTCTTATCGGCAGGATCCTGGCGTTCCAGGCGATCGAGGCGATGCCGACGCCGTTATTCCCGGCAGCCGCCGCAACGCCGGCGACTGCGGTGCCATGATCCGTGACGGGTGAGGTATCCTCATTATCGCTGATCACGTTATAGCCGGGGAGCAGCCTGCCGCTCAGATCGGGATGACTGCCATCGATGCCCGAGTCGACAATGGCGATGACGACGCCATTCCCGGTGGACGCCTCCCACGCCCTCGGCGCCTCGATTCTTGTCAAATGCCAGGCATCTGTGAAGCTGGGATCATTCGGTACGACTTCACTTATCTGCACGACCATATCTTTTTCGGCAAAGGCGATATTGGGACTGCGCGACAGCTTGCGTACCATGAGATCTTCCAGCCGCGGCGGCACTTTTACCACGTGCACGCCGAGATCGCGCAGGCGCTTGATGCGTTGAACGCCCACGCCGCCCCGTTTTTTCAGAATACTGTCCAATAGCCTGGATGAGAGGCCCGCGCGCGGTGCAACGAGAATGTGGCCTTCGGCCCAGCTCGATCTCGGCAAAGCGTTCGGTTCCCGTGCCATCGCTAGATCGACATGGCTCACTGCGGCAACAACGAAAAGGATGCCCTTCAGGATGACAAAGCTTTTCCGGTGCGCCCTTGAGGCTTCGTGTTGCCTGGCTTGTCGGCTTGTAGCGCCATGGGGTTTAAAAACAATCGTCATTGCCATCCCTCAGCTAAAGATCGGAAGTCAGCGGAGGATTGCAGTGGGACGCCTGGTCCGGCTCGCCAATCTGGCAATCCCGCTATCGCGGGATTTCTCCCGTAGACTGGAAACTTTGCGTCACCATCTTTCGATGGTCTTGCCTTTTCAAACTGTCTCGAGCCGAGAGCTTAAGCAGGAGGCGCCAAGAAAGCTGTGACCGGCCTCGCAAAAAACGGACAAAGCTCGATCACACGTGCTTCGGGCCGCATTAACGGCTGGGATACGGTGGGGCGGGATGGGAAAGGAAGCGGTGAGAGAGTATTCGAGGGAAAGCCGCGCATTCGATCAGCTAAAACATTGTCGCCTCATTCAGCGGCGTGACCGAACTTCGCCGCCATAAATTCCGCTTTGCAGGCGCTCACCGCCTGGATTCTGAGCAGGCGCAGCTCCTGGCCGAACTGCGGTCCGAGCAAGCCTTTTTCGGTCAACGGGCGGATATCCACCGATAGAGCCGCCTGGTGCGCGGACCGGACATAGTCTGCCTGCGCGTAGACGATGTCCTCATGGCCCGTGCGCCCTCGCGCGTCCGCTTCGCAGGCCAGAAGAAAGGACTGCAGGTGACTGTTTGGCCGCATGGCGTCCAGTGCGTGGAGAAAATCGACCAGCGTGGCGGGACGCAGTTCAAACGCGCGGTGACAGTTGCCGTGATAGAGCATGACCTTAGCCGCCAGTTTCCTGAACTCCTTCGGCGCCCTGAGGCGTTCGCACAGCGTTTCCAGCGCGGCGAGGCCGCTGCGTTCGTGGCCGCGATGGCTGGGCCATTGTTCCTTGGGCGTCAAACCTTTGCCGAGGTCGTGAGTGAGCGCGGCGAACCGCACCTTGGGATCGGCGCTCAGCCTTGCCGCCTGGTGCAACACCATTAAGGTATGCACGCCGGTGTCTATTTCCGGATGATATTGGGCGGGCTGCGGCACGCCAAACAGCCGCTCGATTTCAGGAAACAGTCTGGCCAGCGCGCCGCACTCGCGCAACACTTCAAAGAAGGCCTCCGGCGTGGTCTCGGACAAGGCGCGCGCGAGTTCAACCCAGACCCGTTCCGCCACCAGCGCGTCGACTTCGCCGGAGGCCACCATTTGTCGCATCAGGGCTCGGGTTTCCGTCGCCACGGTAAACCCCAGATGGGCGTAGCGGGCGGCGAAGCGGGCGATGCGCAGGATGCGGACCGGGTCTTCGCTAAAAGCGGGCGATGCGTGACGCAGCGTGCGGGCGGCCAGATCGGCGGCGCCGTTGCAGGGATCGATCAGACGCCCTTCCTCGTCCATGGCCATCGCATTGATGGTCAGATCGCGACGCAGCAAATCTTCCTCCAGCGTCACGTCCGGCGCTGCGTGGATGGTAAAGCCGCGATAACCGGGCGCGGTTTTTCGCTCGGTGCGAGCGAGCGCGTATTCTTCATGCGTCTCCGGGTGCAAAAAAACCGGAAAGTCTTTGCCTACCGCTCTGAAGCCTTGCGCGAACATAGATTCGGGCGTTTCGCCGACGACCACCCAATCGTGTTCCGTGACCGGCCGTCCGAGCAAGCGATCGCGGACAGCGCCGCCGACGAGAAATTTTTTCATGACGAATCTCGGGGGCCGGGCCCATGCTGTTAGGATAATCGCCAAGTATTGTAACTCCATGCCATGACATCCGATGCCGGAGACTTTGTTTTATACTTGCTGCTGGGTGGCTGCACCGGCTTGCTCTCGGGCCTGTTCGGCATCGGCGGCGGCGTCGTGATCGTTCCTTTTTTGGCCTGGTTTTTCGCGGCTCAGGGCTTTGCCGGCGAATACGTGATGCACATGGCGGTGGCGACCTCCCTGGCGAGCATCATCGTCACGTCGGCTGCCGCCGTCCATGCGCATCATCGCCTGGGAGGAGTCGACTGGCGGATTGTTTACCGCCTGGCGCCCGGCATACTGATCGGCTCGGTGCTGGGCTCGGTGATCGCCGATCGGTTGCCCGTCGACCTGCTGCGGGCGTTTTTCGCCGTCTTTTTGCTGTTCGTGGCCGTGCGGATGGCGTTGGAATTGAAGCCCCATCCGGCTCATCGCCAGATTTCCACCTCTGCATTCGCCGCCGCTGGCGGAGCCATCGGCGCGCTGTCGGCGATTCTCGGCATCGGCGGCGGAACGCTGACCGTGCCATTCCTCGTTCGATACCGGTTTCCCATCCACAACGCCGTCGCCTTATCGAATGCCTGCGGCTTTCCCATTGCCGTAGCGGGAACCCTAAGCTATATGGCCCTTGGCTGGCATAAGTCCGGCTTCCCGCCGTGGAGCCTGGGCTATGTCCATCTGCCGGCCTTGGTGGGTATCATCGCCAGCAGCGTGCTGTCCGCCCCTCTCGGGGCAAGGCTGGCGCACCGCTTGCCTACGCCCCGGCTGAAACGGCTGTTTGCGTTGCTTTTGCTGATTGTCGGGTTTAAGTTATTGACGGAGAGCCTATCGTGAGGAACTGCGCATGAGCGCAAAGCCGCGTATCGAAATCGAATATTGCACGCAGTGCCGCTGGCTCTTGCGCGCCGCCTGGCTGGCGCAGGAAGTGTTGACCACCTTCGAGGAAGAGATCGGCGAAGTGGCGCTGCGCCCCGGCACAGGCGGCGTCTTCGAAGTGCGGACGGGCGGTGCGTTGCTGTGGTCGCGCCAGCAGGAAGGCCGTTTCCCCGAAGCCAAAGAACTCAAGCAGCGAGTACGCGATGCGATCGCACCGGAGAAAACCCTCGGGCATTCGGATGTCAAGTGACTGGGGGGTTTAAGTCAACCGTAGGATGGTTGTCGCCTTTTCGGAACTGATAACGAGCAGCGGATCCAATCGATGATGCAGTCAACGTATTGTGAGGCGTTCTAAGGAGCAGGCGCTCCCGAAGATATTTCGGCGGGGCAAGCGGTGCGCGGTCGCAAGAGCAGTGAACGTCAATTACGTTACCTTGAAGAGCTGGATGAACAAGACCTTGGAGAATGGCTCGCTAGAGATATCGGGGCGGGAGATGCGGCCGTATACGCAAAACTGCGCGCTTTCCGCAAGCCCATTGCCGTCGCGCATCTATACAGCTTCTATGGGCTGGTCGTCGTTACGCACGGTGCGGCGGTAATTATCACCGAACTAAAGGAAGCGGGCAGCAGCATCTCTGCCCTCTTCACTGGCTGAAAATCCTCAGCGGCCGTCTCGTGGATGAGGATTCCAGCCGTCGTGACTGAGACTCCACGATCCTGCAATCGCCCAACAGGGCGCTCGAATCGACGCCCTCGCCACGCCGCTTTGCACCGCGTATGTCGGCGCTTCGTGCGGAGGAATGCCTGCGAGTTGAGCGTCTGCTGCTTGGACCGCTTGCGAAATATGATTATGGCAATGTGTCATTTGACGACTTTGGCGCGAGAGCAGCACAGCTGTCGATCACTGACGGCGGGAGATTTTCCCGAGGTCGCCAATATTGGGTCTGCGATCGCGAAGCGGGCGGCCAACAGCCGCCGGCGTGGGGCGATGTGGCGCTGTACCAGGCGGTTCTGGAGAGGGTAACCGGTATCGAGCGGAAAGGCTGCGACTCGCTGGCCGAGCCGGGAGTAGGCAAGGCAAGCTAACTCTACGGCCGGCTTGGACCTGAGCCTGCCCAAGGATTTGGCCGATGCCGCCAAGCTCTGCCGGGCGGCAGCGGAGCCACTTCAGCGTGCGTTTATGAGCAGATTGACGAAAAAATCGTCACGGGCGTCTGATGCGTCGCGGCGCCTGGCTGTCGGTTTTCGGCCGAGCTTCGTTGACGCGGATGTTTCTTCCCTTGAGCGATGCGCCGTCGAGCTGCTTGATTGCCTCCTCCGCGTCCGCCTGATCCGGCATTTCGACGAAACCGAAGCCTTTGGATTGTCCGGTCGCCTTATCCATGACGATGTTGACAGAAGAGACCTCGCCAAATTTTTCGAACGCATTGCGCAATTCCTCGGGACCCACCTGATAAGAGAGATTGCCGACATAGATATTCATAGTAAAACCCGCCATGTGAGAAGTGCCATTCAAAGTAAGAACATCAGCCGCTTAACCGGCACGAAAATTAAAGCCGATGCTGGATCTTCAGACTCAAAGCGCCAAGCGTGAGATTATCTCCCTTAATCACCAGATTCTAAATCATCACCCGCTTGATACCTACGACCTCCTTATTATGAATGGGCCAGCGTAGCCGTGACAATGACTATTGCACTCAACGAAAAGTTACTACCCACGGCTCGAAATGGAGAGGATCATCGAGGTCTTTGCAGATGGCCCATCTGACCACACCTATTGTCCAAGCGGGGCACGATTTCCTGCCGAATCGGTTCGAAGCCACCGTCCCCGATGATGGCTTCTGGAAAATGCTTCCACGTGCAAGCATGCGTCCACTGCTCGTTGGCGGGCTTTTGAAGCAGCAGAAGCGCAATACGTCAGCTAGCGGATAACACTAACCCGCTGGTGTTGATTTCGGCGGTAGACGTTGTCTTGAAAATGGTACGGGCGATGACCTGAATCAGCGTCAATTGCTCGGCGAGAGCGAAATCGTGAAGTTTTCGCGGCAGATCTCCGCTTCAGTCATATGGGGCTGCGTTTCATGGCCTGATTGACGGTGAAGCTCCCAATGGTGGGATTGCTTCGGCTGCGACGAATGGGCGTTTCCCACCGATGGGCGTTTAGGAAGACGGGCCATTGTTTACCTCACGCTGGCGAAAATGCGGCAAACCGAGGTTTAAAGCCCAAAGGTTCGCGTATGCTTGCCAAGCCTCTGATTGAATTGGCGCGCCCGGCCCGACTCGAACGGGCGACCTTTGGCTTCGGAGGCCAACACTCTATCCAGCTGAGCTACGGGCGCATTGATAAACTTTATTATACCGGATCGCTCCTCAGCTTAACAATTTCCGCAATTGCGACAACGTCGCCTGACCGCGCTGTTTTTTGACCTCTGGGTCGATAGCTTTTCTTGCGGGCCACTCCAGCTCTTCTTCGGGCATTTCATTCAGGAACCGGCTCGGCTGACAGTCGATGGCTTCACCATACCGCTTCCGCTGTGTACAGTAGCTGAGCGTGAGGCTCTGCCGCGCCCGGGTGATGCCGACGTAGGCGAGGCGGCGTTCCTCCTCGATCGTGTCTTGTTCGATGCTGGTCTGGTGCGGCAGCAGGTTTTCCTCCAGACCAACCAGGTAGACGTGCGGAAACTCGAGGCCCTTGGCCGCATGCAGAGTCATCAGACTCACCCGATCGCCGCTGTCTTCCTGTTGGCAGCGCTCGAGAGTATCCAGCAACATGACTTTGGCGACGACTTCGGCGAGGCTCCTCCGTTCGTTATCCTGACCGGCCAGCCGTTCGAGCCAGTCGATCAGTTCATTCACGTTGCGGATCTTGCGCTCGGCGGCCTTCTCGCTGGCGCTGTTTTCTTTCAGCCACTCGGCATAGCCGATAGTGTCGAGCGCCTCACGGAGCACGGTGAAGGTATTCCCACGCTGCGCCCGGTCAACCGTATCGACCAGCCATTCACAAAATCGTATGAGCCGGCGGGCGATTTGCCCCGTCGCATGCTGCTGGAATCCCAGCTCAAAGCAGGCGGCAAACAGGCTAATGTGCCGAGCATTGGCGTAGAGGCCGAGCTTTTCGAGCGCCTGGGGGCCGATTTCCCGGCGCGGAGTGTTGATGATACGCAGAAAAGCAGCGTCGTCATCCTGATTCACCCATAGCCGAAGATAGGCCATGACGTCTTTGATTTCGGCATAGGCGAAAAACGACGTGCCGCCGCTGATGAAATAAGGCAGGCCATGTTCCCGCAACGAGCGCTCGAATAGCCGGGACTGATGGTTGCCGCGGTACAGGATGGCATAGTCGCGATAATCGGCGTTGCTGCGGAACTTATGATGAACGATGTCGGCCGCGATCTGGCGCGCTTCGACCGTCTCGTCCTTGTGCTGAAGCACGCGCGGCGCATCGCCCGGCCCATGCCGACTCCACAGCCGTTTGGCAAATGGGTGCGGATTATTGGCGATCAGCTGGTTCGCCACCTTGAGAATCGTTCCGGTGGAGCGGTAATTCTGCTCCAGCTTGACGACCCGAAGACACGGATAATCTCGCCGCAGGCGGCTGAAAATATCTGGCTGCGCGCCCCGCCACGCATAGATGGACTGGTCATCGTCGCCAACGACGGTAAATTTCCCCCAAGACCCGGTAAGCAGCTTGAGCAATTGATATTGGGTCAAGCTGGTGTCCTGATACTCGTCCACTAGCAGATAGCGTATCCGATTCCGCCATTTCTCGAGCACATCCTGCTGCCCCCGGAACAGCAGCGCTGGCAGCAGGATGAGATCGTCAAAGTCAACGGCGTTGTAGGCTTTCATCTGCTGGGTATAGGCGGCATACAACTGCGCGGTGGCGTGCTCGGTATCGGCTTGGAGGAGCGCATCGCTCGGCGTGACAAAACCGTTTTTCCAGCGACCTATCTGCCGGACATAGGCTTCGGTGTCATCCGAATCGTAGGCATCGACCTCGTGTTTGATCAGCTCTTTGAGCACCATCTCACGGTCGTGTTCGTCAAAAACGGAGAGATTGGCCTTGTAGCCCAGAGCGGCATGCTCGGCGCGCACGATGTCTAGCCCGAGCGCATGGAAGGTCGAGACGCGCAGGCCGCGAACCGCCGTTCCGCTAACCAGTTGCGCGACGCGGTTTTTCATTTCGCGCGCCGCTTTGTTGGTAAAAGTTACGGCGGCGATGTGGCGGGCGGGCAAGCCCTGCTGCATCAGGTAAACGATCTTTTCGGTGATGACACGGGTTTTGCCGCTCCCCGCGCCGGCGAGCACGAGCAACGGACAGTCGAGCGCCGTGACGG
>CADDZF010000117.1 GCA_902812445.1 Methylococcaceae bacterium | reverse complement strand
AACGAGGCATCGAGGCGGCGGCGCTGGTCAAAGGGTCGCGGCATCCGAAACGGCGAGGGCGTGGCTGCGCTTTCTCAATTCCGACGCCGTGCGCCGGATCATCGAAAGCTACGGCATGGCGGTCCCCGCGCCGCCAGCGGCCCGACGATGAGGTTCTTGATGGCGCGGTGCTGCCAGTTTTCTAACCAATCCCACTCAAGCAGGAGACTACTATGACACCGAATAAACCATTGGCTGCGCCGTTTGCCGGCGCTGCGAGGGCGCTGCTCGGAGCAGCGCTCGGCGGTTATCTGTTCACGTCCGCTTGGGCACAGCAGGATGTCAGCCCCAAGCCGCCTTTCGATGCCGTCACCGACGCACAGACGCCGCGAACGGTTCCTATCGAGCGGCCCGAGCAGAAGAAGACCGAGCACGACCGCTCTGACCTCTTCGATGTGCGCAAAGCCAAACCTTCCTCGCCGGCCTTCGAGGGTCAGCCGAAGGCGGGCAAAATATCGGGCTTCGATTTCTACCGGGATCCCCTGAACGCCGACCAGCCGTTTCAGCGCGCCGAGGACATCATGGCGAAGGAGATCGCCAATAAACCGCAGATCATGGACAGGCAGCGGAAGTTGCTGGAGAAGCGCTACAATCTCACGCCCAAGTTAGATCCCGCGGTCACCATGTCGCGCGGCAAGCCGCTGGCCGTGGGCCCTACCGCGCGGCTGCCCGCCGGCGTGACCTGGGATGCCCTCGCGGCGCTAAGTCCCGACGCCATCAAGGCGCAGGGCATTTTCCCCTATCCGTCGCTGCCCCATCCGCTGCAATCGAACGGCGGCCAGGTGTTCCCGCAGGCGCAGACCAAGATGTTCCCCAGGCTCGAGCGCTTCGACGTGGAGTTCGATCTGCCCGAAGTCTTCCTGCCCGAGTTTCCGCCCGCTATCTTTCTGCAGAACCGTCCCGAGCTGGGTGACGTCTCCCGCGGGGAAGTCGTCTCGATCAACAACTTCTACAGACTCTTCAAGGACATCCTGACGCCGGTCCAGCTCAACGGGTTGCAGTTTCTGTTGACGCCTCTGCCGCAGGAGGAATTCAACCCGACCGATGATCGCAAGAGCCGCGAGGCGAGCCTCGGGGTGACCTGTTTTGACTGCCATGTCAACGGGCATACTACCGGCCAGTTCCATCTCAACCCGGACGATCGACCCCAGGAGCGGCGCTTCCGGCTGGATACCACCAGCCTCAGGGGAATGTTCAACCAGCAGATCCACGGCTCCAAGCGGAGCCTGCGCTCGGTCGAGGACTTCACCGAATTCGAGTTCCGCACCGCCTACTTCAACGGCGACCCGATTCACGCGATGAAAAAGGGCTTCCCGATTCTCGACCGCATCCACGTCAGCCACATGGCGCAGATGCAGAACATGCTCGATTTTCCCCCGGCGCCCAAGCTCGATCCAGTCACCGCCCGGCTCGATCCGGCCAAGGCGACCGAGACTGAACGGCGCGGCGAGAAGGTCTTCTTCGGCAAGGGCCAGTGCGCCAACTGCCACATGCCGCCGACCTATCTCGATCACCAGATGCACGATCTCCATCTCGAGCGCTTCCTCAAGGACGAGCCGGGCGACGGGCCGATGAAAACCTTCACCTTGCGGGGCATCAAGGAATCACCCCCTTATCTGCACGACGGCCGGGCGCTCACGCTCGAGGACACGGTGGAGTTCTTCAACCTGGTGCTGCAGCTCAAGCTGAGTCCCCAGGACAAGCAGGATCTCGTCGCCTTCATGCGGCAGCTGTAGCCGCTGGCTGCGGATGGAGGGAGCGACGCTGCGACTCCGCGTTCGCCAAGCCCTCCTCCGACCAGGAAGCGATCGCTCAGCTCGGGGTTTTTGCTAGGCCGCATGCGGCCACAGTCGAAAGGATGAGGTTTTTTATGTTATCGTTTTCCGGTCGCCAACTGCCATGAAGCGTGACCCTTATGTGCCAGCTTCTCGGAATGAGCTGCAATGTACCGACGGACATCTGTTTTTCCTTCGAAGGCTTCCACGTGCGTGGAGGGCTGACCGATCATCACAAGGACGGCTGGGGCATCGCGTTTTTCGAAGGCGTCGGCTGCCGAATATTCCACGATTCGAAAGCCACCATCGAATCGCCGGTCGCCGATTTTGTACGCCATTACCCCATTCATTCGAAAAACGTCATTGCCCACATTCGCAGGGCAACCCAAGGCAAAGTCGCGCTGGAAAATTGTCATCCATTCCGGCGCGCCATGTGGGGACGCTACTGGACTTTCGCCCATAACGGGACGCTGAACGATTTTTATCCGCTTGTGCCCGGTTTCTTCCAGCCGGTGGGCGAAACCGACAGCGAGCGCGCCTTCTGCTATCTCCTGAATCGTCTACAGAACCAGTTTCCCGGCCCGGCGCCGAACAGCGATCAAATATTTCAGGCGCTGCAGGGTCTGAGCGAGGAAATCGCCGCACACGGCGACTTCAACTATTTATTGTCGAACGGCGACGTTCTTTTCACCCATTGCTCGACCAACCTGCACCACATCCTGCGTCAAGCGCCTTTCGGTTGCGCTCATCTGATCGATCAGGACATTACGATGGATTTCAGCCAGTTCACTCGCCCCGATGATAAAGTCTCGGTAATCGCCTCATTTCCGCTGACTGACAACGAGACCTGGACACGAATGGCGCCAGGGGAATTATTGATGTTTCGAGAAGGAGAGCCGGTGCGCGTTGGAGACTGACGATGCCGGCCTTGATCTGCTTGATGTTACCGAAAGCCAGACCGCTGGTCGCTTTGACTGCATCACAGGCTCTAGAGCAAAAGCCTGGGCGTCTCATCCTTCAGCGCCACGCCTGACAGCCGCCGCCTCAGGGATTCCAAACTGAGGTACAACAGTTTGGCGGCAGCGGCCTCATAGCTTAATCCTTCCGGCGGCCGGATGTTCGAGATGCAGTTGCGCTCGGCATCGGTATTGCCCGGCCGGGGGCCGTAGGTGAGATAAATGCCCAGGCTGTCGGCCGCGCTCAGCCCCGGCCGTTCGCCGATTACGACGACCACAATCCGCGCGCCGAGCGCCGCACCGATTTCATCGGACAGCGCCACGCGCCCGTTGGTCGCCAGGCAGACAGGACCGATGTGCAGTTGTCGACTCGAATACGCGGCGACGATTGCCTGCAGCAAAGCCACGCCGTGGCGTTCCACTGCGGTCGATGACAGGCCGTTTGAGATGATCAACGCAACATCGATGTTCTGACCGGAAAGCAATTGCAGCCGCCTATGCGATTCGGCATCCAGTCGGCGCCCGAGATCGGGGCGCTTCAAGTATTGAACGCGGTCGGTTATTGGTGTGGATAGGCTAACCGTTTGCAGCCCGAGCTTATCAACGTCGTGGGCGAATTGCCCGATATCCCACGGTGCATGAACGGCGTCCCGCGCCGAGGCATGGGCCAGTTGAAATTCCACCAGCGCAGAGGTGGGCAGCGCATGCCCGGCGTGGCCCAGGCCAATGCGGGCCTGGGTGAACCTACGCAATGCGTGCCAGGGATCGCTCATGGCAGCTCGCCCGAAAGCGCGCTGAAATTGCCGAGCAGCGGGATGCCCGTGGCGCGAGCGGACAGCCTGTTGCGGGCGTCGAATATCCCCATGCGTATGAGCCATGATTCGAATTCGGGCGCGGGCCGCAAGTCCAGCACCCGGCGGAGGTAAAGCGCGTCGTGGAAGGACGAGCTCTGGTAGGCGAGCATGACATCGTCCGCCCCCGGAACGCCCATGATGTAGGTGCAGCCGGCAACGCCGAGCAAGGTGAGGAGGTTGTCCATATCGTTCTGGTCAGCTTCGCTGTGATTGGTGTAGCACACGTCGCAACCCATTGGCAGGCCGAGCAGCTTGCCGCAGAAATGATCCTCGAGCCCGGCGCGGATGATCTGCTTGCCGTCGTAGAGATATTCCGGGCCGATAAAACCCACCACCGTATTGACCAACAGCGGCGAGAAGGCTCTCGCCACGGCATAGGCCCGCGCTTCGCAGGTCTGTGCATCGACGCCGTGATGGGCGTTGGCGGACAGCGCGCTGCCCTGCCCGGTCTCGAAATACATCAGGTTATCACCCAGCGTGCCGCGGCTCAGCTCTAACGCCATGTATCGCGCTTCGCGCAGCATGGCGAGATCGATGCCGAAACTGCGGTTGGCGGCCTCGGTGCCGGCGATCGACTGGAACACCAGATCGACCGGCGCGCCCCGGCGGATCAATTCCATGGTCGTCGTCACGTGGGCCAGCACGCAGGATTGCGTCGGAATATCGTGTTGCAGACGTATCTCATCGAGCAGGCCAAGCAGCCTGTGCACGTTGTCCAGGTTGTCGGTGGCCGGATTGATGCCGATGACCGCATCGCCATTACCGTAGAGCAAACCGTCGAGGATGCCGGCGGCGATGCCGCGCGGATCATCGGTCGGATGATTGGGCTGCAGGCGCGTGGAGAGACGCCCCGGCAGGCCGATGGTGTCGCGAAAGCAGGTGGTTACTCGGCAGCGGCGAGCGGCGGCGATGAGATCCTGATTGCGCATGATCTTGGAGGTCGCCGCCACCATTTCCGGCGTCAGGCCAGGACTCAAGGTGGTGAGATCGCCCGTATCGGCCAGCAGCCACTCCCGGAATTCGCCCACCGTAAACGATGCGACAGGGGCGAAAGCTTCGGCATCGTGCTGCTCCAGGATCAGGCGGGACACTTCATCGCGCTCGGGCGGAATGATAGGTTCGTCCAGGAACCGCTTCAGCGGAACGTCGGCCAGAATGCTCTGCGCGATCGCCCGTTCTTTCTCCGAAGCGGCGGCCAGGCCGGCCAGTTCATCGGCCGAGCGCGCGGGCGATGCCTTGGCCAACACGGTACGCAGGTCAGGAAATGTGTAAGCGTGGCTGTTGAGGCGGGTGGAGTACATCATAGGAGCCCGATAGGAAGTCCGCAGGAAGCCGCGACGGGTTAAGTGTCGCTCAGTTCTCGAGCAAAGAAAAGCGGCTCGCGCTGCGCTTTCGAGTGTCTATCGGGTCTTACTCGATCAAACTATTCAAGCTCGAGTTTATTCTGTCAGGCGTTGCAAACGTGAGTGCAGGAGGCTCACCATGTCGGGGTTTTTCACTCGGCATTGCGCTCCATCATTAGTTGTCGGTCACGCTCACGCCCGGGGCGCCGACCATATGGCTTGTCCTGGTACACGCGTTGCTTGATACCTATGGAGATACCCCAGGATGCCCGATTCAAAAGAGCGAAACAGTGTTCCCTATCCTAGAGAGCTGGGTTTGACAGATGCCCTGCGGGACTTCAAGACGTCGATAAATCGGCTGTAAAAGCTACAAAACTATTGTAATTTCTACGGATTGAAACAGGATATCGAGTTAGTTTCCGGAATTTTCAGGAGGAGACACGCATGATCGAATGGGCTATCACGTTCTTTGTAATTTCGTTGATCGCCGGCTTTCTCGGCTTTACCAACGTTGCCGCGGGTGCTCGAGGCATAGCGAAGATATTGTTCTACGTCGCGTTAGCCATCTTGGTGCTCATTCTCGTTTTTGGCGGAGTTCTGGTTTTTTAGCGTCGACGGCGAGCGGGTGCCTAAGTCCTATGTTAGCGAGGAAAAGTTATGCAAGTAAAGCCGGGTTTGATCGATTCAGTTAGCCATTTGGTGCACACTCTCGTGACCATTATCGAGACGCGCCTTGAATTGCTTGCCACCGACTTCGAGGAGGCGCGAGCGCGCGCAGTGACCGTGCTGTTATTCGTCGGATTGGCGGTCATTTGCTTTGGACTGGCCATCGGACTGGGTACCCTGTTTGTCGTCATGTTGTTTTGGGATACCTACCGCCTGGCGGCTATCGGTGGCGCCGCGCTGTTTTTTTCGCTGGCAGGTTTCCTGCTCTGGTGGGGTATGCTGCGTACGGTGCGGGGAACCCCGCGCCTGTTCGTCGCGACTAGAACCGAGTTGTCGAAAGATCGTGAGCGCTTAGCGCCCCCGGTTAGATGAGGGAAGTTTGATGCATGCTTTGATTGCAGGTGGAGGCAGGTGATATGGCCAAACAGCATTTGAAAGGCGCGAGCGATAAAGAGCAGCGTCAGTATGAGCACATCCTGGAAGACGCCAAGGAGAGCGGCCGCTACGGCAAGCGGGCGAAGGAGGTAGCGGCCCGCACGGTGATGAAGGAACACGCCAAAAAGAAACCCAAGTCGGGAAAGAAATAACTCATGAATGCAACGTGCGGGCGCTAAGGCCCAGGGGCTCAGCACGCTAATCCTCGTCATTCGGGGAAGCGATGGGTTGCGCGAGCGAACCTGGCCGCTCGCTCCTTCGGCATTTTAATGCCCGCACTGCGGTGGACGAGCGGGAAAGGAACGTTGCCTTAAACTAAATTCCTGCTTCCTGCCCACTTTCGCTCTGTGTCTCCTTCCGCGATGGAAGGAGGATGGCGTCGCAACGAAACTGTAAAGGTTACACGAAAAATGCGTAACTCTTACCGATGCCAGTGAAGGAGAGAGGTTTCTTGCGCGAGTCCGTAGGAAAAAAGCTCAACACAACCGTACCTTACCACAAACACGGCATTGGCATGGTCGTTGCTGAAATGCCTTACAGAGTCGCCTGACTCGGTTTTAATTTTAACACCTTGAGGAGTTTAACGATGAATGAAGACAGACAACCCATGCAAAGGAGTGCGGATGACTTGACCACCAGCTTCCGTTCGGTCGTCGAAGACGCCGAGCAGCTCCTGAGGGCGACGGCTAATTATTCTGCCGAAGGATTTGCCGATGTACGGGCCAGGTTTGAGAACAAGCTGGGAGAAGCCAAGGCGCAGCTCGCCGATACACAGGCGATGGTCACGGATAAGGCCAAACAGGCCGCAGATGTCACCGAGCAATACGTACACGAGAACCCGTGGAAATCGCTGGCGATAGCCGTTTCGGTCGGCGCGGTGGTCGGACTTCTCGCAAGGGGCCGTTAATGCTCGGTTGACTTGGATTTCTGTAACTTTGATGAGGAGGTCGCCATGTTGTACTGGGCCGCAGTCTTTTTCGTAATCTCAATCGTCGCAGCACTGCTTGGATTTGGCGGAATCGCGGGCACCGCCGCCTGGATTGCGCAAGTGCTTTTTGTCGTCTTTATCGTGCTGTTCGTAATCTTTTTAGTATTGGGTCGGCGCGCGCCACCCGTCTAGTCCAGCTATTTTTGTTATAATGCGCGCGGGCGATCAGTCGAGTTGGAGGGATGATGAACAGTAACAAACCGTTTCTCAGTGATATCGCGACTCTGCGCCAGCGTGCCCGCGCGCATATCGAACAAGGCGCCATAACCGAAAGTTACGGCGCTGATCGGGAAACCGTAATCAAATTGTTGAACGAGGCCTTGGCGACGGAAATAGTCTGCGTTCTTCGCTACAAGCGCCATTACTTCATGGCGACCGGGATCAACGCTCAGAGTGCGGCGCAAGAATTTTTGGAACACGCGGGCGAAGAGCAGATGCACGCCGATCAGATTGCCGCACGCATCGTTCAGCTGCGCGGTGAACCCAATTTCTCCCCCGAAGGCCTGTTGAGCCGTAGCCACGCCGAGTACGTGGAGGGCGAAACGCTGCTCGACATGATCAAGGAAGATTTGGTCGCGGAGCGAGTAGCTATAGATAGCTATCGCGAGATGGTTCAATACTTGGGCGATGGCGATTCAACAACGCGATCGATGTTGGAAGGGATACTGGCGGTCGAGGAAAAGCATGCCGACGATATGCTGAACTTGATCGAAGAGCTGAACCGGAAGGCTTGATCAAAGAAGACCGGCGATGACGACTAAATCTCAGGAAATAGCCCAAAGGCGGGCCCGCCTGGCCGCCATCAGCGAAGCGCAGAGACAGCAACTCAAGCAAGACGTTCGAGCTATGCACGGAGTATTTGTGATGGGTGATGTCGCCTGGACGGCGGCACGTTTCGTCAAATCGAACCTCCTTATCGTGCTGGGGATTGTTTTTTTCGTTGCGCTTCGCCGAAGGAAGCTGTTGCCCTTGCTGGGCAAGGCCGTCACTGTGCAGCGAGCTTTGCAGACCTTGCGTATCCTCTAGACCGACGACTTGCGTTGTTAATGTTCAGCGCTATGAAGTGAGACGGATCTTTCAACCCGGTTGAGGAGTCGTTGATGTTTTGTACGTATGATTGCGACGTCTGCCTGGACGCCGAATGTTTGAGTGATGGTTGCAAGCGTAGCGGAGAACCGGCGCTCATGGCGTGTGAAGGCTGCGGCGAACTCTATGTGGTTACCACACGAGTCTGTTTCTGTAGCGAGTGCCTGGAACATGATCAAGCCTTCGCCAAACCGGAAATCGTCTTCATTTGAGGAACCGACCCATGTCGCGCGTGCTGTGGAAAGGCGCTATCAGTTTTGGCCTGATCAATATTCCGGTTGAGCTCTATTCTGCCGAAAAACGCGACGAGCTGAGTTTTACCTTGCTCGATAGCCGTAATCTCGCGCCCGTGGGATACCAGCGATATAACAAGGAAACCGGTGAGGAAGTCCCGTGGGAAGAGGTCGTGAAGGGATATGAGTATGAGAAAGGCCGCTATGTGGTGCTGAGCGATGAAGACTTCCGCCGTGCCAACGTCGAGGCGACGCAAACGGTGGATATTCTCAGCTTCGTGGAGGCCGAGCAGATTGCCCTGCCGTATTTCGATACGCCGTTTTATCTGGTGCCTGCCAGTGGCGGTGAAAAAGCTTATGCGTTATTGCGCGAGACATTGAGACGGGCGGGCAAAGTGGCCATTGCCAACGTCGTCATCCGTAGCAAACAGCATCTGGCGGCGCTGGTTCCGGTCGACACCATGCTGGTGCTGAACACTTTGCGTTTCGCCGATGAAATACGCACCTTTAGCGAGTTCGATCTGCCTGGAGAAGATTTGTCAGCCGTAGGAATCGGTGAAAAGGAAATCGACATGGCGCTGCGTCTGGTGGATGGCATGTCGGAAGAATGGGACCCCGAAGCGTACCGCGATACTTATCGCGACGACATCATGGCCCGGATCGAACAGAAGATCAGGGCCATGATGT
>CADDZF010000116.1 GCA_902812445.1 Methylococcaceae bacterium | reverse complement strand
GGTGATAGCCCGCTGCAGCGTTTCCTGCGTTTGCATCAGCCGGATCCATCGTCTTGAAATTCGGCCAGGGCAGACTGCGCTAGGTCCAGCAGACGGGCCTTATCGCCTGCCTCAAGCGCGGTTCCGGCGTTGATTTTACGGCATTCTGCAGCGGCCTGTTCGCTCACTAAACGATGCAAGGCTTGCTCGGCGCGCCGGATTTGCACCAGCGGCACCGCGTCGAACGTGCCTTGATTGAGGGCTAGCAGCGCGGCGATCTGCTCGCAGGCAGTGAGGATTTCCCCTTCATTCTGCTTGAGCACCTCGCGCACGCGCCTGCCGCGCTCGATGATGCGTCGGGTCTCTTCATCCAGCCGCGCACCGAAACGGGCAAAGGCCTCCAACTCCTCGAACTGGGTATAACCGAGGCGCAATTCGCCAGCGATATCCAGATAAGCCTTGAGCTGGGCCTTGCCGCCGACGCGCGACACCGATTTGCCAACGTCCACCGCCGGCAATTCGCCTTTATCAAACAATCCCGGCGATAGATAAATTTGGCCGTCCGTAATGGAAATAAGATTGGTAGGAATATATGCGGACAAATTCTGTGCCTGGGTCTCAACGATAGGCAGCGCGGTTAGCGAACCGCCGCCGGCCTCGGGCTTGAGCTGCGTGGCGCGCTCCAGAAGCCGCGAGTGGATATAAAAAATATCGCCCGGATAAGCTTCGCGGCCCGGCGGACGCCGAAGCAGCAAGGACAGCTCGCGATAAGCATGGGCGTGGCGGGTGAGATCGTCGTAAATGACCAGCACGTCCCGTCCCTGATGCATGAAATATTCCCCCATCGCCGTGGCGGCGTAAGGTGCGATGAATTGAAGTCCGGGAGGGTCGTCACCGTCCGCCACCACGATGATACAGCGGGCCATGGCCTGTTGCGCCGAGAGGGCGGCGATCACCCGGGCGACCGCCGAAGCGCGCTGACCAATGGCGCAGTAGATGCAGAGCACATCTTGCTGACTCTGCATCGCGCTCACCGCGATTGCGGTCTTGCCGATCTGACGATCACCCAGGATCAACTGGCGCTGGCCGCGGCCGATCGGAATCAGCGCATCGATGACCTTGATGCCGGTCTGCAGCGGCCGGGTGACCGGCGCGCGCGCCATGATGGCCGGCGCTGCCCGCTCGACCGGCAGGCGTTCGGTCAGGGATAACGGATCCTTCTCGTCCAGGGGGCGACCGAGGGCATTCACTATACGGCCCAGCAATGCCTGTCCGACTGCCACATCGACCACCCGTCCGGTACGATGCGCTTCACTCCCCGCCCTGAGCGGCGCGCTGTCCCCCAGCAACACCACGCCGATCTCGTCGACATCGAGGTTATACGCGATGCCCATGACACCGCCTTCGAAGCGCAGCAGCTCCATGGCCTTGACGCCCGGCAGTCCGATGACGCGAGCGATTCCGCTCTCCACGTGGGCGAGTCGCCCGATCTCGCAGGGCGTGAATGAGGGGTGATGCACGTGCAGCACGTCGTCGATGACCTGCTCGGTATCCCGCAACCACCCTTTCAACACGTTCAGCCGTCCTCGTCTTTTCGAGCCGTGCGCAGCGCATCACCCA
Organism: Methylococcaceae bacterium; assembly: GCA_902812445.1. GTDB lineage: Bacteria > Pseudomonadota > Gammaproteobacteria > Methylococcales > Methylococcaceae > CADDZF01. The sequence continues at coordinate 7,487 of CADDZF010000116.1, read as the reverse complement.
GCGCCTGAGCCAGCTCGTCCAGATAGCTCTCTACAGACCATATCCAGCGCTGGCTGCCGGTCTCCAGCAGCGCGCCACAGATAAGCTCCGGCCGGTTCTGGAATACCAGGCGAGCGGTTACGCCCAATTCTCGCAAGCATTGTTCGACGATTCGGGTCTGCTCCTCGTCCAGCCCGAAAGACGTCGTCAGGACGACGTCATCCTCTTGTGCGGAACGGGCCAGCGCCCCCCGCTCGTTCTCGGGCAGTTCGTTGAGGCGCTCGAGAAAGCGGCGGATCACCGCGCGTTCGAGGTCGGCATCGGCCAGGTCGGCCAGAACCTTACGCACTGCCGCGATGAGTTTGTCGGCCGTCAGGCTGCGGATGTCCTGCTGAAATTTCCCCTGTTCCCGGTCGAGCTCGGCTCGCCACGCCGAGCGCTTGCGGTCCATTTCATCGCGCAGTTCGGCGAGCAGGCTTTCCCGGTGGGATTCAGCCTGCCGCTGCGCTTCAGTGAGCAGTTGCTCGCGCTGTGCTTCCAGCGCCTTGGCCTGTTCCTCGTACGCTTGGCGTAGCGCCTCGGCGGCCTGATCTTTCTCTTCGGCACTGCGGATGCGCCCAGCGATTTCGCGCTCGCGCGTGTCCATGGCAGCGAGTACCGGCCGGTAGAGAAAACGCTTGAGCAAATAGATCAGAATCAGGAAATTGACTATCTGCGCGCCGACCGTTAGCCAGTCAATCTGCATCCTCTAGCCTCCGGCTCGGCTGACGTGTTCCCAGAACGGATTGGCAAAGATCAAAATCATTGCGACGACAAAGCAGTAAATCGCCATCGATTCGATCATCGCCAATCCGACAAACAGCGTGCGCGTAATGGTGTTAGCCTCGTCCGGCTGCTGGGCGATGGACATCAGCGCTTGCGCTATCGCCCGACCTTCCGCCAGGGCGGGTCCGATGGAGCCGATGCCGACGGTGATGCCGGCGGTAAAAATGGACACGATAGCGATTAGACTGATATCGCTCATCCTTAACTCTCCCCCGCACTAAGATGAAACCCATAAAAAACGCAACCACCGCCCGATCGGGAACATCGACCGGTCTGCAGATGAAACCACTAGCTTGATCCAAAATCTTGACTAGTTTACCCGAACTGTTTTACCGGATAGATGAATTTTGCCCGCAACTCAAATCCGTGTGTTCCCCTTCGAATGGAGCAAATACGCCGATCCAGCGGCTTGCTGCGCGACGGCAATAGCGGGCCATGCCGCTAAGCCGGTTGTCCTCTACGCAGTGCCTCTGCCGGTTTCGGCACCGCCGAATTGATTCGCTTGCGAGGCTCGAGACACTTTATCGACTCGGTCTGCGCCGGGTCAAACGGGAGGAAATGTCCTGCCCGCTGGTCGTCCGGGCGCGCCTAGGAAGTCACGGTTTATCGGGTAATCGGCGCGGTCTCAGCTGGCAAATAGCCGTTTTCTGGTCGGTGGAAACAGCCACCGGACGATAAAGCGGGTATCATAGGCTTGAATTCCTGGAGCAAGGCGACAATGCATGAGCGGTGTTTTGCAACTGGCGGACGAGTACGGTCCCGCAAAGATTATCCACATCTGCGAGCCTTCCATTGGTCTGATGGCGACGCTGGTCATCGATAACGTGGCGATGGGACCTTCCATTGGCGGAATCCGTTTGACCGAGAATGCATCCACCGAAGATTGCGCCCGACTGGCGCGCGCGATGACCGTGAAAAGCGCGGTCGCAGGACTGCCTTACGGCGGCGGCAAGGCGATCATCTATGGCGATCCCAAGATGCCCAGCGCGCAGAAGCAACGCTTGATACGCGCATTTGCCTATGCCTTGAGAAATGAGCGCGAATATATTTTTGCTCCGGATATGGGCACGGATGAGGAGTGCATGGCCTGGGTGAAGGATGAGACCGGCCGCGCCGTCGGTTTACCCAAGGAACTAGGCGGCATTCCGGTGGATGAAATCGGCGCCACCGGCTGGGGTCTCTATCATGCCACCGATGTTGCGATGCACTATCGCTATTTCAAACTCGATGATGCTCGCGTGATCATTCAGGGCTTTGGCGCCGTGGGGCGCCATACCGCCCGCTTCTTGACCGAAAACGGCGCCGTTCTGGTGGGCGTGTCCGATAGTCGGGGAGCGGTGCATGATTCTCATGGGCTGAGCGTCAAGGCGCTGATCGAACTGAAAGACCGGGGACTCAGCGTGGTCGACTACGCGGACGGCGACAAACTGGATGGGAACGCGCTGATCGATGTCGAATCCGATATTTTCATACCCGCCGCCCAACCCGATGTGCTGACCGAGGAGAATGTCGACCGCTTGAGGACCAAACTGGTGATCGAAGGCGCCAATATCCCGATTACGCCGGGGGCGGAAAAGCGGCTTCACGAACGAGGCATATTATGCGTTCCGGATTTTATCGCCAATGCCGGCGGCTTGATCTGCGCCGCCATGGAACCTACAGGGGCAAGTCAAGCCGCGGTCATGGCGTCCATCAAGGAGCGCATTCGGCGCAACACTGAAAAAGTACTCGAAGAATCGCAAAAAGATAACCTTATGCCGCGAGACGTGGCGCTGAGACTAGCGCTAAAACGCTTGCGGAAAGCCATGACTTACCGCCGATGGTCGTTGTTTTAAGCGGTCCTGCTCATTGATTGCTTGAAGCAGCCGGATGTCCGGTTATCGATACCGCCTACTCGGCGTGCGCAACGCTTCTGTAGGATTGCCGCTCGGCGACCTTTTTTCGGAACCGCCCTCATCGAATGTGCCAGCGGATCCTCGTTGATACAAACAATTGTCGGACCCAGCGATGGCTTTTGCTATCATCGGGCTGAACCGCTCGTCGATCGCTTTAACGCGCACGGTCAAGACCGCAACTCAGCATGGCGCCACACCAAACCGCTTACCAAGAACAGATCAAATCCCTGTCCGATCGCATTGTCACCGCGCAGAAGCCCATCCGTATTCTGGATGCCATCGGTTGGGACGATCAAATCAAGCAGGATTTCATCAGCAGTGGGTGCAAGCAACTGCCTCAAGTCGACGCCGCATATTATGAGGCCAGGCGGCCGCTAGGCTTCGACCCGGTGGAGAAAAAGCGCGAGTTTCATGAGATCGAACGCGACTTGACGCGGAAGCTTGGTCAGCTCAATCCGTTAAGCCGCATCATGCGAAGGATCTGCCGCGAGTATCAGATGGTCGTCAGAATGCTGGAATCGCGCGGTAAACCGGAATTTGCCTATTTATCACAGGAACTTTACGGCTCGGCGACGGATGTATTCCACGCGGGTGATCCGACTCTGGCCGACCTCGGCAATATGATGGAGCGGATCCTGAGCAATCTGGTGAAGCTTAATTTCCTGCAGGACGAGCAAAAAACGCTGACGGCGGCAGAAGCCGTCGAAATTCTCAACCAGCGCATCAATGCGGCCTTTCCGGATGCGGGGCTGCGCGTGATCGTCAGCGACGGTATCGCCGCCGATGCTGCCGCCGGTACGGATTACATCAAGCTGCGCGGCGATGCCCGTTTCAACATGCGGGACATTCGCGTCCTCGAAGTGCACGAAGGCTGGGTCCACCTCGGCACCACCCTGAACGGCACCCTGCAACCCTATTGCACCTTTCTTGGCAAAGGGCCCCCTTCCGCCACCATCACGCAGGAAGGGCTGGCCACCCTCATGGAAATCCTGACCATGAGTTCCACGCCCACCCGCTTGCAGCGTCTGATCAATCGCGTGCGCGCGGTCACGCTCGCCGAAGAGGGCGCGGATTTCATCGAATTGTTCAATTTTTTCCGCGAGCAGGGTAGAGACCTCGATGAGAGCTACACGCTGACCTGGCGAGTATATCGCGGCAGCACGCCGACAGGCCTGCCATTCACCAAGGACCTTACGTATATCAAGGGCTTCGTGCTGTCTTACAATTTCATTCGCCTGGCCGTCAACCAGGGCAAGCCCCAGCGTCTTCCGCTGTTGTTTTGCGGCAAGACTGTCATCGACGACATGAAGGTCATCGCCGACCTTGTCGATGAAGGAGTCATCATGCCGCCCAAATACCTGCCACCCCAGTTCAGCGATTTGATGGGCTTGACCGCCTGGTTCAGCTTCAGTCGTTTTATGGCTTCGCTTAATTTCAACCAGCTCGAGTCGGACTACGCGAATATCCTTTGAGTCCGTCGGTGCTCATCCGCGGCGAGGCTCTAAGTCATCCTCCCTCATCGGGCGATGCTGAGACAGAATCGGCGATGATGAGGGATAGAGCCGGTCAAGACGTTCGATAAACCTTGCGCATGCCTCGAACTCGTGGAATTTTGTTGTCTAATGCAAAGGTTTTTGTTTTATGGCAGGTTGAGGAGTCGAAAATGATCAACCGTAAGGCAATCTATCAGGGCACGCTGGTCTTCCTTGCGCTCTACGTCGTTCATTTGATCGTCGTTCCCATTTTGCTGCGTTCGCTGGAGGATGCCAAGAATAGCTCGGTGTTTTGGGGCATTCATCAATTTCTCGGCGTCGCCACATGCCTGATTTCCGGCTTTATCGCCGGACGCATCGCCGGACAGCGCGGTTTCTTCTACGGCTTCAACGTGGGCGCGCTAGGCACTGTCATCTCGGCGCTGGCCGCCCTGTTATGGGCTCTCGTCGTTGGCAGCAAATCGCCTAGTCTGGCCACTCTGCCTTTCTGGATTATGATCAACGGCTTCCTCGGCGCGTTCGCAGGTCTCCTGGCTAACAATATCGGCGGCTCCGGAAAGCCTGCATGAAGCCTATTCGGTGGCGGATGTCGCCCGCGTCAACCAGCCGTGAATGCGGTTGACCAGTGCGTCCTCAACATCCCGATCGCCGAGATGGGTGTCTTTGAGGATGAGCTGGCGATAGCCTCGATTTTGTTTCTGCGCCAGACGGCGCGCTCTTGCCCCTTGTTCGGAGGGCTCGGCCGAGCCTTCCGCGATGTCGAGCACAGGCAGGGTGAGTTTGCCAAATTCCTCCAAGATGGTCTTGCGGAAGTCTTTTCGAGTCGGTTCCGAGATATTTATGAGCACCGCCGCGCTAACCGAGGCGGTGGGCTGCATCGCCAAGCAATGCACCGCCGCGACCGAGCCGAAGCCGTGACCCACCAGGACAATGGTCGCGACCCGTTTAGCTCGTAAAAAATCAATCCCCGCCTGAATCCGCAGTGCTGCCTCCGGCAGCAGGGCCGCATAGTCGTCGATGGTCGCTCCGGTTTCGCGCAGCGGCAGTTGCAGAGCTAAACTCACCCAGCCATGTCTGGGTAGCCCGAGACGTAACGGCCGCACTGTCTCGGCCCAGTTCGGGTTTGCGGCGGCATCGTGCAAGATAATGACCCCGCCACGAGGATGGCTCGCCGGTGTATCGGTGAAAAGTCCCAGAAAGCGAGCTGGCCCGGCGTTCAGCCAAACGACGTCCTCTGCCTGCTCGATGGCAATGGCGTCCTCGATCCAGCGCTCTGTCAGCATATCGGCGGCACCACAAGGAGGCAGCAAAAGCCAGAGCGCGACAGCGCCAAGCGGTAGAGGCCTACGTTGCCTCACGAGACGATCGACGTTTTGGCAGAACATCGTTCGACGTGGGTCACCTTAGATCGAGCGCAAGTTCGCACGCATTTAGCGAGAGAACGCACAATTTTGGTGCAAATTTTCTCATCGCTTGGCAATATCACCCCGCTGATCTCGGCGAGTGTCAAAAAGGCGTCACCCCATGAGCTGCGAATTTGAAAAAACCTTGGCAGCCGTTTCTTCCCTATAGCCGAGAAGCTAGCTGCATTACTGGACATTGTTGCGGCAGCAGAAGCGGTGAAGGCGAGCTGGTAACACTTCAATTCGGAAAGCCTGGCCTTTAATAACGTATTGTTGGCCTATTTAATGCAAGATGTTATCGCAGATTTCATGGTGAACTCCTCCTTAACCTTCCCTCAGCCCCGGCCCATCCGGGGCTTTTTTTATCTCATTGTCGCACTCGCGGCCGCATTCCAGCACCGCAGCGCCCTGCAGCGTGCCATCGCGCAAATCACTCAAGGCCTGATTTGCCTCGGTCAAGGGGTAGGCGCGCACTTTCGTTTGGATAGGGATTTTATCGGCGATGCAAAGGAATGCTTCGCCGTCCCGGCGCGTCAAATTGGCCACCGAGTGGATTTTGCGCTCGCCCCATAGAATCGCATACGGAAAACCTGGAATATCGCTCATGTGAATGCCAGCGCAGATCACGACGCCACCTTTCCGAACAGTGCGCAGAGCGACAGGAACGAGGCTGCCCACCGGTGCGAAAATGATCGCAGCCGCGAGCGCTTCAGGCGCAGCGTCGGTTGAATCGCCCGCCCACACCGCCCCTAGCTGCCGAGCAAGACCCTGCGCTTCGACATCGCCCGGACGGGTAAAAGCGAAAACCCGACGGCCTTGAGAGACCGCCACTTGAGCGATGATGTGAGCCGCCGCGCCAAAGCCATAAAGACCCAGCGTTTCGGCATCGCCCGCCATCACCAGAGCGCGGTAACCGATCAAGCCGGCACAGAGCAAGGGTGCGACGTGAAGGTTGGAATAGTGCTCAGGCAAGAAGAAGCAATAATGCGGGTCCGCGACGGCATATTCGGCATAGCCACCATCCAGCGTGTAACCGGTGAATGCCGGATAATCGCAGAGGTTCTCGCGCCTGCTTCGGCAGTAGTAGCAGTGCCCGCACGTGTGTCCCAGCCAAGGTACGCCAACCCGATCGCCTAGCTTGAAACGCGTGACTCTCGCGCCCGCCGCCTCCACCGTGCCGACAATCTCGTGGCCCGGTATCAAGGGCAGCTTAGGATTTGCCAGTTCGCCGTCCACCACGTGGAGGTCGGTGCGGCACACGCCGCAAGCGCTCACCTTGAGCAGGAGCTGCTCCGGCTGCAGTTTCGGCACGCTAAGGTGATTAAGTTGAAGCGCTTCACCCGGCCGGCGAAGTACCATCGCCCGCACGTCATCTCTCCTGGGCCTGAATGTTGAGGGAAGCTTACAAGTTTCATATAGTATGTCTATACATACAACATGAACGTTGTTCACACCCTTACATTTTTTCCATCGACGGTATGGTGATGCGTGCCTTTCCGATCGTTGCCAGCCGGTGAACGCCAAGCGAAAGCCGTGCGGGCTCGATGTCGAACGTTCCGGTGCGGATAGTTTGCAAATCCGGCTCAGCGGATCGTGGACCATCGACCATACTGCGCCGTCCGCCGACGAAATCCTCAAGCGTGTGACCGCCGACGTTCGAGAAGTTGGTTTCGATACGCGCGATCTCGAGCAGTGGGACAGCCTGCTGCTGGCTTTTCTGGTCAAGCTGATTAACCACTGCGACCGGCATGGGATAACGGTGGATCAGCACGATCTGCCGGACAGCGTACGAGCGCTTCTCGAACTGGCTTTCTCGGTGCCGGAACACCAGGACGCGCGGCGCGAATCCGCTCGGCCCGGCGTGTGGACGCGAATAGGGCTATCCGTGCTCG
>CADDZF010000115.1 GCA_902812445.1 Methylococcaceae bacterium | reverse complement strand
CGAATCAAGCTGAGGTAAGGAGCGACAAACGCCCATTCTTCATCGGACACGTCGCTGGGATACGGGCTTCGGTGAGTAAGTGTGGTCATAGCTACTCCCGACCTCTGCCTCAGAAAAAGTTCACAACGGGCTCTAGAGAGCTCTCAAGAAGGCGACCAGATCGCTCTTCTCGCGCTCGCTCAACACCAGTTTAAAGCGCTCGTCGTAAAACTCGACGACGTCGCGCAGCGATGCGGCAGAGCCGTTGTGAAAGTAGGGCGGTCGGGCAGCCAGTCCGCGCAAAATGGGTCCTTTCACCTTGCCGATGTCGGCGCATCTGCCGCTGATCATCGCCCTGCCGGGATCGCTCGTTTCGATGACTGCACCCGTTGTCTTGCAGCGTAATGTAAAGAGCGGCAGATCGGGTGTGCGCCGCGAGGCGTCGCTGACGCCGATGTTCAACGGCGCGACGACGGAATGATTGCCGACATTCGGGCTGTCGTGGCAGGTCGTACAGGTACCCGGAATTACCGCTATGCCGAGATTGTCATTCAATCCCGCGACGCCGCTGATCTGAATCGGTCTTGTATTGAAGATGGCTTCTCCCCGAGCGATTGCCCGGCGCGCCCGGGATTGGCGGTCCCCTCCTTGAACGTTGCCCCAGCGGGCAAACAGAGTGAATGCTCGTGGATCGAACGGTGCGCCGGTCGGGTTGCCGCCCAAAGGATCGTTAATGCCGATGAAGAACGTTTGCGTGGAGAGCGCCACCGGGCCGCCCTTGCCGCCTCTTGCCCGTAACGGACCGGCATTCCTGTCCCTGGATTGCGCCGTGAAGAGTCGTGTCTCGAAGGCCACGATTTGGTCCAGTTGCTCCTCGGTGGGCGCGCTTTGAGCCTGCGCGTGACCCAGCGTAGCATTTTTGGCTTGGATTTTCAGAGCGGCCAGAATGGATCGACCTGGCGCGTTCTCGCGCCCATCCCACATGACGGCGCTAAGGAAAGGCAAGTTGGCGGAGGGCAAGGGGCGGCGGTAGAGGGAGAGTTCGAGGGGTGTCGAGCAGTGATAAGGATCATCGATCGCAAGGACACTAAACTCAGCATCGTCCGGCACTGGCAGGCCGACCCGTAGCAGGCCCTTGGCGAGTAACAGGGCATACGCCGAGCGCTGCGCACGAGGGCTGGAGACATCGGCATCCGGGCAGACGGCGCCATCGTTGGGGCGAAACAAAGGATCCCGAGCGCCGCCCGCGTTAAAACGCGCCCGGATATGCCTCGGCGTGATGCTCCAGGCGTCTTCGGGTTGATGGCAGGTGGCACAGCTGCGGCCATTGCTGCCTAAATCTTGAAAAAATGGGTTATCGGTATCGATCGGCCCATTGATGTTGAAAGTACTGATCATGCCGGCTTTATCCTGATGGCTCAGGCGCTCGCCGCGTCCTTCGGCCAGCCTATCCTCCGCACGGGGCGAAGTCGCAATGGCGAGCAGCAGGGTGACGAGAAGAATCGGCGTGAAGGATCGTGCAGCCCTTGTTTTGAATTGCCCGTGTCTAGCGGGGAGACTACTTTCGCTTTTCATCGCGCCTTCCTCATGCAGTTAAATCAGCGTTTTCAACACCGAGCTGTTGCGAAACTCGTGTGAGCCAGAAGCCGTTGCGACCGCGCTTCTCGGCCATGACGCTACGGTAGACGCTGCTTGGGAGAGCCGCTGTAGCAAACTGCGCAGATTATTTATGCAGTATTGGCGATATCTGGGAGGGTTGGCACCGGGTTGCTAAACGATTGCACGCAGCAGCCGGGTGAGGCTATCAAAGGGTGCTGAGGAAGCTTGTGGCGGCGGGAAGGCGATCCCTGGCATGACCGTTGCCGACGAAAATAGGCATAAAAAAAGCCCGCTGAACGCGGGCACTTTTTGTTTTTATTGTAGAAAGTTATTAGTCGCTCGGAAACAAGCAACGCATAACAGGGTGTTTTATTATTTTTCTTAGTGCCCACAAGGGCTTTCTCCTCCTCGTTGACGACTCTATCATCGAGCTCTTTCCTTAAAGCTGTGCGGAAGTCTAAACAAAAAAAAAATAAAGTCTATCTTTTTTTCGGGAACTTTCAGAAATATGCCGAAAATTTTAATACCTCTGTAATATCAAAGAGATAAAGGTGGAAAATCCGGCGCCGAAGCGTTATCCATAGAGAAACGCTAGGAATTTCCAGTAAATAGTGCGTTTTCTTTTCGGACAATCCTCCCGCTTGCCGCAGGCCAAGTGCGAAAGAGGCGAGACGTTCGCTAAAGAATCCGTGGCGGCTCCGCAATGCAGTCAAGGAAGCCGCTGGCATGGAAAGCTGCCCGAACCGCCTGTTCTTGATCAGGATCGTAGCGATACCGCGGCACTGACCGCCCGGCCGGATGGAAGGCCGAGCCTGGCCCATTCTCTTGCAAGGATCAATCACTGGCCTGATCGCAGGCAACCCGGCATATTGCCGTAAGAGGCTGCCATGGCGGCTGGCAATGGCGTGAACGAAGGTAGGCCATTGATCCTGATCAAACCATCGTGCCGAAAACCCTCTTCTCCCGGACAGAAAAAGGATTGACGGCTTATTCGTTTTGATTCGATACTAATATGGCAGAAACATAACGAGGGATTTTTGTAGAACCTATCGATGAGGGAAGGTATGAGCACTCGTAAATTTTTTCTCCTGATCCTCGGTTTGATCCCGCTTGCTCCATTTCTCGCCAATGCCTCACAGCCGAATCCAGCAGAGTTGAACTACCCGCCGCTCAAAGAACAGTATTACCGAGATCACCCCGGCAAAGGCAAGCACGCCGAGTTTTGGGAGCCGATCCCGATCCAGCGCTACTGGAATCCAAAAGATTTTTATAAGCCGCCGGCGACAGTGACGGGCGAAGTCACGCGCGAGTTGTGTATCAGCTGCCACCAGAGCGTGACGCCGGGTGCTTATCACGCCTGGCAGAACAGCGCGCATGCCAATCTGGAGAAAATTCGCAATCTATCCAATCAGCAGGACGGCCGCTATTACAAAAAGGAAAAGCTGGCGGAGGTCGAAAGGCAGTTGGAAAAACAGGGCCTGCTGACGCAGGGCGAGAAACTGAAAGAAGTTGGCTGCATCGACTGTCACGGCAATGTAGGCGCGAAAGCCATTCAGCACGACAAGGATCTCGTCATGCCCGACCGCGCCAAATGCGGTACCTGCCATGTGAGTGAGTTCGCCGAAGCGGAAGCGGAAAAGCAGCAGGAGTGGCCGCAGCAGCAGTGGCCCAAGGGCCACCCATCCCATGCCATGGACTGGAAGGCCAATGTAGAAAACGCCGTGTGGGCGGCCATGCCGGAACGCGAGATCGCCCAAGGCTGCGATATGTGTCACTATCAGCAGAACAAGTGCGACGGCTGCCATACCCGTCACACCTTCTCGGCCGCCGAAGCCCGTCAGCCCGAAGCTTGCGGCACCTGCCACTATGGCGTCGACCACAACGAGTATGAGAACTACCTCCTGTCCAAACACGGCACGGTCTATCTGACTCAAGGCAAGCAGAAATGGAATTTCGAGGTTCCGCTGAAGGATGCACTGAGTAAGGGCGGCTATACCGCGCCCACCTGTCAGTTCTGCCACTTCGAGAACGAAGGTGAGTTTTCCCACAATCTCGTTCGCAAGGTTCGCTGGGCGTTCAACCCAACGCCGGCCATTGCCAACAATCTCAACCATCCCTGGTTCACGAGCCGTCAGCAAGCGTGGCAGAGGACCTGCGCCAACTGCCATTCACAGAGCTTTGCCAGGGCGTATCTGGATGCGGCGGACAAAGGTACCCTCCAGGGCATCGAGGTCGAACAGGAAGCGAAAAAAGTCGTGGAGGCTTTGTACAAGGAGGGCTTTTTGACCGGCCAGAAAACCAACCGTCCGGTGCCGCCGAAGCCGGAAGCCGACGCCCCCGGCGCTTTCTTCCAGTTATTCTGGGCGAAAGGCAACAATCCTTCCCACGTGGAACGCGTGCACGCCGATATGTGGGAACACGACCTGATCAAATTATACAAAGGCTTGTTCCACGCTAATCCGGGCGGATTCACTTATACGGAAGGCTGGTCCGAGCTGCTGCGGGACTACACGGTCATTATGGACGAAAACACCAAGCTGCGCGAAAAGGCGTCGGCCAAGCTGAGCTTGGGTGCGGCTTCCGATAAGGTGGCGTCTAGCGGTTGGATAGCAAGGATCGATGCCCGTTATGCGCTGGGCTCGGCGCTCATCGGCGCGGGGATTATCCTGATCCGCCGGCACAAGCGCTGAGGCATGAGGTTGCTGATGCGAGCGCGGCGAGGCGACTTCAAGCAGTGGGCGCTGCTCGCCATAGGCGGCGCGCTGCTGATGGCAGGCAGCCTGCTGATGCTATCCGGCGTAGTCGACCTGTTCGCTGGCAACCACCGGCTGGTTTATGAAAAACAATCACAAATCCGGGCCGGAGCGCCAGGATTTCCGCGGCTGACCAGCCACTATCTTGCAGAGGCAATCAGTCGCTATGCGATCGGGCATGAGGACAGCGGCGCTTTCATCCTTCACGCGGCGGATTATCGCGACGAGCGGAATGTGCCGCACCGCGCGACGCTCTATCTGGCGGATGCCGACCCGCCATCGGCGAACGATCGCTCGGCGCTCGCCCGCTTGCGCCACGATCTGTGGCAAGCGACCATGGAAGCCATCCGAAGGCATGCCGATGAGGATGCCTTGTTCCTCGCCTGGTGGGACAATGGGCAGCGGATTCATTTCTTCACCGGTCGGGAACCTTGGGCTTGGGCGCCGGTGGCCGACGCTTATGCAGAAGCGGACCAGCGCGCGCTATGGGGCGAGGTGGGGGGAGGATTTGCCGCCGATGAACAACCGCTGAGACTGTGGGCACGCTGGCTGAGCATGGACGCCGACCGGGCGCTCGAGGAAATGAGCGAGCGCTTGTCCAGGGATAGAGCCGTTTATGTGCTGGTCAGTCTCGATGATCTGGCACGACTCGCCGAAATGGAGCGTCTGAGCGGAACGCGCCTGCCCTTCGAGACGAGGACGTTTCCTTCGGGGAAGCCTATTCATGGCTCGATCGCTCAGGTCAAACGCTGGGCGAATGAAAAAGGCGGCGGCAGTTATCTGGTGCAGCAACTGCCGGGAGCGGGCATCCGAGCGTGGCGTATCACCACGCGCGAAGGCGAAAAAACCTTGCTGGCGCGCTTGCTCCCGTTCACGGGTTCCCTAGCCGAACCGCTCAAGCCGATGAGCTTGGTCTACCGGTCCACGTGGGCTGGTTACCTGTCGGTCTACCGATGGCGGCCCTAGCCGTTTATAGTTTTCTCCGGGCTGAGCCGGATGCTAGACTTCGCTCCGTCAACCGACAAGATTACAATTTCGCTGAAGACGCTTCACACCTTTTCCCTTATCGCGTCACGGTTAACAATTCGATGCTAGATCTCGTGCGGCGAGCAGGCCGAAACGTTGTTTGGGCGCATCCCTCGCTGTACCGACAGATCGGCAGGGTTTTTCGCAAACACTACTCAGACTGCGCCTCGACCGCGTATGATTTCTGGGTTGGAGGCTTCCCCCGCTCCAGTAACACGTATACCGCAAAGATGCTTCAATTGTGCTTGAACCAGCAGAGCCTGCCCCACCACCTTCACTGTCCGGCGCCCATCATCTTCATGCTGAAGAACGAAAAGCCGGGCATTTTCGTGATCAGGGACCCTGCCGATGCTTGTATTTCTTGGTCGCAATTTATCGGAAAGGATTTGGTTTTCTGCCTCGACTACTACATCGATTTTCATCGCGTGATGGCGCCTTACGCGAAACGCCTGTTCACCGCTCCTTTTGCGTTGACCACGTCTGATTTCGGGCGGGTAATCGACAACTTCAACCGGCGCTTCGGCTCGTCCCTTCGCCTGCCCGAACAGTTCGAACACAGGATCGTCGAGATGATCGAGGCGAACTGGAAAAACCCGGACGGCTCGATCCGCGAAATGCAGGTTCCCCGGCCGTCGGCGCTGCGCGAGAGCCAGCGCGAAAATTACCTCCGCGAACTCAATGCGAGCCGAAGATTGAGAAAAAAGCTCGCGCGGGCCCGCTCTCTCTTCGAGGTCTTCATCGCGCAGGCGCCGCTCGCCCAGGGGCGAAGCCACAACGAGTCGTGAACGCTCCGGACGTAAGGCGAAGGCCGATTCAGCGCGTAGCTCTGCGCCTTGCAGAGCTCAGCGTCGAGCAGATCGAGTGCATCCGCGGTGACCGGCTGCTCTTTTCCGGCCTCGATTTCCGGCTGATAGCAGGTCAGTTGCTACAGGTCGAGGGCGCCAATGGCTGCGGCAAGACCAGTCTGCTGCGCATTCTCGCCGGATTGAGCCGACCGAGCGCCGGGGCTGTTTACTGGGACGGCCGCAATATCCTGGATCATCGCAGCGTTTATCTTTCGGAAATGGCTTATCTAGCCCACCATGCGGGCGTCAAAGCCGAGCTTTCCGCCGTCGAGAACCTTAAAGCCGCGCTGGCGCTGAGCGCTCGTTGTCCGCCGGGCAGGGCATTGCCACAGGCACTTGAGAAAGTTGGGCTGGCCGGTTATGAAAGCGCTCCCGCCCGCACGCTGTCTGCCGGCCAGAGGCAGCGGATCGCGCTCGCCCGCCTGCTGCTGCGGCCGGCGTCCCTGTGGATACTGGACGAGCCTTACACGGCGCTGGACCGCGGAGGCGTCGCTCTGATGCAAGGTCTGCTCGAGCAACACCTCATGCGAGGCGGCCTAGCGGTCATGACCTCGCATCAGGCGGTGGCGATAACAGGCGATGTTCACCGGATTAGTCTGGCCTAACCGTGGACACTAGCTTGCGAGCTTTCAACGCTCTGTTGAGGCGCGATTTACTGCTGGCGTACCGGCATCGCGGAGAGTTGGCCAATCCCTTGCTGTTTTTTCTGATGATCGTTACGCTTTATCCTTTGGGCGTCAGTCCGGAGATGGAATTACTCAGAAAGATTGCTCCCGGCGTGATCTGGATCGCGGCCTTGCTGGCGGCGCTATTTTCGCTGGAAAATCTGTTCCGCTCCGATTTCGAGGATGGCGCGCTGGAGCAGATGCTGCTGAGCCCCCATCCGCTCGCGGTGCTGGTGCTGGCCAAGGTGTTGGCGCACTGGTTAGTAAGCGGATTGCCGATGCTGCTCCTGGCTCCCGTGCTGGCACTGTCGCTGGCGATGCCGGAACGGGCGATCCGCGCGCTGGTTTTGACCTTGAGCTTGGGGACGCCGCTCCTTAGCCTGATCGGCGCCATCGGCGTCGCGCTCACCGTCGGTCTGCGCCGCGGCGGTATACTACTGACCTTGCTGGTCCTGCCGCTCTACGTTCCGGTCCTGATTTTCGCCACCAACGCCGTGACCGCGGCGAGCGCCGGCATGCCCATCGCGGGACAGCTTTATTTCCTGGCGGCACTTTTGGCTCTAGCGTTGACGCTGGCCCCAGTGGCAATTGCCGCCGCGCTTCGAATCAGCATGGGCTGACCCTCCGACTATGTGGCTATTTTTCCATAAGCTCGCGTCCCCGAAGCATTTTTACCGAATCGCCGGCAAGCTGATTCCGTGGCTGGGCGGGCTGACCTTGATCCTGTTCCTGGCGGGACTTTATCTCGGCCTCATCGTCGCGCCGCCCGATTACCAGCAAGGTGAAAGCTATCGCATCATGTTCGTGCACGTGCCGAGCGCCTGGATGTCCTTGTTCATCTACGTGTTCATGGCCGCGCTCTCCGCCATCGGCCTGATCTGGAACATCAAGCTGGCCGATGTCATGGCGTCCAGCTCCGCTGCCCTCGGCGCCTGGTTCACCTTTCTCGCGCTAGCGACGGGTTCCCTGTGGGGTAAACCGATGTGGGGCGCCTGGTGGGTGTGGGACGCCCGCCTCACTTCGGAACTAATCCTGCTGTTTCTCTATCTAGGTTATATCGCTCTGGTCTCGGCGATCGAGGACAAGCGCACGGCGGCGCGGGCGGGTGGCGTTTTGATACTGGTCGGGGTCGTGAACATTCCCATCATTCATTATTCGGTGGAGTGGTGGAACACACTGCACCAGGGTCCGACGGTGACCAGGCTGGACAAGCCCTCCATCCATTTGAGTATGTTGCTGCCCTTGCTGATCATGGCGCTGGCGTTCCAGCTGTATTATTTTACTGTCGTGCTGATGCGGGCGCGGGTCGAGGTGCTGGAGCGGGAGCGCCGCAGTGGATGGGTGCAGGAGTTGTTTCCCGACGGTTCGCTCGAGCGCGCCGATGTCATGCATCAACAGCACAGTAGTCCGGTCGACTTGCCATGAATCTCGCAGAATTTTTCCACATGGGCGGCTACGCCTTCTACGTCTGGACCGCCTATGCGCTGGCCGTTATCGTTCTGGCGCTCAATATCGTCGTCCCGCTGCGCCGAAAATCGGCGCTGCTGGAGAGGCTTGCCCGCAGCGTCAAACAATCGAACAAGCGCCCATGACACCGCGTCGACGCCGCATGCTCTGGGTCGGATTGGTGCTGGCCGGCGTCAGCCTCGCGGCTTTTCTGGCACTGACGGCGTTCCAGAAGAATCTGCTGTATTTCTATACGCCTTCCCAGGTCGCAGCGGGCGAAGCGCCGCGAGGTTATCCTTTCCGCGTCGGTGGCCTGGTCGTACAGGGCAGCGTACAGCGCCAGAGCGACAGCCTGACCGTCCGCTTCACCGTGACTGACGGGGCGGCCAGCGTGCCTGTCGTGTACACCGGGCTGCTGCCCGATCTTTTTCGCGAAGGGCAAGGCATCATCTCCATCGGCCAGATCGACGGGGGCGGCATTTTCGAGGCCACCGAAGTTCTGGCCAAGCACGATGAGAACTATATGCCGCCGGAAGTGGCCGATGCGCTAAAAAAATCCGGCCAGACATTGCCGACCAACTACGGGGACTACCGCAAATGATGGCCGAACTCGGTCAGATCACCCTCATCATGGCCTTGATGATGGCCCTGCTGCAGGCCGCTTTTCCGCTGCTCGGCGCACACCAGGGCGTACCCGTGTGGATGGCGGTCGCAAGACCTGCCGCCCGGGCGCAGTTTCTGTTTGTGGCGGTCGCCTTCGGCTGCCTGATCGCGGGCTTCATCAACAATGATTTTTCGGTCGCCTACATCGCGCGCAACTCCAACTCCGGCCTGCCGCTGTACTATCGCATTGCCGCCGCGTGGGGTGCCCACGAAGGCTCCATGCTGCTGTGGTCCTTGATCCTGGGGCTATGGACGTTGGCGGTGACGATCTTCAGCCGTAGCCTGACCGATGAATTCCTGGCGCGCGTGTTGGGCGTGATGGGGCTGATCAGCGCGGGCAGCCTGGCGTTCATACTGTTCACCTCCAACCCGTTCGAGCGCCTGCTACCCGC
>CADDZF010000114.1 GCA_902812445.1 Methylococcaceae bacterium | reverse complement strand
ATCCAAATCCGTGACCTTTCCGCCTGAAGCGCTCTACCGTCCGCCGCAACCTCAAGCCGGCGTCAAGGAATCCCATCTGCGCGAGCTCGGCCTGAGCGTCATTCGGAGCGAAGCCGCGGCAATCGCCGCACTCGCAGATAGCATCGATCAGCAGTTTGTCGCTGCCTGCCGGCAAATCCTAGCCTGCAGCGGCCGCGTGGTCGTGACCGGCATGGGCAAGTCCGGCCACATCGGCGGCAAGATCGCAGCGACCCTCGCCAGCACGGGAAGCCCGGCATTTTTCCTCCATCCCGGCGAGGCCAGTCACGGCGATGGCGGCATGGTCACCGCGAGTGACGTGGTGCTGGCCCTGTCGAATTCGGGCGAAACCGATGAAATCCTCACCATCCTGCCGCTCATCAAGCGGCTCGGCGTGCCACTCATCGCCATGACGGGCAATCCACGCTCCACCCTGGCGCGCCAAGCGACCGTACATATCAACGTGAAAGTGAAGGCCGAAGCCTGCCCGCTCGGCCTCGCGCCCACGTCGAGCACGACCGCGGCGCTGGCAATGGGCGATGCGCTGGCGGTTGCCCTGCTGGCGGCGCGTGGCTTCACCCAGGACGATTTCGCCCTTTCCCACCCCGGCGGCAGCCTCGGCAGGCGTTTGCTGTTACGAATCCGGGATATCATGCACGTGGGCGAGGCCATGCCGACGGTAGCGGAGACAGCATTCTTGCGTGACGCGGTGGTTGAGATGACGGCGAAGAAACTCGGCATGACCGCGGTGGTTGACGCGGAGCAACAGGTGCAGGGGATTTTTACCGATGGCGATCTGCGCCGCGCGCTTGAAACAACGCGCGATATCCACACGGCCCCGATCAACGGCCTGATGACGCGGAACTGCACCAAAGTCACTGCCGAATTGCTCGCGGCCGAAGCCGTGCACATCATGCAGACAAAAAAAATCAACGCCCTCCTGGTAGTTGACGCGGGCAACCGCCTGATCGGCGCGCTCAACATGCACGACCTGCTGCGCGCCGGCATCATCTGAAGCGTTTCATGATGCAAGACGTTGCAGCGCGAGCGGCCAAAATCCGGCTGGTCATTTTCGACGTCGACGGCGTCCTCACCGACGGCAAATTGGTTTTCGATGACCAAGGCCGTGAATACAAGAGCTTTCACTGCCGCGACGGCCACGGTCTCAAAATGCTGCGTCAAACCGGTATCGAGGTCGCCGTGATTTCCGGGCGGGCATCCCCGGCCGTGGCAGCGCGCATGGCTAATCTGGGTATTCAGCATCTATTTCAGGGGCAGCAAGACAAGTTGGCGGCATTTGCTGCACTTTGCGAGCGATTGCAGCTCGCGCCCGAGCAGATCGCTTACGTCGGCGACGATCTTCCGGATCTTCCCATCATGCAGCGCGTCGGGCTGGCGATCGCGGTCAGCGATGCCCACTTCAGCGTCCGCGAACGGGCTCATTGGTGCACCGCGCATGCGGGCGGCACCGGCGCCGCCCGTGAAGTCTGTGATCTCATCATGGAGGCGCAAGGCTCACTCGATTCGTTGATCGCAGCGTATTTCTAGTCCTCCCGAGCAATGCCGAAAACAGTCTGGGCCTATCTGTTTTTGACCGTGCTCGCTCTGGCCAGTTGGTGGCTGGCCGAATTGATTACACCTCAGCAGGAAGCCGTGCCAATCCCGACCGGGTCGAATATCGATTACTATTCCAACAACGTCGTCAGGGTAGTGATGAATCCGGATGGCACACCGAAACAACGCTTGATCGCGGAAACCATGACGCATTACCTCGAAGAGGACCGCACCGAACTCACCCGACCGGTGCTCACTTTGTACTCCAAGACGACGCCTCCATGGGTGATCCGCGCCGATACGGGCACGATCTCATCCGGTGGCGAAACGCTCTTCCTGGGAGGCAACGTGCTGATCACCCGCGCCGGCGCGGAGGACACGCGCCCGGTCGAGGCCATAACGAAAAATCTCAAGGTCGAGCCTGACAAGCAATACGCCGAAACCGCTGAGCATGTCGACGTACTCAGCCCCCCCGATCACGTGACCGGCACGGGGATGCAGGCGCATTTCGGCGACAATCTGAACATAACCCTACTCGCCGATGTACGAGGAAAGCATGCGACGCGCTAGGTCATTGATTTTGTTGACCGCTTTAATGCTGTGTGGTGGGCTCTTAAGGGCTCTGGAGAGCGATCCCCAGGAGCCGATCTATATCGAAGCCAACAGCGGCACGTATGATGAAAAAAAAGGCGAGAGCGTCTACACCGGTGACGTCCAGGTCACTCAGGGCAGTATCGTCATCAATTCCGACCAGATGACCGTCTACCAGAAGAACAACAAAACCGACCACATCATCGCCGTCGGCAATCCGGTACGGTTCAAGCAAACGCCGGCGGAAGGCAAACAGGATATTCACGGCGTCGCGATGCGCGCGGAATACTACGCCGACAAATCGTTGCTGCTCCTGTTCGACCAGGCGGTGGTTTACCAGGAGCAGAATACCTATGCTAGCGACTACATCGAATATGACATTGAAACCAATTTCGTCCGGGCGGGGCAGCCTAAATCGGGCGATAAACGCGTGCGCGTAAAAATTCAACCGAAAAGCTGAGCAAGCGGATGAGCACGCTGGCAGCCGAAAACCTGATCAAACGCTACAGCCGGCGCAACGTCGTCGACGGTGTATCGTTTACGGTCAACAGTGGTGAAATCGTCGGTCTTCTAGGCCCCAACGGGGCCGGCAAAACGACCAGTTTCTACATGATCGTGGGACTGATCAAGCCCGACCACGGGATCATCCTGCTCGACGATCACGACATTACTCACATGCCCATGCACGCCAGAGCCCGGCAGGGCGTCGGTTATCTTCCTCAGGAGCCGTCCATTTTCCGCAAGCTCGACGTGGGCGACAATCTGCGCGCCGTATTGGAGCTGCGCAATGACCTGACGCCGGGCCAGCAAGAGTTGTTAATCGAAGAGTTGCTGGAGGAATTTAGCATTTCTCGGCTTCGTAACCAGCCCGCCATGGGACTTTCCGGAGGTGAGCGACGACGCGTCGAAATCGCTCGCGCGCTGGCCACCGAACCGCGCTTTATCCTGCTGGACGAACCTTTTGCCGGCGTCGATCCCATTTCCCTCCTCGATATTCAAAAAGTCATCGAGCATCTGCGCAAGCGCGGGATCGGCATTCTGATCACCGACCACAACGTTCGTGAAACGCTGGGTATCTGCGATCGGGCCTACATCATCCACGCGGGTCGAGTGATCGCCGCCGGCAATACCGAGACCATCCTGCAAAATAAAGAAGTCCGGCAAGTGTATCTGGGGGAAAATTTTTACCTTTAAAGCGTTCAAAGCATTATCTGTTCCACCTCTACTTAGGCTAAAATGGCGGCAGCGTTTTGATAACGCTCCATGAATCAGCAGACCGCTGTGGCTTAAAGACCCATGAAACAGACCCTACAACTCAGGCTAGGCCAGCAACTGACCATGACGCCGCAACTGCAGCAGGCCATACGCTTGCTGCAGTTGTCCACCGTGGACCTGCAACAGGAGATTCAGGAGGTGCTCGATTCGAATATGATGCTCGAGGTCGCAGAAGACGACGCCCAGACCGAGGACAAGCTTGAAGCGCCGGCCGAGGAAACGCAGCCAAAGGAGTTGTCCGATTTCGATTCAAAGGAGCATATCCCTGAAGAACTGCCGGTAGACAGCAGTTGGGATGATATCTATGACAGCCTGCAGTCCTACACCTGTTCCCAGGGCGAATCGGATAACGAGGACTTCATCGTCCAGCGCAGCGCATCCCAAACGCTGCAGGATTATTTGATCTGGCAGATGGAGCTCACGCCGATGAGCGAGCAGGATCATGCGATCGCGACTGCGATCATCGATTCGATCAACGATGACGGCTATCTGGGCACACCGATCGAAGACATTTATCAAGGTTTACAGGATCAGCTGCCGGGTCTTGAGCTAGATGAGGTCAAGGCGGTGCTGCACCGGGTGCAGAATTTCGATCCACCCGGCATCGCCGCTGGTAATCTGTCCGAATGCCTGCGGTTACAGCTCATTCAGTTACCCAATACGGTCGCGTGGAAGCAGACTGCGCTCGAGCTAGTGACCGACCATCTCGACTATCTCGCGAAGCGGGATTTCGCCCGCCTCAAACGGCTGCTGGAACTATCGGATGAAGACTTGAACCAGGTCGTCAGCTTGATCCGATCGCTCGAGCCACGTCCCGGCCGCCATATCGAGAACGCAGGTTCCCAGTATGTGGTGCCGGATGTCTTCGTCACCAAACAAGGCGGTAAATGGCAGGTCTCTCTCAACCCCGATATCGCGCCAAAGCTCAGAGTCAATCCTTTTTATTCCAACATGATCAGGCGCGCCGATAGCAGCGCCGACAATCAATGCATGAAGAATCATTTGCAGGAAGCACGCTGGTTCATCAAGAGCCTGCACAGCCGCAACGAGACGTTGCTGAAAGTGGCACGGTCGATCGTCGAACATCAGAAGGAGTTTCTCGACTACGGCGAGACCGCTATGAAACCGCTGGTTCTGCGTGATGTGGCCGAGGAAGTCGGCATGCACGAATCGACCATATCCAGGGTCACCACCCAGAAATACATGCACACCTCCAGCGGCATCTACGAGTTCAAATTCTTCTTTTCCAGCCACGTATCGACCAACAGCGGCGGCGAGTGCTCGGCGACGGCCATCAAAGCGTTCATCAAAGAAATCGTCGACAAGGAAAATTGCAAAAAACCCTTGAGCGATCACATCATTGCCGCCATGTTAAAAGACAAAGGCATCAACGTCGCCCGGCGAACCATCGCCAAATACCGTGAATTCATGAACATCCCTCCCTCAAATGAGCGGAAAAACCTTTTTTGATGGCCCCCTCCAACGTTGCAGAACCCGCGAGGAGCTTACCGATGCAGCTCAGTGTTACCGGACGTCACATCGACATCACCGAGGCGTTGAAATCATATGTCGCCGACAAAACCCAAAAGCTCGAACGTCACTTCGACCACGTGATCGACGTGCACGTCATTCTGTCAGTGGAAAAGTTGGTACACAAAGCGGAGGCCACGTTTCAAGTCAATGGCGCCAAGCTGTTTGCCGAAGATCAGCAGGGAGACCTGTACGCCGCTATCGATGGGCTTCTCGACAAGCTCGACAGACAAATACTGAAACACAAGGAAAAGCTTTCCGCCCATCGCTAGCGCGCACAGCACTTGGTTTGTCCACGGTGAAGGGAAACATCCGACGGCCAAGTTGCGGATAATGACCTGGTGAGAATCGATCAACGCTCATCCATAAACCATGAAACTCGTCATCGTCAGCGGATTATCGGGCTCAGGCAAGAGTATCGCGCTGGAAACCCTGGAAGATGCCGGTTTCTACTGCATCGACAACTTACCGGTCAATCTGCTCGAAGCCTTTGTCGAACAGGCGGTCATCCAAGGCCACAAGCCTTATCCGAAAGCCGCCATCAGCATTGATTCGAGAAATCAGAACAGCGCCCTCACCCCGTTCTCGGACACCCTGGATCTGGTCAAAAAACGCGGTGTCGACTGCGAAGTGCTGTTTCTTCAGGCACAAACGGAAGCCTTGCTGAAGCGTTTTAGCGAGACGCGCCGGAAACACCCGCTCACCGACGCCTCGCGTCCGCTCGCCGAGGCGATAGAGCTCGAGCGCCAGCTCCTCGAGCCGATCGCCAAATGCGCCGATCTGCTGATCGATACCACACACACGAACGTGCATCAGCTGAGGAAGCTCGTTCGCGAACGGGTCGGCGTCAGACCGAATCGCAGTATGTCGCTGTTCTTCCAATCATTCGGCTATAAGAACGGCGTTCCGCTCGATACCGACTTCGTGTTCGATGCGCGTTGCCTGCCCAATCCACACTGGGAACCTTCGTTACGCAGGCTGACCGGCAGGGATGCGGGGGTCGTGACCTTTCTGGACGACAGCCCCGATGTGCGCGGCTACCTGGAAGACGTGGTGAGTTTCCTGCAGCGCTGGATCCCCCACTTCGACGCCGAAAACCGCAGTTATCTGACTATCGCGGTGGGCTGTACCGGCGGACAACACCGCTCGGTCTATCTCGTGGAGGCCTTGGCTGACTACTTCAAAGGCAAGACTTACGATATTCTCGTTCGCCATCGCGAATTGTCCTGACCTACTGCAGAGTCTCGACCGCCGCAGCTAGCCTAATTTCCCGCCACCGTCATCCCTTCAATCAGGATCGAACCGGTGCGTGTATTGCCGCGCAAGTCGACGTCGTTGCCAACGGCGGCGATATTCCGGAACATTTCGCGCAAATTTCCGGCAATGGTGATTTCCTCGACCGGGTACAGGATTTCGCCGCCTTCCACCCAGAATCCGGCGGCGCCGCGCGAATAATCGCCGGTGACCAGGTTGATCCCCTGCCCCATCAGCTCGGTGACAAACAGGCCCGTGCCCATCGATTTCAACAAAGCCGGCAAGTCCGCAGCGCCCGGATCGAGGATCAGATTGTGCACGCCGCCGGCATTGCCGGTGGTCTCCAGTCCGAGTCTGCGGGCCGAATAAGTGCTCAGCACATAAGATTCGAGCACGCCGTCCCTCACCAGATCACGCGTACGGGTCGCCACGCCTTCGCTATCGTACGGCGCGCTGCCGAGTGCCTTTTTGAGATGCGGTGCTTCATGGATGTGGATAAAACGGGGAAAAATCGCCTGGCCCAAACAATTGAGCAGAAAGGACGATTTGCGGTACAGATTACCGCCGCGGATCGCCCCGATGAAATGGCCCAGCAATCCCGTTGCCACGTCGGCTGCATAGAGCACTGGGCAACGGCGAGTCGTCAAACGCTTGGCGTTCAGCCGGCGCAGCGTGCGTTCGGCCGCCCGGCGCCCCACTTGTACAGGCGGCTCGAGCTCCGCCGCATCGCGCGCCGCCGTCCACCAGTCGTCTCGTTGCATGCTGTCGCCGCGCTGGCCGATGACCGAGCAGCTCAGACTGTGCCGGCTGCTCGCATAGCCGTGCAGAAATCCCAGGCTATTGCCGAGCGCGCGCAAGCCCTGGAACGTCGACAGGCTCGCGCCTTCCGAATTCGTGATATCAGGATGGTAGCCGCGTGCGGCATCCTCGCATTCGATAGTCAGGCCGATCGCGCGCTCGGCGTCCAGCTCCCAGGGATGGTACAAGTCGAGTTCAGGAAATTCCTTTGCCAAACACGCAGGATCAGGCAAGCCGGCGAACGCGTCCTCGGCAGCGGCCTGCGCGATCTTACACGCGGCGGCGACCGTTTCCTGCAGCGATCTGGGGCTGAAATCGTTGGTACTGGCCGAGCCCTTGCGTTGGCCGAAATAAACGGTAATGCCCAATCCTTGATTACGATGGTGCTCGATGGTTTCCACTTCGCCCATGCGCGCCGTGACGGACAAGCCATGATCGAGGCTCACGCCGGCTTCGGCGGCGCTGGCGCCCCGTTTTGTTGCCTCGTTCAAAAGCTCGGCGATGAGGCTTTCCGAACGGGCGAGCGATTCGTCTTCGCGTTCGCTGAACACTGGATGAACTCCCAAGATTATTGATGCCGTGTGGACCGCGGTTGCGCGGTCACCTTGATTTTGCTATTGCATGGTATCATCCAATCCGATGACAAGGTAACCGATGCCATGCCCTGGCCGTCAAACGCAGCCATCATCCCGTGATGCCCGAGCCGGAACCCCGATCGATCGAACACATCGCGCAGGCGATTTTGTTTCTGCGCGGCCAGAAAGTGCTACTCGACGCCGATCTCGCCGCGCTCTATGGCGTCCCGACGCGGGCGCTGGTGCAAGCGGTCAAGCGTAATCCCGAACGCTTCCCGGCGGATTTCATGTTTCAGATGACGAGCGCAGAATTCGCGGCATGGAGATCACAATCGGTGACCTCAAAGCGGGGACGGGGCGGGCGGCGGTATTTGCCTTATGCCTTCACCGAGCACGGTGCACTCATGGCCGCCTCGGTGCTCCATTCGCCGCGCGCCGTCGAGGTCAGCGTGTTTGTCGTGAGAGCCTTCGTGCAGTTACGCGAGATGCTGACCGGTCATCGTGAACTCGCGGCGCGCCTCGATGAGCTGGAAGTCCGTCTAGAGCAGAAGCTGGCGCGCCATGATCGATCCATCAGCCAACTCATCGATACGCTACGGCAGTTGACGAGCCCTCCCGAACCTCCTAAAAAGCGACCGATCGGTTTTGTCACGGATGAGTGAATGGCAGCGCGCAACGAAGCTCGGGCGCCGGACGATGGCGGCGGCGACCGCCTCGCTATCGTCGCCTCAAAGCCGGGCGGGCACAATCGTTTCCGCCCTTGGCGAATCGGCGTCTGCGGGGGATCACCGCCGTCACCGCGAAGAATTTCGGGGCGTTAGGCAAATCGGTTCGCAACGATACGACGGCTCGATCTGCGCCCACCGCCAGCTTCTGCTAGGATGGATCGGCTTCGACCTACGACAACCCGCTGAACCGGCCCATGTCTCGATCGGCATCCACCTGGCAGTTCTGGATCGACCGCGGCGGCACCTTCACCGACATCGTCGCCCGCGGCCCGGATGGACGTCTCATCACGCACAAGCTGTTGTCCGAAAACCCGGAACGTTACCCCGACGCCGCCTTGCAGGGCATCCGCGATATCCTCGGCGTTGGGCCCAAAGCCACGTTTTCGAAGGTCGCGATCCAGGCGGTCAAGATGGGCACCACCATCGGCACCAACGCACTTCTGGAGCGTAAAGGTGCGCGCACGGCGCTCGTCATCACGCGCGGTTTTGGCGATGCCCTGCGCATCGGCGATCAGAACCGGCCCGCCATTTTTGCCCTCGACATCCGTCTGCCGGATCAGCTTTACGAGCGCGTCATTGAAGTTGCCGAACGCTGCGACGCCCAGGCCAACGAACGCCTGCCGCTGGATATGGAGGGCGCACGCGATGCGCTGCAAACCGCTTATGATGCAGGGATCCGCGCGGTCGCCATCGTGTTGCTGCATGCCTGGTGTGCGCCCGAACATGAGCGGGCACTGGCGGCGCTCGCCCGCTCTATCGGCTTTCCACAGATTTCCCTGTCGCATCAAGTCAGTCCCTTGATGAAGTTAATCGGCCGGGGCGATACCACGGTCGTGGACGCTTATCTTTCCCCATTGCTGAAGCGCTACGTCGAGCAGGTGTTGCACGGACTGCAGTCGTCCCGGCCAG
The DNA here is from genome assembly GCA_902812445.1 of Methylococcaceae bacterium. Lineage (GTDB taxonomy): Bacteria > Pseudomonadota > Gammaproteobacteria > Methylococcales > Methylococcaceae > CADDZF01. The sequence goes on along the minus strand of CADDZF010000114.1, from coordinate 388 downwards.
CGGACGGCTCCCCAGCGCCGCGACTATGGCTCATGCAGTCCAACGGCGGATTGATCGAAGCACAGCGCTTCCAGGGCAAAGACAGCACCCTTTCCGGCCCCGCCGGCGGCATCGTCGGCGCTGTCGCCACGGCGCGCTCGGCGGGGTTCGACAGGATCATCACGTTCGACATGGGCGGCACTTCGACCGACGTCGCTCACTACGCCGGGGAATACGAGCGCACGTTCGAGACCGAAATCGCCGGGATCAGGTTGCGCACGCCGATGATGAACATTTACACCGTGGCGGCCGGCGGTGGCTCTATCCTGCACTTCGATGGCCTCCGCTACCGCGTCGGGCCCGATTCCGCCGGTGCCGATCCGGGTCCTGCCTGTTACCGGCGCGGCGG
>CADDZF010000113.1 GCA_902812445.1 Methylococcaceae bacterium | reverse complement strand
GTTGTTGGGTGGGCGAACGGGCGGGTCGCGTCGTTTCCTACGGCATCGTATCGGTCGGCGCGGGCGAATCTCACGTGCTAAATATCTGCGTGGCGCCGTGGATTCAGGGTCGCGGCTATGGGCGGAAAATGATGGAGAAACTGATCGAGGTGGCACGCGGTCACAAGGCGGAAATGATGGTGCTTGAAGTCCGGCCATCGAATAGCGCGGCGCTCAATCTTTATCATAAGCTGGGATTTGATGAAGTCGGCATTCGCAAGGCTTATTATCCCGCCCGAGGCGGCCGCGAAGACGCCATCGTATTGGCGCTGATGCTATAAATCTACGAACCACACGATGACTTGTCGTCTTCGCGCCCTTATTGAGCTTCATGTTCGCGCAACTGCACGACGGCAGCGACCCGGCGCTAAGTCTGGGCGAGGACCACAACGCCGGCTGCTGCGTGATCGGAAAACCGGTTTCAAGCGGCTCGCCGTTCTTGAGCCGTTCTGACCTCAAGCGCCGCCCGATACGCCTGTATGCCAGCTCAGCCTAACAACAGAGCCTAAAACGTGCTCGTAATCGCGGGTGCGACGCTTGCGCGCGCCTTTCCTGGACAGCCTGTCTTTCTTCCCCGAGCACCCACGTGAAATCATCACGCGGCCTGAACCTGCGCTTCCGATTGCCCGTCCTGGTTTATTTATTGTTTGCAGTCCAATCCGGTCTTATGGTCGCGGATCACTATCGAACCCAAGAGCCGGAAGAGATCAGCCTTGCATCTGTACGCCAGCAACTGGCGCAGCTACGGCGGCTTATCGAAAATGGGGCGGATCGTAAAGGCGCGTTTGATCGGATCGAGCAGACGTTAAAGGAATCCGCCAGCGGGAGTCAGATAAAGACACTGGCCTTGCTGGACCAGGCGGGCCGGATCATTTTTTCGCATCCTCCCGGAAGTGCGGGCAAGCTGGCGGAAGGCAATCTCCCTGGATTTGAAACGGCGCGGCTATTGAAAATTCAAGGCGGGCAACGCGGCGAAATGGTGCTGACCGACGGCAACACGGGCGATAGCCGCATCATCGCTTATTACCCACTGAGCTCGCCGCAGTCCGAAAAAGCCGCCCGCCATGAGTCAGGTTCACTCTACGCCGTGTACGCGATCGAGGCGCCGAGGCAGCAGTGGCGGGCGCCTGCGTTCCTGTCCGGCGCGCTGTTCTGGCTGCTCAGCCTCCTGGTCGTGGCGTTAGTCATCGCCATACTGCATTATCTGGTCAGCCGTCCTGTGCGCCATTTAATCAGCGCTGCCAGACGGCTTGCCGAAGGCGATTATAGTGTTCGCGTCGAACGCGAAGGTCCGGGCGATCTGGTTCAACTGGCCGACGCCTTCAATCTCATGGTGGCCCGGTTAAACGAAAGCCGCCAGAATTTGCTCAAGCAGAAAAACCTGTACAGCATGCTCAGCGCCGCGAACAAACTGATCATTCAGATCGATCAGCAAGACGCGCTGTTCAAGGAAATCTGCCAGATCGCGATTCATTACGAGGGATTTGTGCTGGCCTGGATCGGCTTGATCGACGAGAGCCAGCGCGTCATCGAAATTAAGGCGAGCGCTGGGAACGGCCGCGAATATCTGCAAAACCCGCGTCTTGCCATGAGCCAGGAATCCGCCCTGGCGCCCGTGGAAACGGCCATCCGTACGCTGGATCACGTCGTTCTCAACGATGTTTTCGGCATGTCCAAGACGATGGTCAGTCACGCGATAGCCAAGCGGATAGGAATAAGATCAGCGGCCGTGTTTCCGATCGCCAAACAGGGCAGGGCGGTCGGAGTGCTGACGCTTTATGCCAATCTCCCCGATTTTTTTAACGCTGACATCGTCGGACTATTGGATGAAATGGCGAAAGACGTTTCTTTCGCTTTGGTGAACCTTGAGCGCGAAGCCAAGCGCGAACGCGCCGAATTGGCGCTACGCGAGCGCGAGGAAGATTTGGCGATCACCCTCCATTCGATCGGCGATGCCGTCATCGCAATCGATGGCCGCGGCCTGATCAAGCGCATGAATCCCAGCGCCGAAAAATTCACCGGCTGGTCGTTCGCTGAAGCGGTCGGACGCCCGCTGAGCCAAGTGTTCAAGCGCGTTGACGCGAAGACGCAGGAAACGCTGCCAAGCCCCACAGCCAGGCTCGCGCACGACGGCGATCTGACCGGTCAAGTCAAACCAATGATCGTCATCGCCCGCGACGGCAAGGAACGCAGGGTGAGCGAGAACGCCGCGCCCATGCGCAACAGGCGGGGTGAGATTACTGGAGCCATTCTGGTACTTCATGATGTGACCGAAGAGCATCTCATGGCGTCCCTGTTGCGCGGGATTTCGGAAGTGTCGGGAGCACAGACTGGGCTCGCGTTCTTTCAATCCCTGGTACGCCAGCTGGCCGAAGGGATGGACGCGGATTATGCGCTGATCGCCACCCTCGATGACAGCAAGATGCGCATCGCAACACTCGCCGTCTACGCCGAGGGCCGCCTGGCGGAAAATTTCAGCGGCACACTGGAGGATTTTCCCTGCGCCAGCGCGCTCGGCGAGGGCGACTGCGTGTATCCCCAAGGCGTGCAGAAGCGGTTTCCCCACCTTAAACGTCTGGCTGCCATGAGCGTGGAAAGCCATGCCGCTGTTCGTCTCCGGGGTGCGGCGGGAGAGCCCGTCGGCCTGCTGGCGGTGCTCGCAGCGAAGCCGATGGAATACGCGCAGACTAAGCTTTCCCTGCTGAAGATTGTTGCCATCCGTACCAGCGCCGAACTGCAACGCATCAAAACCGAGGAAGAGCTGAGGTTATCGGCGACCGCTTTTGAAACCCACGAGGCCATCGTGATCACCGACAAGCACGGCGATATCGTACGGGTAAACAAGGCTTTCACGCTCATCACGGGCTACTCGCAGGATGAGGTGATCGGGAATAATCTAAGCCTGTTACTGAAATCCGGCGCGTACGACGATGAGTTTTATCAACAACTCTGGCAGAGCCTGAGCGAGACGAAACAATGGCAAGGCGAGATTTCGGGCCGACGCAAGAGCGGCGAATCATTTCCGGAACTGCTCACCATCACGGCAGTCACTGATCGAGAAGGCCTGCTCACGCACTACGTCGCGACCTTTCTCGACATTACCGAGCACAAGCAAGCGGAAATGGAGATTCAGCGCCTGGCTTATTATGATGCGCTGACTGGCCTACCTAACCGGCGCATGCTGATGGACCGGCTCCAGCATGAACTGGCGGTCGCCTCACGCTACCGCATCTACGGGGCCCTCTTGTTTCTCGATCTCGATAACTTCAAGACCATCAACGATGCGTTAGGCCATTCGGTGGGCGATGCACTGCTGCAGCAAGTGGCGGAGAGATTGGTGGACCGACTGCGCGCGGAAGATACCGTGGCGCGTCTCGGTGGCGACGAGTTCGTGGTCGTGCTGCCGGGCTTGAGCGATCAGGCGGACACGGCTGCCAATCAGGCGCGTACGGTGGCGGAAAAAATACAAAAGGCGCTGGCGAAACCTTATTACTTGCACGGACACGAGCACCATACGTCGGCCAGCCTCGGCGTCACCCTGTTCACGCATGAAATCGCCCATCCGGATGATTTACTCAAACAGGCCGACACGGCGATGTACCGTTCTAAAGCGGCGGGGCGCAACACCATCCGCTTCTATCTGCCGAGCATGCAGCAGGCGGCGGACGCTCGCCTTTCGCTCGAGAATGATTTGCGCCATGCCATCGCCCGCGATGAGCTGCAGCTGCACTATCAGCCGCAGTTCGATAATCAAGCAGAACTGGTCGGCGCTGAAGTGCTGGTGCGCTGGCGGCATCCGCAATGGGGAATGATTTCACCGGTCGAGTTCATTCCGGTCGCCGAGGAAACCGGATTGATCCTGCCGCTGGGCGAGTGGGTGCTGCTGCATGCCTGCAGCACGTGCAAGTCTTGGCTGGATGCGGGCATCGCGGCGTCGCTGGATCACATCGCCGTCAACGTCAGTCCGCGTCAGTTCCATCAAGCCGGCTTTGTCAGGCAGGTGTTGAGCGTGTTGAGCCGTACCGGCCTTGAGCCCAACCGCTTGACCCTCGAGTTGACCGAAAGCATCGTCATCGAGAATGTGACCGATACCATCGAAAAAATGCGGAGTCTGAGAGAGTTCGGCATCCATTTTTCGATCGACGACTTTGGCACCGGCTATTCCTCGCTGAGCTATCTGAAACGGCTGCCGATCGATCAGCTAAAGATCGACCAATCATTTGTGCGGGATACGCCGATGGACCCGAGCGATCAGATTATCGTCGAAACCATCATCGCGATGGCTCAGCACATGCGACTGAACGTCATCGCCGAAGGCGTCGAGACCGAGGATCAGTTGCGCTTTCTCAGCGCGAACGGCTGTCAGGCTTACCAAGGCTATTACTTCAGCAAGCCATTGTCGCAAGAGGAATTCACGCGGTATTTGACGGAAAAGCCTTATCCCGGCTCGCTCCCTAAATCAGCCGCCGCGCCGGCGCGGTGAGCCGCGTGACCACCAGTCTTCGCCAAGCTAGCGTTTTTCCCCGAAGCGTCCGTAGCGCAGCAACAGCGTCGGCAGCAGCAACAGGTTGAGGACGGTCGATGAGATGAGACCGCCGATGATGATCGCGGCCATCGGCCCCATGATCTCGCGGCCCGGATTGTCGCTGTCGACGGCGATCGGCAACATCGCCAGCGCAGTCGCCAAGGCGGTCATCAGGATAGACGGCAGGCGCTCTTGGGCGCCGCGAACGGCCGTTTCAATACCCCAGCTCTGGTCCTCCAGCATCACCAAGTGGCGGTAGTGGGCGATCAGCATGATGGCATTTCTTACGGTGATGCCGAACAGCGTCACAAAGCCTACTAGCGAGCCGATCGACAAAACGCCGCCACCCAGCCATGCTGCCGCGACGCCGCCTGCCAGCGCGAAAGGCAGATTGCTCAGCGTCAGCAGCGTATGCCGCACGCTGCCCAAGGCGATGTAAATCAGCAGTAGTATGCCGGCTCCCGCCAGGGCCGCCTGCACGATCAGCTCCCGGCGCGTTTTTGCCTGCTCCACCGCTGCCCCGGTAAATTCGGGATAAATTTCGGGCGGCAATGCGATCTCCGCGGGCAGGCGCCGCTCTAGCTCCGCCATGAACGAGCCGAGATCACGTTCCGCCACGTTGCACGTCACCGTTTGCACCCGCTGCGCGGCGCGGTGCAGAACACTGTAGCGGCCGTCATGCACCCGGATGTCGGCCACCTGGCCCAGCGTCACGATGACGCCGTCCGGCGTGCGTAAAGGCAGTTGCCCGATATTCTCGATCTGCCGGCGTTGATCCTCTGGCAGAATGACGGCCACCTTGAACACCCGACTGCCTTCATAATATTGGCCGACGACCTTGCCTTCATAGGCGACCTGCACGGCCTCGGCGACTTCCAGGGGGCGCAGGCCCCAACTCGTCAGTTGGTCCAGACGCAGGCCGATCCGCAGCAGCGGCGTTCCCGGTGGCGAACGCAGCTGGATATCGGTCGCGCCGGACACGCGGCGCATCAGGTCGGCGACTTCCAGCGCCTTGCGATCGAGCAATTCCAAATCATGGCCGTACAGATTGATGACGACAGGAGAGCTATAGCCCGAAATGGTTTCATCGACCCGCTCGGTCAGGAACGAGTTGACTTCGTAAGCAATGCCGGGGAAGCTGTCGAGCCGTTCACGCAAGCGCTCCAGCACGCGCTGCTGTTCTGTGCCCGACATCGGCTCGAGGCTGACCTCATATTCGCTGTAGTGGCTTCCGTAAGTATCCGCACCGCGCTCTGCGCGCCCCGCCCATTGCGATACCGAGTGGACGCCGGGCAGGTCGAGAAACGCTTGCGTCAGCTTCGCTCCCATGCGTAGCGACTCCCACAGCGAAGTCCCGGGAAGGCTGCCGGTATGGACTATGTAATGGCCTTCGCGGAGCTCCGGCAGAAATTGCCCGCCCAAGCCCGGTAACATGGCCAGTCCTGCCGTACACACCAGCAGGCTGATGAGGACCGCGGTCCGCGGCGTGTTCATGCTCATCGCCAGCAAGCGGCCATAACGCGGCTTGAGCCAGCGGATCAAAGGCGGTGCGCCGGCCTGGGCAGCGTCCCGTTGTAGCAGCAGGTGACACAGCGCGGGGGTGACCGTCAGTGCAACGAGCAGCGAGGTCAGGATCGCCAGGATATAGGAAAAGCCCAGCGGCACGAACAGGCGCCCGGCAACTCCGCCGAGGGTGAGCAGTGGCACGAAGCCCAGTGCTACGATGAAGCTGGCGTAAACCACCGAGCCGCGCACTTCGAGCGCCGCGTCGAACACGACCCGATGACGAGGTCGAGGCATCGCGGACGATGCATTTTCGCGCAGCCTTCGGAAACTATTCTCGGTGTCGATGATCGCGTCATCCACGACTTCCCCCAGCGCGATGGCAAGACCGCCTAGCACCATGATGTTCAGGTTGACGCCCAAGGCACGCAGAACCACCACGGCACCGAGCAGCGACAGAGGAATCGCCAAAGCCGGGATAAGCGCCGTACGCAGATCGAATAGAAAGGCGTAGAGCACTGCGATAACGAAACAGCCACCGATCAACAGATGTCCGCCGAGATTTTGCACCGAGCGCTCGATATAATTGGCCGGGCGGAACAGGCGCGGGTCGAGCCGGATGTCCTCCCGGGCAAACAGTTGCCCGAACCCGGTTAACACCTTTTCCACGCCGCGGGAGACCTCCAGCGTATTGGCTCCGTACTGGCCGATCACCATCAGCAGCACCGCGGGTTCTGCCCCGACTGCCGCAGCGCCGATCGGCGCTTCCGCCGCGATTCTGATCGTCGCCACGTCGCCGAGCGTCACGTTGGTGCCGTCCTTACGGTCTAGCACCACCCGTTGCAGCGTCTCTGGCGTGGCGGGCAAGCCCGTCACTTGCAGGGTGATGCGCTGATTGCGGTTCTCGACAAAACCGGCGCCACGGACACCTACCGCCTGCCGGGCCGCCTGAATCACCTGCTCGATACCCAGACCATGGCGGCGCAAGGCGTCCGGGTCCGGCTGGATCTGCAGTTGCTTGACGTCACCACCGAAAACATTGACATCGGCGACGCCTGCAACCGCCAGTAATCTCGGCACCAGCGTCCAGTCGGCCAGGGTGCGTAGCGCCATTAGATCGCGCGATCGCGAACGCAGGCCGACGGTCAGCACGGTGGCGGAGGACGATGACAGCGGCACCGCAACCGGCGGCCCGATGTTGGGTGGCAGCTCGCGGTCGATCCCAGCCAGGCGTTCGCCGACGAGCTGGCGATTGCGGTAGATGTCGCTGCGCTCATCGAAAATAGCTGTGACGATGGAAAGTCCCTGGATCGACTCCGAACGAATCGTCGTCAAGCCCATCATGCCGGCCAGATGCTTTTCGACCAGCTGGGACACCAGGCTTTCCACCTGTTCGGCCGAAAGCCCGGGCGATTCGGTCTGGATGGTGACGCGTTTTGGCGAAAATTCGGGAAAGATGTCGAGGCTCGATTGGCCCAACGAGTAAGCGCCATAAATTAGCAGCAACATGGCCAGAGCGATCACGACGCCGCTCCGGTGCACCGAGAAGCCGATGATCGCGCCCAGCATTAATCGGCGTCCTCATCCGGAATCTGGCGATGAAATTCCTCCGACAGGAGCATTTGTCCTCCGGACACGACGATGCGGTCTCCGGCTTGAAAACCGTCGGCGATAAACCAGCCGCCGGCATACGCTTGATGCTGGGCCACGGCGCGCCGGGTGAACGTGCTCCCGCTCTGCAGATATACGGATGGCTTGCCGTTATGCCACAGGATGGCCGCGCGCGGAATCACCACGCCGGCGGTCGCTGGGCCCGCATGCGGTATCCAGGCATCCACCCGCATCCCCGTGCGCAGCCGCCCGCTGGCTGTGTAAAAGAACCAGGTTTCGCCCTGCGCCAGCTCATCGGTTTTCGGGGCGGGCGAAATCAGATAAGCTTCCTGCGCATTCTGGCGGTCGTTGCCGCGGCCGACGAGTGCGAAGCGGGTATCCGCTGGCAACGCTTGTTCGGCGGCGAGCGTAATCAGCAACAGCAGCTGCTGGCGGGTCAGAAGTTCGGCAAAAATCTTCGAATCGCTATCCAGCGCCCGCTCGAACAGTTCACTGCCCCAGATCTGCAGCGCTTCCTCGCGGATCGCCTGCACCCGCAATCGGCCGGCCGCTACACGCGCCCGATCGGCGGCTTGTTGTGATGCCGCCTGATTCAGTTCGCGGGTGGCGATGATGGCTTCCCGGTGCAGACTGCGTACCCGCTGGTAGGTTTTTTGCGCCACATCCAGCGCCGCCTGCGCGATCGATAGCTCGGCCGCGGCGGTGCGGTAGCGGGCGCGCAGCTCCAGCAAAGGCGATAGGTCCAGGACTTTGCCGTAGGCCCTCAACTCGGGCTGATAGCGGACGGCTTCCAGCGTCTTCGTTGCGATGCCGCTCCGCCTCTGCTGCTCGGGGGTCAGCCGCAGTGCAGCCCTCCTGGGCTCCTCCGGTGCTTTCCTATCCCCGCTGGCCAGGCGCTCTGCATTGGCAGGCGTGCTGTCCCGATGTTCGGCTGCCAACCGGAAAACCGCGATGCCGCTGAGGATGAAGAGGATGGCCAAAGCCGCGACGATGCCTTTCATGGATCCTTAGCCATTAACCCGGCCTAGTTAAGGGCCGGGTTAACCCGGGGCAGGGAGCGATGGCCCGAAAATACCAGGAGGGTATTTTCGGGCCGGAACAATAGATGGGCTGTTTGCTGCATGGTAGGGAATCGGGGGCTTCCTAGCGTCGCGCTGTGCTATCATGCTGTTGTTTGCGGGCTGAATGCAAGAGAGCGAGGCGCCGGGTGAGAAAAACCGTATTGAATGAAAGCCATCAGCGGCTGGGCGGGCACATGGTCGAGTTCGCCGGATGGGAACTGCCTCTGCACTATGGCTCGCAGCTGGAAGAGCATCGCCGGGTACGCGCCGACGCCGGCATGTTCGACGTATCGCATATGACGGTGATCGATTTCCAGGGCGATGCCGCTAAGGCATTGCTCGAAGTGTTGCTGGCCAATGATGTCGGCAAGCTGAAACAGCCCGGCCAGGCGCTCTATAGCTGCATGCTGAACCCAACGGGCGGCGTCATCGATGATCTTATCGTCTATTATCTGGCACCCGGGCGCTTCCGTTTGGTGACCAACGCCGATACGCGGGAAAAGGATCTGGCCTGGGTTTCGCGCCAGTCCGGGGCGTTTGCGGTCGCGGTGCAGGCGCGCGAGGACTTGGCCATCATCGCTGTACAGGGGCCGCATGCCCGGCGCAAGAGCGATGCCTGTCTGCCCGAGGAACTGCGCGAGCCAGCGCGGACGCTTGCCCCCTTTCAGGCGGTCTGGCGGGGCGAATGCTTCCTTTCGCGCACCGGTTACACCGGCGAGGACGGCTATGAGATTATCTTGCCGGCCACCGCGGCCCCGGCGCTCTGGCAATGCCTGTATCAGGCCGGAATCGCACCGTGCGGTCTAGGGGCACGGGACACCTTGCGCCTGGAAGCCGGCATGCGGCTTTACGGCACCGATATGGATGAATCGATCAGCCCGCTCGAGGTGGGGCTCGCCCATACGGTCGCCTGGGAACCGAGCGAGCGGAATTTCATCGGC
>CADDZF010000112.1 GCA_902812445.1 Methylococcaceae bacterium | reverse complement strand
GCCTACCCGTCTGGCGCGAGCAGATCCTGTTGTGCCGACGTGCGATCGAACCGCGCAAGGGGTTTTGGACGCTGCCGGCGGGTTTCATGGAGCAGGGCGAAACGCTGATGCAGGCGGCCCGGCGGGAGGCTATCGAAGAAGCCAACATCGAGATTGCGATCGACGATCTGTACACTATTTTTAATTTGCCGCACATTTCGCAAGTTTATGTGTTTTTCCGCGCCCGCATGCTGAGCGAACGCTGCTCCGCCGGCGTCGAGAGTCTCGAGGTCCGGCTGTTCGGGGAACACGAAATCCCCTGGCGCGAGCTCTCCTTCGAAACGGTGCGCCGTTCACTGCATCTCTTTTTCGCCGACCGCAAAGCCGGCAGCTTCCAATTCCATCTAGAAGATGTTACGGCGGATCACCGACGGATATGCAGCGAGCAAGGCGAATCGAATGGCTGATCGCGCGCTTACAGCCGCCGCAAACCTCGCCTACTCGTGGCGGCGCGGCCGTGACCCGGACGGTTCATGAGCCGCGTCCGGAGAAAAACCGACTACATTCTGAATCTGCTTAATTTCATCACCCGATAATTGATATCTCCACTTGTGCAGGGACTCGATCTTCACCTCAGGCAGAGAAAGCGGCTTGGACAGACCCAGAAACTGTTGCAAGTCGCCGATTGTCTCCTCCGTATGGCGTGCAAACGCCTCGTACGAAATCACTTTCAGTGAGTCGCTGAGGCGATGCTTCAAAGCGTTCATTCTGTCGTGATGAGCGAGCCATCGCATGGCGCACTGCGAGGGAAACGGAATATCGTCATAGCGCTCGGCGATTTCCCAACTGATGCCGAGAAAGCGATTCGGCAGCGGAAATTCGCGCCAGCGCCGATGCCATGACGACACACCCTTATGCCGCATCATGCTGGCGACAGTCGCATAAGGATCACGCTCGATGCCAATGAATAACGCATCGGTAAACGCCTCTTTCAATTTGTCGGCGATCCAGATATTGGGATGATTCTTGTCCAGATAGTGCCGCGGGCTCGCCAGCAGCAGTTGCCAGCGATACACCCTTATCAATCTTCCCAAGAGACGGCGTTCGCTTTCGGGATTCAGCGCCATCGTCGTGGACCAGCCGAACATCGGCCGGGCCTCTGAGGTGATCCTAATTTCCGGATGATTCCCCAGGCAGTGCCCGAGCCAGTGCGTGCCCGATCGCCCGGTGCCAATGACAAAGATCGGCCGGCAGACGGCATCGCCCCGTAAGTAACGCAGTTTCTCAAAGATCATCATGATGCTGCATGAAGGCCTAGGTAATCGCGCTGGCTGCGATGACCGCAGCGTCTGCCCGCCGCACTCAATCACTCAGCCGGCCGCTTCAGCCGGTACAAAGCAGAAATATCTTCATCCCCGTAGCCTTGCCGCAGCAATTCCTCGTAATCCCTAAGCGTCGCTTCGGTGAGCGGCAGCCTCGTTCCGATGCGAGCGGCCATGTCCAGAGCGATTTTGAGGTCCTTATGGTGTAACGCCAGCTTGAAGCCCGGTTCAAACAGTCCCTGCAGCAGGCTCATGCCGCGGCGCTCGAGAAACCAGTTGCCAGCGGCGCCGGCCGAGATGACATCGATAACCTTGGTCAGGTCGAGCCCCAGTCTCGCCCCGAAAGCCAGCGCCTCAGTAACCGCCTCATTGATGCCGGCACACATGATCTGATTGATCGCCTTGGCGCCCTGTCCCGCGCCGACGACGCCCATATGGACGATGCGGCTGGACATGGCTGCCAGCACGGGCCGCACCTTCTCCAGCGCGGCTTCATCACCGCCCACCATCATCGCCAGCGTACCGTTTCGGGCACCTTCCACGCCGCCCGACACCGGCGCATCGAGAAACTCAGCGCCTTTTTGCCTGACCAGATCAGCCGCTTGCCGCGCGGTTTCACTGCTGACGGTCGACATGTCGACGATGAGGGAGCCCTGATGCAGACCAGGCAGCAGAGCGCGCACTACTTCCAGCACATCGGCGTCGGCAGATACGCAGGTCAGCACGACATCGACGCGCTCGGCCAGCTGGGCGGGCGATTCGGCGCATTCGACCTCAAGCTGCTGCGCCAAGCGAACCGCGCGTTGCCGCGTCCGGTTCCATAGCGCGGCCAGAAACCCGGCCTTCGCCATGTTGCGCGCCATGGGCTCGCCCATGCCACCCAGCCCTATAAAGCCTGCTTTCATCATGCTGTCGGCTCGTGTTAAATTTCCCCAATCGAGACTATCCAGGCCTGTTTATTTTACAGTACCCAGCAACAGTGTCCGCAATCATGGGTTACGGAAACTTTATTCATCGGGACAGTGAGCCCGTGCTAATTACAGGAAAGCGTAGGTGGACATCGACAACGGATTAAATCAGGCGATCGACGTCTATTCGCCAGTCGCGATCTATCAGGCTGCGATCGATCATAAAAGCGCTTTTGACAACGGCTCTCATACACTCAAGATCGCTCAGGAAGGCAATCCTGAGGCGGCTTCTGGCGAGCGCCAGGCCGATGCCCAGGAGAATCGCCCTGCGCCGGCTGCGGTCAATTTGGCGTTAAATAGGCCGGTGGTCGCGGCAGGTTACCACCCGGGCTCCGGCAGTGCGGCGGTCGACGGCAATATCGGCAGTGGATGGGGCTTCAGGCCGGTACCGGGCAACTCCATCTCTGTGGACCTGGGCAAGGCGTACACCGTGGGTACGGTCGTGCTGGATACCAGTTACAGCGGGGACACGGTCGTCATGACTGGTTATAACATCGAGGTATCCGACGATGCCGTTCACTGGACGCAAGTTTTCGCGACGACCACTGAAAATGGCGGCAGAGACGTTATCGATAACCTGAATGCGAAGGCACGCTACGTGAGGCTGAATGCGACTGCCGGAAGCCGGCCGCACTCCAATGAAGAACAGCTTTACGAGTTTGCCGTGTATGCCAAGGAAGCGACCGCTGCGGCGGTCAAGCTGGAAGAGCGCGCCGGCGTCCTCAAAAACCCTGGAAAAGGCTGGGTCCTCTATGGCGACCTGTCGAGCGGCGAGCCCGGCACCCTGCTGCGCTACCACAATGCCGGGACCAAGTCGGTAGCGGGCGTGGCCTATGCCCGCTACGACTGGTACCGTATCGAACCATCGGAAGGCGTCTACAACTGGAGCATTATCGACAACGCGATTGCGGACAGTGCCGCAGCAGGGACGCGCTTCGCCTTCAGAGTCATGGCCGCCAACAGCTGCAGTACCGTCGACTACATCACTCCCAAGTGGGTGTTCGACGCCGGCGCGGCATCGAAGTATGCCAAGACGAGTTGTGCTTTCGGCGGCGGCGCACGGCAACACGTGCCGGTCTGGAATGATGCGGTATTCCTGAAAAAGCTATACGATTTCGTGCAGGCGGTGTCCAATCGGTATGACGCCCGAGGACAATTAGGCTGGTACGAGATCGGTTCGTACGGTAACTGGGGTCAAGGCGTCACCTCCGACCTGGGCACAGCGACCCTGTCGTTAACCGATGCGCAAATCAGAGATCTGCACCTGATTCCGCAGAAGAACAAATTCAAAGTTACCCCACTGGTCGCGGAGCAGAACTACCATGCACCGGTCGATCTCGGCATCGGAAGACGCAGCGATGTCTATTATATGACCCCACCGACGGGGAAGCAGATCGGTTCCAGCTTCGCCGTGGGCGGATCCGGCGGCACTTACGGCAAGGTGATCAGTGTAGGCGAATGGTGGGGACCTTATGCTTGGCTGAGAGCCCATTCGAAGATCAGCGAAGCCGGCATTCGGGAGAGGATTTACGCCGATCGCCTCAACTATATGGGGCTGGGTCAATGGGGAAGGGATGGGGCACTGTTCTATTCGGAACATGCGGCGCTCATCAACCAGCTCGAAAACGAACTCGGCTACCACCATGTGCTGCAACAGGTCACGTTACCTCTGAGAATAAAAAACGGCGTTCCCTTTATCGTCACGACGATGTGGATCAATAAAGGCGTCAATTTGTTATACGACAAAAACATAGCGGCGTTTGCTCTGCTGAACAACAACAATGGCGTCGTGGCGAAAAGTCTGGCCCCGGAAATGAACGTGAAGCGATGGCTGGCCAAGTATGACTACACCAATAGCGTGCCTGTCAAGGAGATCGCCAAGGTACGGTTCTCCGGCGTAAAGCCCGGTGCGTATAAGCTGGCGGTGGGTCTGCTGAAATTCGACGCCGATACGGTGCCGACCTACCGAACTGCCAATACGACTCTGACGGCGAACAACTGGACGATCATCAGCAACGTCACGGTCACCAACTAGCGACGCTTTCCTTCAAACTCGTCGATGTGACAAAGCCGGCAACGCCTCGGGGAGCTTCATCGACCGGCGTAGACAAACTTGCCGCAACCCATCCGCCTTTGATCGAGTGGGCTGCATCGCAGCCATGCGTTCAGGTAATGCGTTAAAACCTGCGCCTGCAGCACTCGGCCTCCCGCTGATAGGCAAGCATAATTGTCCCCAAGCGATGTTTATGAGCGTTTCTTAGCGAGGCGCTGCAAGCAATTGTCATGATTCTCTCCATAAGGCTAGCTTTGTCGGGCTTGCGACATCCTAGACGAAACAAATCCCTTTATTTTTAAGGTTTTGCAAATGGCATGTGGTTTGCTAATCGTTTATTCAACCACGAACGCGACAGGCATCTGCATGAAATCCAGCAAAGACATCGCCGAACTCCTGGACGAGCCGGCCTGCGAACACAATAAGAAGTCTAAGTCGGGCTGCGCCAAACCCACACCGGGATCAGCAGCGGGCGGTTGCGCCTTCGACGGCGCGCAAATTGCCTTGCTTCCTATTGTCGATGTCGCCCATATCGTGCACGGCCCCATCGCTTGTGCCGGCAGTTCCTGGGATAACCGCGGCACCCGATCGTCGGGTCCCAAATTGTACCGTCTCGGCATGACGACCGATCTGACCGAGCAGGACATCATCATGGGCCGTTCGGAAAAGCGGCTGTATCACGCCATCAAGCAGGCCGTCGAAAGCCATTCTCCCCCGGCCGTCTTTGTGTACAACACCTGCGTGCCGGCGCTGATTGGCGATGATATCGAAGCCGTGTGCAAGGCCGCCGCCAAAAGCTTTGGCGTACCGGTGGTGCCGGTCGACTCGGCCGGCTTTTACGGGACCAAAAATATGGGTAACCGCATCGCCGGCGATGCGATGGTGAAATACGTGGTCGGCACGCGCGAGCCGGATACGCTGCCGGCGAGCACGCAAAGAGCCGGCATCGAAGTCCACGATGTCAATCTAATCGGCGAGTACAATATTGCCGGAGAGTTCTGGCATGTACTCCCGCTGCTCGATGAATTGGGGCTACGCGTGCTGTGCACCCTGTCCGGAGATGCCCGTTATCGCGAAGTGCAAACCATGCACCGGGCGGAAGTCAACATGATGGTCTGTTCAAAGGCCATGCTGAACGTCGCCCGCAAACTGGAGAAGCAATACGGCACCCCCTGGTTCGAGGGCAGCTTCTATGGCATCAGTGATACCAGCCAGTCGTTGCGAGATTTTGCCAAGTTGATCGGAGATCGCAGCTTGGCGGTCCGCACCGAGGCTCTCATCGCGCGCGAAGAGTCGCGCATCGAGCAAGCACTGGAGCCGTGGAAGGCGCGACTCAATGGCAAGCGGGTATTGCTCAACACCGGCGGCGTCAAAAGCTGGTCAGTCGTATCCGCCTTGCAGGACATGGGCATGGTCGTGGTCGCCACCGGCACCAAGAAATCCACCGAGGAAGACAAGGCGCGTATTCGGGAGCTCATGGGCGAGGAAGCCTTGATGCTGGACGATATCACGCCAAAGAAGCTCCTACAGGTCGTGACGGACTACCGCTGCGACATTCTCATCGCCGGCGGGCGCAACCTCTACACGGCGCTGAAAGCCCGCCTGCCGTTTCTAGACATCAACCAGGAGCGGGAATTCGGCTACGCCGGCTATCAGGGCATGCTCGAGCTGGTCAGGCAACTCGCCTTGACGATAGAAAGCCCGGTCTGGCAAGCGGTGCGCACTCCCGCCCCATGGCGGAGCTCGGGCTACGCGGCGTCCGCCGTATCGCTGTCGGGAGCGCCTCTCGATAGCGGGCGCAGCGCGCCTCAAACAGATGATGCCGCCCAACTGGAGGCGACGCATGGCTGACATTATCCGACGCAAAAAGGCCCTCTCGGTCAATCCGCTGAAGGCCAGCCAGCCGGTGGGCGGCTCCCTGGCCACGTTGGGATTCGACCGCGCCATACCGCTGCTGCATGGCTCGCAGGGCTGTACGGCTTTCGCCAAAGTGTTTTTCGTGCGCCATTTCCGCGAGCCGATCCCGCTGCAGTCGAGCGCGATGGATCAGGCGAGTTCGGTGATGGGCGCAGATGAGAACGTCATCGAAGGGCTCAAAACGATTGCCGAGAAGTTCCGACCGGCCATCATTACCGTGCTGACCACGGGCCTCTCGGAGACGCAAGGCACAGACGTGAAGCGCTGTGTGCGCGAATTCAGGACCCGCTACCCGCAGTTCAGCGAGGTGGCCGTAGTCGCCGTCAACACCCCGGATTTCACGGGATGTCTGGAATCCGGCTATGCCGCGACGGTAACCGAAATGATCAGCCAACTGGTACCCGAGACCGGCACTAAGCCCGGCGCCCGGCCGCGGCAGATCAACGTGCTGGCCGGCTCTTTCCTGACGCCCGGCGATCTGGAGCATCTGCGCGACCTCATCGAATGGTTTGGCTTGCGTCCCGTGTTCGTGCCCAATCTGGCGGATTCGCTGGATGGCCATCTGGTCGACGCCGACTTTAGCCCGGTGACGACAGGCGGCCTGGCGTTATCGGAAGTCAAGACTTTGGGCGATGCCGTTGCGACCCTGGTGATCGGCGCATCGCTGAAAAAGGCGGGCGACATTCTGGAAGCACGCACCGGCGTCCCCTCCTGCCGTTTCGATCACCTCTATGGCCTGCATGCCAACGACGGACTGATTAAGACGCTTGCCGACATCATTGGCGGCGCTGTCCCGACCCGGATCGAACGACAGCGTGCACAGCTGCAGGACGCCATGGTGGACACTCATTTCATGCTCGGCTTTCTTCGCGTCGCCATCGCTGCCGATCCAGACCAGCTCAACGCCTTTGTCCATATGCTGAGCGAAATGGGCGGCGAAGTGGTCGCGGCGGTGGCCGCAGGCGACGGTCCGGCCCTCGCGCAAACGCCGCTAGCCTCGATCCGCATCGGCGACCTGGAAGATCTGGAACAGGCCGCGCGCGACGGGGAGGCCGAACTCCTGATCGGCAACTCTCATGCGGTGCAGACAGCGGAGCGGCTGGGATTGCCGATACTGCGCTGCGGCTTTCCGCTTTATGACGTGATCGGCGGTTATCAAAAGACCTTCATTGGCTATGCCGGTGCCCGGCAGACCCTGTTCGACCTGGCCAATCTCGCGATGGCTTATAACCATCGGCATGAAGTACCGGTCTACCGCTCCATTTATGGGCAAAAGCCCGCTAGCGAAGCGGGGGACTACCCGCTGGAGGCAACCGTTCATGGCGCTCATACGACGTCTGCACATCGTTGATCACAATAATGGAGGGCAGCCTATGAAGACCGGCCTGAACATCGCGTTTGCCACCGACGACCTGAAACAGGTCAACCAGCATTTCGGCTCAGCCAAAACGTTCGCTATTTACACTATCCATGAAGACGGGTGGGAGCTCGCGGAGGTCGCCGAATTCGGCAAGCTGGCTGAGGACGGCAATGAGGACAAGCTGGCCACCAAAATTGGCCTCTTGGCTGAATGTGCGGCGGTTTACTGCGAGGCGGTCGGTGCGTCCGCCATCCGTCAGCTCATGGCCGCAGGCATACAGCCGGTAAAGGTTTATCGCGGCAGCCTCATCGCTGATTTGATCGAGGATCTTCAAAACGAGTTGCGTAGCGGCCCCTCGGCCTGGCTGATCAAGGCCATTGCTCGCCAGAGCGCGCCGGATGCGAACAAGGTCGCCCAAATGGAAGCCGAAGGATGGGAAGAATGAGGCGCCAGGCTACTCACAGCCACTCACTAGAGCAGTCAATCGCGCTCCGCCGTCCCGGCCGGCCGGACCCAGCGGTAGAGCCTCATGAGCGCTGTATTAAAATATTCATGCTACCTAAGGAGATAGAACCATGCAGAATGCCGCTTCAGCCCTAGCCGGAGACGAGCCCGAATTACAGGCGGATTTCCCCCGCGAAATGGTCAAGCAACTGCGCGCCATCGATACCTACGATACGTACCAGGGCTGGTCGGAAGCCAGAATCCTCGACCCTCTCATCATGACGCGGCAGCGTAAACGCGAGATTCCCATCGTCGGCGATCCGGACGAGATCACCATGGCTCGGGTCAAGGCGTTCTACAACGCCCTCGCCAGCCAGATCGAGAAGCGCTGCGGCCTCATGGCCGTGCCGGTCATCAATCTTACCCACGAAGGCTTCGGCCGCGCCTTCATCACCGTCGGCAAGCTGATTGTCGTCGATAAAACCCTGCGCGATGTACACCGCTTCGGCTTCCCTTCCCTCGCCAAAATGAATGAAGAGGCCGATATGATCATCAGCAAAGCGCTGGCGCTGATTCAGACCCATGCCGAGGTCGCCAATCTGTAAATTACACGCTGAGTAAGATTCAAGCCAAAAGCCACCCGAGAGGCAATCACGATGAGTCCCGAAGAATTGCAACAACTGGAGAAAGAAGTCGCCAGAGCCAAGCGCATCGCTAGCGAGTGGGCATCCAAGGTGCATGACCTGGTGGAAGACCGCCTGCCGGCCGGCTATCAGGAAATACCAGACCTCGCGCAAGCGACATTCAACGCCTGCAAGGCCTGGGCGGATGTCAACGCCAGGCTGAAGGCCGCGAAAAAGGCATTGACCGTCTGATCTTTCTGGCTCGCTGGGGAAACGACATGAACGACTATATTACCGGCATTACTGCGGGCGGCGCAGCCTGGACACCGGTCTTCGTGCAGGACATCAACCAGACCCGCTGTATCGGCTGCGGGCGCTGTTTCAAAGTCTGTCCGCGCGATGTGTTCGACCTGGTGGACCGTAGCGACGTTCTGAGCGAGGATGACATCGACGACTACGATGACCTGGAAGAGGACAACGCCCAGGTCATGCGTATCGCCCACGGCAATGACTGCATCGGCTGCTCCGCCTGTTCCAGAGTCTGCCCGAAGAATTGTTTCACGCACGCGCCTTTGCCTTTGGCAGCCTGAGGAACCTCCATGGCGAAACCGCTCAAACATGTTTTCGTGTGCGTCCAGCGTCGGCCGGAGGGTCACCCGCGCGGTGCCTGCTCGCAGCGCGCCTGCGACGAGGTTCTGAACGCTTTCCTCGGCGAAGTCCAGCAACGGAAGTTGTTCGACAAGATCGCCGTCACCAATACCGGTTGTCTCGGACCTTGCGGCTTCGGCGTCAGCGTGTTGGTTTACCCCGAAGGCGTCATGTACGGCAGGGTCACTGCGAACGACGTGACAG
Organism: Methylococcaceae bacterium; assembly: GCA_902812445.1. Taxonomy (GTDB): domain Bacteria; phylum Pseudomonadota; class Gammaproteobacteria; order Methylococcales; family Methylococcaceae; genus CADDZF01. The sequence goes on along the minus strand of CADDZF010000112.1, from coordinate 232 downwards.
CCATCATCGACGAACACCTGCTCGGCAACAACCCGGTCGAACGGCTCCGAGTCCCGCCTTTCGTGTGGAGCTGACATGGGCGCTGTCGTGTCGCCGCTCGCGCGTGATCCCCGGCAACAGGGCGAGGCGATCTGCGCCCGCCTGGCAATGGAAATCCACAAGCTCGGGTTCGCTCCTGAGCGAGTGCTCTCTACACCGGTTTACCAGCGCGCATGCCTTGAAACCCAAACGG
>CADDZF010000111.1 GCA_902812445.1 Methylococcaceae bacterium | reverse complement strand
TCGCCAGAACTGAACCCGGACGACTCTCTGAATGCCGATCTCAAGGCGCGGCTCAACCAAGCTGAGCCGGTCAGAAATGGCGAGCATCTGAAACGAAAGGTCATTTCTTACCTGCGCTCCATTCAGAGACAGCCCGCTCGAATCCGATCCTATTTCAACGCCAAACCTATTCGTTATGCCGCATAACCCTGTGCGGTTTCAGGCCGGGGTTAATAGCTAAATCGGAATCATCTGACAGCCACCGCATTGCGATCTTTGGATGTTTGAACGAGCGACGAATCTGCTCGGGCCGCTTCTGTTAGCGGTGCAAATGGGACTGCGCTTTCCGTTTCAGTTCGGCTTTCGTCTTCGCAGGTAGTCCGGCGTGCAGTGCGCCCTTCAAATCGCTATTCAGAAGCTTATCCGGATTTAACTCAGGCGAATAGGCCGGCAAGTAAAACCCCGCGATCTGCTCACTGTGAGCCTCCAGCCCTGTTCGCACCGCCTGGCTGCCGTGCGCTTCAGATTATCAGAGGATCAGAAAAATTTTCTTCGGATGGCCCTGGATCAACGGGCTCAAGCATCCGGTCAAGACCGCGGCGGTTAAACTTTTCTCGTAGACCATAAAGCGTATCAGGCCCTGATTCGTGATACTGGAAATCAGACTCAACCGGGGCTTCTTCGCCAGCTTTCAGGCCGCGGGCGTGTACCCCGGCGGGGCGTAGCCGCGCTCGCGTTGCCCGTTCTGCTCGATCCGGTCTCATTGCCTCATTGGATTTCCGCTCCTTCTACCCTGGCCCGCACGGCGATCGCTGAGTACTCGTTCTGGCACCACCGCGCAACCCGCTTGCGGGTCTTGCTCATACGCTCTCTGGAGCGGTTTCTGTGGGATCAACCCTCACCATTGCACGTGTAGCCTTTCGCGGGCATCCGTACCACCGTTTTCCGGACCTCCGTTAGCGCGTCATCACTGCGCCGTTAGGTTTTAATGGCCGTTTGGCTTTATGTCTTCTCATCCCTGTTCAGACGCCATAATCTTCAATCTTCTTTTAATTGCCGAACCAATAAAATCCGATTTTGAGCCTCAAGGCCGCGCTGGGCAAGAGCTCTAGCCAACGCAACCTTTTCATCCTAAACTGGGAATCACTGAAACAGAAGACCTGTTGGCTGCTCAAGGGGAGGCGGATTAGCCAGAATCTGCGCCGCACTAAGGGTTGTGGCGTTATAAGTCTGCCAGTTATTAGTAACAACTTTGAATCTGCCAATGGCAGCAGGCGTGTTTGTGGTTTGATTCTGATAGGGTGCAGTCGTAGAGAGCCACCAATCCGCACCTACATTAATAAGATATTTCGCATAGTATCTATCATCCGGCCTAGTCGGATCATCGACAATGAGCCGCGCCTGGACGGTAATGAATATTCCCGCAATATCACTCGCATTAATGTAGGGTCTAGCTGCGTTTGGCCAGAAATGGTAGTTGTATCTGTGCGGCAGTTTCGCAGCAATACTCCCATCCGTTATCATGCGGATATTCTGTGCGATGGCGGCATTGCCAGCGAAATTCTCTATATAGTGTCCTCCAGTAACACCGACAGTGCTCTGGACCAATGTCCACTTACCCGTCGATTTACTGAGGACATAGTTCTTCATATTTCTGATCTGAATTCTTGTATTGGTATCACCACTATCGGTAATATCACGGTAGACCTGACCCCACGCGGTCATTGCTGACCATCCGGCAGGCGGCAACGGCTTATAGACGAGCGGTCCTTTTGCCCACGACCACCATGAGGGAACGCCGTGAGGAAGCGCATCACCGAGGCCTGACATATCGCCATTTATTACGTTTATTATACTGGTAGAGTTCACGACTGTCGTGGGCCGAATAGTCGGGCTACCAATACAGGAATCCACAGCACTAACATTGTGGGATATAGAAGCAAGGACTAATGCTGTCGCTAATGCTTTGGTCTTCATGGTTGTCGTTCCAGGATAATATACTCTACGTGTTGAAGAACTTAGCCGTGGTAATGATCATGAAAGGCGCTTCGCCGATCACATTCTGCCATTCATTTTTCAATGCTGGTTGGAAAGAGATTATAGAGTCCTCAAAATATGAGGATGTGATAAGACTCACAAATTGGAGAATCCATATGGAGATAATCCGGGAATCCACGGAGGTATCCTCAATTATTGACGGGCCGGTAAAAGATCCTGCAATGATGTGTGACGAGTCCGAGGGCAATGCGTAACGCCGTTAACTTAAGCTTCACAGGGACCGACGCCCGGGTTTCAGATTCAGTCAGGACTTAAGTTATAGGGCCTTGTCGCTCGGCTCGCGGGAGTGCGAGGGGTCTCTGGCGTAAAGCGTGATGAGGCTCACTCTCCGGCTGGTCGACACAGACTGGATGAGCCAGCAGAACGGGCGGGTCTTCAGGGTATTTAGGGGGCTCATGTGGGGGAATAGCGCTGCGGCCTTCGTTGAGGCAAAGGATCGCAGGCGGAACGGGCGCGCCTCGGCGAGCGGGGCAGTGAACTTCCGGGCCTTAAAATCCGGGCGGCTGGCTTTCGAACCGTTCGCCGGCGGACTTTTCGAGGTCTAGATGGTGTTTGAGCAAAGGCCTTCTCAATGTGCCGGCGAGTGTGGTAAAGCTACCCCGACGGCCTTGCCAGCGGCAGGCGGCGATCAGCGCAAGCCACGCCAACGCAGTTGCGCCAGGAGGGCCAAGGCGCTCATTGAGCGCCTCGAACACGGGGCTTTCCGTTTCTGTCGCTTGCACCAGGGCGCTGGCCCCCTCCGGGGACGCCTTGCCTGGGCGGCAAAGCCGTCATCGCGCAGGACTTGCCCGCTGCACGTGCGAGCAGGACAGCGATGAGGATGGGGAAGGGTTTGGGTTAGATCAGCGAGCAGGGCGGCCTCGATACTGCTCAGCGAGCTGCCTCTTTTGATCCGTTATGCTCCTATTCTCGCTACTTAACTGTACCGGAGGCTCCTTAACTTTACGGCATTGGGCTATGATGCCAATGAGTGCCTGATTCATCCCTGCGGGCGACCGGGAAGGAGGTTTGTCATCCCTCCCAAGCGCCATCAGAAGGAACCGCGCTCCTACGACAGGGAATGATATAAGGCCTGGCAGCTGATCGAGGACTGCTTCTGCAAACTCAAACAGTTCGGCGCCTCTGGCTTAATTGAGATAAGCCCTAGGGCTTTCATGCAACAACGATCCGATATGATCGGGCACTGATAACACAACCAGTTAATACCAAGAATGAGCTTGCGACAAACTGCCCTCCGCGGCGTGAAGTGGTCTGCGTTCGAAAGCATGGGGAATCAGATTGCTCAGGTCGCCGTTTTTCTGGTGCTCGCCCGATTGCTTAAACCGGTCGACTTCGGCGTATTCGCGTTAGCCAGTACCTTTGTCAGCCTAATACAATTATTCTCCAATCTCGGACTCAATCCGGCGGTAGTGCAGCGCCATGAAATCGATCCCGAGCATCTGGATACTGTATTCTGGACTACCTTCGGCATAGGAATTCTGCTTATGGCAATTAGCTTTATCGGAGCGGGCCTGGTCGCCGATCTATTCAGTGAGCCTCAGCTTAAACCTGTAATCCAGTGGCTATCCCCCAGCTTTATATTCCAGGCATGCAGCGGTCTCCAATACGCTCTCTTAGAGCGCAACCTGCGCTTCAGAAGTATCGCCACACGCTCGTTGCTGAGCAACTTCCTGGGCGGCGCCGTTGGTATCGGAATGGCTATACTGGGTAATGGTGTTTGGAGCCTTGTGGGCCGGCAACTGGTCAGCACATTGATCGGACTGTTGGCCTTGTGGGCGGCCAGCGATTGGCGGCCGAGGAGCAGGTTTTCTCTCAGGCATCTAAGGGATCTGTTGAGTTTCGGTGCAAGCATCACGGTTGGCACCATCCTTGATTTCGCAAATCGCCGATCCAGCGACTTTATCATTGGCTATTTCCTAGGTCCGATCCAGCTCGGATATTACTCGGTTGCTTCTCGCCTGCTGTTGATGACAAACCAGGCTTTATTCGAAACCGGTTATAAGGTCGCTTGGCCTATCTTTTCGCAGCTTCAAAAAGAGCCTGAGCGGCTGCTTCGGGCATTCGCTACTGCATCCCGGATCACAAATCTGGTCGCCTTTCCAATATTCATGGGTTTCTTCGCCCTTGCTCCTGAACTCATCGCCGCGGTGTTTGGAGACAAATGGCTATCCAGCGCGCCGGTCCTGCAAATTCTTGCGTTGGGAGGAGTTGCACAAACCCACTTTCAGCTCAGCACATCTGTGACGTCCGCTATAGGAAAGGCGTCATGGTTCATGAGGCTCCAGACTATGTTTTTAGTGATTAACACCACTGGCCTCGTGATTGCGGCACAATGGGGAATTGACGAGGTCGCGGCCGCTTACGTCGGTGTTGCTTATTTGCTGATACCCCTGTCGCTCCAGGCATTAGTTAGATACGTGAAACTTGATGTCAAACGCTATGCAGGTGACTACCTTGCCCCGGCCGTGGCAAGCTTTGCTATGGTTATAGCTATCTTCACAACTAAATGGCTGATTTCGACTGAAGCTGACGGAAACGAATTGCTACGGATAGTTTCCGATTGGATCGGACCTTCACGGATAATGCAAATACAGCTTTTGTTTGAATATTTCGAAACCAAAGTAGGAACGCTTCTTGAAGCGATGGGGGCAGCATCGCTGTTGCAAACGTTGTCGACGGATATCTTGAAAAAATGGGGGTTGCTCATTCTGGCTGTCGTTCTGGGAGCTTTGGTATATATCTCAGTGATTCGCATGCTGTTTCCAGCGATGACTCGTCAGTTATGGGAGTTCATGAAAGGCTTTGTCTCCCAAAGGAGATAAAGAGGAAGCACTCTAAAACTTGGAAAGCATATAATGTTGTTATATATAGTAATGAATCTTTTTAAATTCCTCGACTGGATATCTACATGATCGGCATTAATATTGTTACTGTTAGACGACTACACTCGGCAAATATAAGGAAAATCAACCGATGAAGATCGCCTTTGTCAGTCAACCCATCGATTCTATTCTCCCACCAATTCAAACGTCGGTCGGGGCGTGTACGTATGGGGTTGCCCGCTCCGTAGCCCGCTCCCACGACGTTGTTGTCTATGGGCTCAGTGGGAGGGCCGCTCCCAAAGACATCGGTAGCACATTGTTCGACGAAGGGGTTCAGTACCGATTTCTGACTGCATCCCTGTCTGACTTGGCACTCAATAAAGCGTTCTGGAAATACAGACACATCGCCAAACTTTTCAACAAAGGAATGCTTCCCCCGCTTTCCACTTCCAATTGGCTTTATCCAGCTTATGGCCGCCGGGTTGCAAAGGATTTGCGGGAGCAACAATGCGACATCATTCACGTTCAACATAATTGTCAATATCTTGCCGCTATCCGGGCCCTTAATCCTAATGCCAAGATTATACTGCACCTGCACGCCGAATGGTTTCCGCAGTGCGATTGGAAAACGATTGGGAAGAGCCTCCGCCACGTAGACTTAGTAACTACCGTGAGCAATTACGTCACTGAAAAGACCCGTAGAGCTGTGCCACAAATCGCTGATCGCTGTCAGACAGTTTATAATGGCATCGAGATCGACGATTTTTCCAGAACCAAAGATTATGATGGGGCAAACCGGAGAAGGATCAAGAGAATCATGTATGCGGGCGCGGTTTCTCCGCATAAAGGAATCCATATTTTGCTCGACGCTCTTCAAAGTGTAGTTCGGCGTTATCCAGAGGTAACTTTGGAAGTTGTCGGCCCGCCCGGGGCTTATTCGATTGACGAGAACTTTCCTATGAATGACCAAGCGTTGATCGCGAAGATGAAACCCTTTTATCGTGAAGATTACATGGTTTATCTGAAGAGGAAAATATCGACTGATATGGCCGACAAGGTCGCTTTTCTCGGCGCCGTTCCCCGCTCCAAGCTGCTTGATTACTTTTTTAATGCAGACATTTTTGTCTTTCCCCCTATTTGGGATGAAGGCTATGGAATTCCGCCGGTAGAGGCAATGGCTGCGAGTACCCCGGTAGTCGCTACGCGATCTGGCGCTGTCGTTGAGACGGTCCTTGATGGGAAAACAGGTTTCGTCGTGGACAAGAATGACGCCTCCGCACTCGCGGACGCGCTGCTTAAGCTTCTCGAGGACGATGCTCTACGGGAATCGATGGGTAGAGCTGGGAGGCAGCGGGTACTCGACTATTTCACTTGGGACCGAGTGGCTCAAGCAATGATCAAGCGATATGAACAGCTTGCAAGGGACAAATAATCGAAGACGAAAGAGGTGTGGATCGTTACGTATCGTGGTAATTATTTTTACCGGAAGCCTTTCGCTCGGTATCCGGTGGTTTAGTACGCCAGCCTCATTTGGTCATCTGATCCCGTCCAAATCGGAAGTGCCCTTATAGCCTACGGCCGAGCAATGATCAAGCAGACCGGTCTGGGATCTTTTTCGAGGCTTCTCAAGCTGACTTGCAAGCGGTCCTCCAGGGCTCCGAGCTGTTGAAAGCCCGGTCTTGGAGGCCTTTTCATGAGTTCGTCCTACAGATGCCTGGACCGGGTTGAGTTCGCGGAATAGGGAGAATGGGGAGAGAGCGGCAGTAGATACAGGTTAACCGGCAATCGGACTGCATGGCACTGATATCATGGGGCGCCCCAAGTTCGACATGAATTGGCCGGATTTTGGCTAATTTTGATGGAGAGTCTTGTAAAAACAGCGGCTTGGCGAGAATGGGTATTTCCCGCTGTAGGGACACTAAAGGGCGCCTTGAAAAACCTGAGGTTTTCAGGGCACCCGCCAACGCTCTCATGAGCGCTACGGAATTCGATTCTAATTCTACAGTGAATCGCTGTTTTTTAGGGCAGCGCGCTGTCCGATTGTTGCTCCGAATGACCTCGTTATGAGGCTACTCGGCCTACTGCGTGCGTCAGAACGCCACGACGCCAGCCGGTTGGAGATAAACCAGCCGCTTCAGCTGAGAGCAGGTGGCCCTCATCGTTATTGCCAAGTGTGCCCCGCGCCTGACCGATGGTGCGGATCAGCTTGCCGCCCGTCTGCGCCATCCCCCCGAACACGGGCTTCCATCCGCGCCCGGCTCTTGGCGATCCCGTGATAGCACCGTTGCTGGCAGTCAGACAGCGGATAGTGGCGCGTGCCTTTGCGCTGAATATGGGTGCGACAAGCCCGCTCCTTGAGCTTGGCCACCCGCTTCTGGCTTTGGTAGGCATGCACATCCCGACAGCTATTACGGTTGTCGAACACGTTGCCGAAGTGCGGACTGTCATGGATCGAAGCGGTATCGGTCAAGCTTAAGAATTACCTTATAGCGCTGATCCACAGGGGTCGAAAGCCTATAACCAAAATGGCTTTTGCCATGCTTTTTTGTCCAGGTCGCGTCCCGATCCTTCTGCCGACACGGGGCCGGCTTCCATTCGGCGGGCGTCGCCTTCTGCTTGCTGATCTCCTTTTCGTCGCGGTTGAGGCGTTGCTTGGATGCAGGCACGAGCGTGGTATTGGTGATCGGGCCCGTGCGATGTAGCCGGGCGCAGCAGTCGTGCCGACACGCCGTCAAATGACGCATGAGCCCTAGCCTCGCCGATTTGATTCTCGAAGGTTCAGATCGTGGTGCTGTCAGGAATGTTCACTGCCTGCTCAAGACCACAGAAGCGTTGATAGCTCATCCGATCCAGCAACTCGTAGTCCATCTCCTCGTTCGCCAGATTGTACAGCCGCTTCAACACCAGAATGCGCCTCATCGTCTCGGCGGCAAATGGCGGACTACCGCCCTGCGGGCCCACTGGGCGCGGCGCAATCCGATCTAGCTTCATCGCCAGCACCCCAAAGTCGATATACGACTCGATCTCGGCCAGGAGGCGTGCCTTTGATGGCTTGACGGGCGAAGTCTGCCCGCTGCCCCCAAACGGGCGAATCTGGTCAAGATGACCGGAGAAAAGGCGGGAAGCCTGGATTTTTTCCCATGCTTCATAACGCTTTTCAGTCAAGCGGGGTCCCTGCCGACCAGTTCCGTTTTTTTCAGACCTGCGGGCGCCCCGTAAAGTGTCAGAATTTTTTACAGCCCTACGTTGTCTAGCCGCATGTATGCAGCTAAGTACCTATTTGTAAGGACAATATATGAATTAGCATGATATCTGCTTAAAACAGAATTGAAGAGCTTATGCTCAAGGCAACGCTAAGATCGATTCCAACTGCATGAAGAGGTGGAAGAGCGTATCGCTAATCAGACGATATGCGAGATAGTTGCGAGTTTCCCAGGGCGGTAGCGCGCCTCCCGCTATCGCGAAATACACTTCACTAATGGATTGAAGAAATGAATATTGTACCACAACGGTATCTCGTACACTTGAAGGGTCGCCAGGAAACGATGGCGCAGTGCAACCTGGAGCGTCAAGGTTTCGAGACTTTTCGCCCGCTGATTCAACGAGATATAATCATATGGTTATTATGGATGATAGCGAGGCTCACGTTTGTCGCGAGCGTAGTAACTTACTCTGGTTTGGCAACAGCGGCAGCGCCTCTTTCCGATGACTTCAATCCCACGACCATGGAAGCTAATCCGGTCTGGCGATTTTACGATCCCTACGATACTACATCGAGCAAGGATCCCGGCCAATCGACTCTGACTTTCAATGGTACCAATGCCCTCATCGATATTCCTGCCGGCGTCGATCACGACCTCTGGGTTACCGGATTCAATCATGCGCCCCGCTTATTGCAGCCGGTCTCTAATGTAGATTTTGGGATTGAGGTGAAATTCGAGTCGGCGCCTTCCATCGCTTACCAAGAGCAAGGAATCATCGTTCAACAGGATAATGATACCTTCCTCCGCTTCGATACGCATTACGACGGGACCTCGCCCCGCCTGTTCGTGGCCTATGTCAGCGGAGCCATGACTGGCGTGTATTTCTCGTCGGCGCTGCCAACGGCGCCTCCGTACCGAAGGGTTATTCGCACTGGAAATCAGTGGACCTACCGCTATTCCTCCGACGGCATCACCTGGATCGATGCAGTCACCTTTATCCAGCCTCTGACAGTCACCGAGGTCGGGTTTTTCGCCGGAACGCCCAACCCCTATCCGCCCTTTCTTGCCAATGTTGATTACTTTATGAGTCTGCCTGCGCCCTATGCGAGCCGGCCGTTCATAGATAGCGACACCTATGTGCCGGAGCCACCACAGATTAAGGCATGGTACGGGAACAGCCAGACCTTCGGCGAGTGGGGCACTCCTCAGAGATGGATCAATATCGTTGGCAACGTGCACTCCTTCACGACCTTATCCAGCCTGAGTTATTCGCTCAATGGCGGTCCTAGTCAGGCACTCGCCTTCGGCCCCAATGGGCAAAGGTTGACCTGGCCCGGCGACTTCAACATCGAGCTCGATAGCGCAACGCTGCCCAGCATCCCGAATAATACAGTCGAGATAAGAGCAACCGACAGTAACGGCAACTCCTCGGCCAGCACCGTCACCGTCGACTACTTCGCCGGCACGGTTTGGCCGCTGCCCTACACCGCTGATTGGGGAACCCTGACCGACATTTCGGAGGCTCAGCACATCGTTCAGATCGTGGAAGGATTATGGGAGCTAACTCCAACGGGTATCCGCACAGCGGAATCCGGCTATGATCGAGCGATCGCCATCGGCGATCAGACGTGGTTTCCCTCCTACGAGGCGATCGTTCCTGTCACCCTTCATTCGGTCTGGTATCCCGGCGGCGGGGCCGTCATCCTGGCTATGGGCTGGCAAGGCCATATCGGCACTCAATCCCCGCGCTATGGCTACCCGCTGGAAGCGGCAGCAGAGCTCAACATTCCGGCGAACTTTGGCAACTCTTTCCTGGATATTATCACCTACTCCGGTGGCAATAATGGTAGCGACGTCGTTCAGGCCCAATCTACCCTTGCCACAGCCCAGGGGATAACTTATCTCCTCAAGGCTCGCTCGGAAGCCTTGGGCACTGGAAATAGCCGTATCTCTATCAAGTTCTGGCCCCAGGGC
>CADDZF010000110.1 GCA_902812445.1 Methylococcaceae bacterium | reverse complement strand
GTCGCGCGCGTGGAAGCCTTCATCGAAAACATGGACGAAGCTGATAGGCTTCGTCCATGTTTTCGATGAAGGCTTCCACGCGCGCGACGATGCCTTTCTGATCGTAGCGCGCCTGCGTTTGCGCACGCATCGCCTGCCCGGTCTGATGCCACACATTGATGCGTCCCGGCAAGTTCGCAATGACATCGGGAACAGTCGTGTTCAGAATCGATGCACCCTGGCTGCCCCCCAGCACGAACAAGTTGAGGGCGCCCGCGGCGGGAGCCTTGACGACGCGGGGCAATGCGGTCAGTTCCTGGCGCAGCGGATTGCCGGTGCAGATGGCGCCGACCGAGCGATCGAAACTACCCGGAAATGCCTCCAATACAACGCGGGCGAATCTTGCCAGCCAACGATTGGTCGTGCCCGGCACGCGGTTCTGTTCGTGGACGATCAAGGGTATGCGTAGCACCCACGACATCAGGCCGCCAGGGCCAGCGACGAAACCGCCCATGCCCAAGACCACCGCCGGCTTTCGCCTGATCAGGACTTGTCCCGCCTGCAAACAGGCCCACAGCAGCATGAACGGCGCATTGAGCTTTGCCAGCCAGCCCTTGCCACGCACGCCGCTGATCGCGAGCCAATCGATTTTGATTCCCGCCGCGGGAATGATTCTGGCCTCGAGGCCAGCCTGGGTGCCCATCCAGAAGACGGCGCCGCCCCGATCCATGAGTTCCCTCGCCACCGCCAGCGCGGGATAGACATGCCCGCCGGTGCCTCCGGCGAGGATCAGGACGCGCGTATCCATGACGGCTTCCCTTTCGGCGCCCTCGCATACGCCTCCACCACTTCGCTGCGCACCCGGAACAACAGCCCGACGGCGGCGCACATCACCAACATACTGCCGCCGCCATAACTCATCAGTGGCAAGGTCAAACCCTTCGTGGGCAGGATGCCCATATTGACGCCCATATTGATGAACGCCTGCAGGCAGAACCAGATACCCACGCCGTAGGCCACAAAGGCAGCGAAACGGCTGCCCGCCGCTTCCGCCATCTGGCCCACGAGAAAGGCGCGCCAGACGAGGATCGCAAACAAGCAGATGACGATCGTCGTTCCCCACAAACCGAGTTCTTCACCAATGATCGAGAACAAGAAATCGGTATGCGCTTCCGGCAGATAGAACAGCTTCTGTACGCTGGAGCCAAGACCGACCCCCGTCCACTCGCCGCGACCGAAAGCCATCAAAGCCTGGGTGAGCTGATAGCCCGAATGCTGCGGGTCATCGAAAGGGTGCCAGAAAATATCTAGTCTCTCCGAGCGGTAGGCTTTCCCATAGATGAGCGCCATCCCGCCTACGCCGAGCAATCCCAGCAAGGAACCGAAAGGCAACAGCCGTGCGCCGCCCAGAAATAGCATGCCCAGGGCCGTGGCCATGATGATGACGGCAGCGCCGAGATCGGGCTCTCGCTCCAATAACACGCAAGCAATCGCGAGCAAGCCGAGCGGCCTGATCATGCCTTGCACCGACGTACGCACCGTCTCGATGTGACGGTCGATGTAGCTCGCCATATAGATGACGGATATCAGTTTGAACACCTCCGATACCTGGATGCGAATGCCCACGTCGAGCCAGCGCGTGCTGCCGTTGACTTTCGTCCCAAGGCCCGGAATCAGTACCAGAACCAGTAACATCAATCCGCCCAGATAGAGTCCATGACTGATTTTTTCCCACACCTCCAAGCGTGGCCAGGCGACGGCACAACCCGCGATGAGCCCCAAGGCGATATGCATCAATTGCTGTCGGGGATAATAAAAATCATCGGCCAGCTTGTCGCCCAGATGGAGCGAAGCGGACGATGACATCACATAGCCGAGCAGCAGCAAGCTGAGCGCGGCGACCAGCAGCAGCGGATCAAGATAAAATCGATTCTGCCTGAATTGCAGTATCAGGCTTTTGTGGTGATTGACCAGCCGAGGATTCATTACTGCATGCTCCTGACCGCGTCGGTGAATACGCGGCCGCGCTCCTGATAGTCCTTGTACTGATCGAGACTCGCGCAGGCCGGCGCCAGCAATACCGTGTCGCCCTTGCGCGCCAGCCTGCGGGCGGCGCGCACTCCTTCGCGCATGGTAGCCGCCCTCACGGTAGGCACCACGTCGGCCAACACGTGTTCCAAAAGCTGGGCGTCCTTACCCATGAGCACGGCAGCGCGAACTTTCTTTGCCGCGACCGACGTCAGCGCCGAAAAATCGGCGCCCTTGCCATCGCCGCCGGCGAGCAGAACCGCCTTGCCCGGCAGACCTTCGAGCGCCGCCATACAAGCACCGACGTTGGTCGCCTTGGAATCATTGATGTAGGCGACGCCGTCAATATCGGCCACCCACTGCATGCGATGATCGAGACCCGGAAAATTCCTCAATATCTCCTGCATCGCCGCGAAGGGCAGGCCGACGGTCTCGCCCAAGGCGAGTGCCGCCAGCGCGTTGGCGACATTGTGCCGACCGCGGATACGTATTTCAGCCACCGGCATCAAGCACTCACCGCGACGTACGATCCAATCTCGACCCGACACGCAGCGCAGGCCGTAATCGAGCCTTGGACTATCTTCCAGACCGAAGCGCAGGCATGGCCGGCCCGCTGCCCCCATCGCCGCGACGAGGGCATCGTCGTTATTCAGAACCATCGCGCCTCGGCCTTTGAAAATCCGCCTTTTGGTTTCGGCGTAGGAAGCGAGATCGGCATAGCGGTCCATATGATCCGGACTGATATTCAACACGGTGGCCACCGCCGGTTCGAGCAGAGAACTCCGCTCGAGCTGAAAGCTCGACAGTTCGACAACATAGAGGTCGGCCTCCTCCTCCAGAAGATCCAGAGCGGGTGTGCCCAAATTGCCACCTATTGCGCTCTTGATACCCGCTTCCCGCGCCATCAAGCCCACCAGCGTAGTCACCGTGCTTTTACCGTTGGAACCGGTTATGGCGATCACCGGCGCATCGGCCATGCAGGCGAAAAGATCGATATCGCTTACCAGTGGAATTCCCAAGCGCTGGCTGCGGCTGATCGCCGGATGGGTTAAAGCGACCCCGGGGCTGACGACCAGATGACTGGCCGCGGCGAATGCCGACGGGTCGAACCCGCCGACGAATACGGCGGCATCTGGCAAACTGTCGCGCAGTTCGTGCAGGCCGGGTGGCTCGCGACGGCTGTCCACCACGGCGAACTCGATGTCGTGTCGCGCTAGAAAGCGCGCCACCGACAGCCCGGTACTGCCTAAACCGACGATAAGCACCCGCGAATAGAGCGGGTCCAACCCCAGCCGTTCGAACAGGCTCGACGATCGGTGGTCTTTGATCTTCAGTAAACTAGGACTTTTCATCGCTCTAACGCAGCTTTAGCGTGGCTAATCCACATAGGACGAGAATTACGGTAATGATCCAGAAACGGACGATCACCCGCGGCTCCGGCCAGCCTTTCAGTTCGAAATGATGATGAATCGGCGCCATGCGGAAGATACGCTTGCCGGTCATTTTGAAGGACAAAACCTGCAGCATGACCGACAGCGTTTCCATGACGAAAACTCCGCCCATGATGACGAGGACGAGTTCCTGCCGCACCAGCACCGCCAGGACACCGAGCGCCGCGCCCAGCGCCAGCGCGCCGACGTCGCCCATAAAAACCTGCGCCGGATAAGCGTTAAACCAGAGGAACCCGAGACCTGCACCGACCAGGGCAGCGCAGAAGATCACCAGTTCGCCTGCTCTTGGCAAATGTGGTATCCCAAGGTAGTTGGCGAAGTTCGAGTTTCCCGAGGCATAGGCGAAAATGCCGAGCGCGCCGCCCACCAGCACGGTCGGCATGATGGCAAGACCATCGAGCCCGTCCGTCAAATTGACCGCGTTGCTGGTGCCGACGATGACGAAGTAGGTCAACACGACATAGGACCAGCCCATGTTCAGAATCACGCTCTTGAAAAATGGCACGATGAATTGCGTTTCGATCGGCAAGTTGGAGGTCGTGTAGAGATACGCCGACGCCGCGAGTCCGATGAGCGACTGCCAGAGGTATTTCTGCCGCGCAGACAAGCCCTTGCTGTCGCGTAAAATCAGTTTTTTGTAATCGTCAGTAAAGCCGATCGCGCCGAACCCCAGAGTTACCAGCAGGACTACCCAGACGTAACGATTGCTCAAGTCGGCCCACAGTAGCGTACTGATGGCGATGGAGACGAGAATCAAAGTACCGCCCATGGTCGGCGTGCCGGCCTTCGACAGATGACTTTCCGGTCCGCATGAGCGTATGGTCTGGCCGATCTTGTAACTGCTCAGCCAGCGGATCATGACCGGGCCGACGACAAAGGAAATCAGCAAAGCGGTCAGCACCCCGAGAATGGCGCGAAACGTCAGATACTGAAAGACGCGGAAACCGCCGTAGTACGCCTCTAGGAACTCTGCCAGCTCTAGCAGCATGAGCTTTCTCTCGCCGGTTCGCAGAGCGCTTGGACGACGCGCTCCATGCGCTGGCTGCGCGAGCCTTTGATCAACGCGACGACGTCTTTGTGTAAGCCGCGCGCCACTGCTTCGATCAATGTCTCCGGTTCGGCAAAGTAGTGGGCGCCTGCGCCGAAGGCTCGCACCGCTTTCTCGGCGTTCGGGCCAGTGGCGAACAGCCGGTTCACGCCCGCGGCTCGCGCCCGCTGTCCCAAATCGGCGTGCAGCAGCGCGCTACCCTCACCTAGCTCGCCAAAAGCGCCGAGCACTACCCAGGCCTCCCCTTCCAATCGCCTCAATACGTCCAAACCGGCCTCGAAGGAAGACGGGTTGGCGTTATAGGTATCATTGATCAGCAATGAGTCGCCTCGTCCCTTGATCGGCTCTAAGCGCCCGGGCACGGGCAATACGCGGCCCAGACCGACCCCGATCTGCTTCATGTCCACACCCAGAGCCGATGCGGCCGTGGCTGCGGCCAGAGCGTTCATCACATTGTGCCGGCCGGCGAGCGCCAGTTTCATCGCGTAAGCGCGGCCGTCGCGGTGGATCTCGAAGCGTGTCTGGAACCTGCCGTCTTCAAACGTCATGGAGATGCCGTCCGCGGGCGCGCAGACATTGGCCGTCGGCGAAAAGCCGAACGTGACGATGTGACGCGTACCGGCTATGTCCTTCCACAAATCAAGGTAAGGATCATCCGCATTGACGATGGCGATCCCGTCATCGGCGAGGGCCGCATATAATTCGCCTTTGGCTCGTGCAACGCCTGCGAGGCTGCCGAAGCCTTCCAGATGAGCCGCGCCGGCATTGGTCACGATGCCGATATCCGGCTTGGCGAGCCGTCCAACGTAAAAAATCTCGCCTGGACAATTGGCGCCCATTTCGATGACCGCATAGCGGTGCCCGGGCTTGAGTTCCAGCAGAGTTAGCGGTACGCCGAGATGGTTGTTGAGGTTGCCGCGCGTGGACAGCACCGGTGCATCGACAGCGAGTATCGCCGCGAGCATTTCCTTGACCGTGGTCTTGCCGTTGCTGCCGCTCACGCCGACCACGCGCACACCGACTCGCCTTCTCCATTCCGCCGCCAGTTTTCCGAGCGCTTGGGGCGTATTCGGGACCCTCACGCAGGGCAGATCGGCAGCTACGTCGCGCTCCAGCAGTGCGCCCACAGCGCCCCCCGCTTGCGCTTCGAGAACGAACTCATGACCGTCGTAACGGGGTCCCGGGATGGCGATGAACAGATCGCCCGGGTTCAGCGTGCGCGTGTCGATGCTCACCGCCTGGAACTCCGCATCCCGCCCGTGCAGGATGCCACCGACAATCGAGCTCAACTCGCTCAAGCGCATGACACACTCCCGCACTGCGGCCGACTCTCGAGGACGCTCACCACGACATCCCGGTCACTGAACGGATACTTGACGCCTCGGATCTCTTGCGCGCTCTCATGTCCCTTGCCGGCGACCAGCACGATGTCGGCGGCATCGGCGCCGCCGATCGCTGCTTCGATCGCGGCACGGCGGTCCCGAATGACGGGAACGGCTGCGCGACGGCAGCCGGCCAGGATGTCTTGCACGATGTCATCGCCGTCCTCGCTGCGCGGGTTGTCATCCGTCACGATGACGCGATCCGCCCTTTCCTCGGCGATACGTCCCATCAGCGGGCGCTTGCCGCGGTCGCGCTCGCCGCCGCAACCGAATACCGCCCACAGCGTTCCCTGACAATGCCGGCGCAGGCTCTGCAACACCTTGGCCAAGGCATCCGGTGTGTGGGCATAATCAACGACCACGCATGGCCCTGCGGGCCGTGCGATGAACCGCTCCATGCGGCCTGGCACGGCGCGCACTCGCTTTAGTCGCGCCGCCGCATCCTCCAGACGGTATCCCATAGCCAAAAGAACCGCCAGCACGCCCAGTAAATTCTCCACATTGAAATCACCGAACAGAGGCACCGCCACAGTGGCCGTCCCTCCTCCATCCTGGACGCTGAAACGCAGACCGCCGGGCCGATGCTCAATGTCGCCAGCGACCACCGTGCGCCGCGGGGCCGCGCTCGCCGCCGGGTCGCAGGAGAACCCGATCGTTCGCAGCGCGCTCGGTGCGGCGGCCATTATCCGGGCGGCGTGGGGGTCATCGAGATTGACGACGGCGAAATCCATTCCAGGACTCTGTAACAAGCCTAACTTGGCCTCGACGTAAGCCTCCATCGAACCGTGATAATCCAGATGATCGCGGGTGATATTGGTGTACAGCGCGCCCCTGAAGTGGACGCCATTGACCCGCCCTTGCACCTGCCCGTGTGAGGAGACTTCCATGGCGACGGCCTGGACCGGCATGTCCCTGAAGCGGGCCAGGGCGGCGTGGATCTCGAGGGCATTCGGCGTCGTGTTGAGATTCCTTGTCAGCGCAGCGGGCAAACCCGAGCCCAGCGTGCCGATAACGGCACAAGGCACGTCGTCCGAGAACGCCTGGGCGAGAAAATGACTGCAGGACGTCTTGCCGTTGGTCCCCGTGACACCGATCACATCAAACGATGCCGAGGGATGACCGAAGAACTTATCTGCTATCAGGCCGATACATTGATCCAGTGCCCTGATGGCGATACAGGGAATGTCGACACCGCTCTGACGGGACAGGACGGCGCCACCATTGGCCGGGTCGTAGGCAATGGCGCCGGCGCCGCGCGCGCTGGCGTCCTCGGCGTAGGCCATGCCGTGACTACGGTGGCCCGCCAGCGCAAGGAACAGATCGCCTGGCCGCACTTTCCGGCTATCCAGATTCAGGCCGCCAACCCGTTGGTCAGGCAGATGGGCCTGGTCGGCCCAGTCTGCCAACAATGCCCGAAGCGTGAAGCCTTGACTGCCAGCCCGTGTCGACATCACATTGCACCCGCCTGTTGCGCGGTCAACAAGGGCATGGTCTCTTCCTGGTCGGGAACCTCGTTCATGATCCGCAGCGCTTCACCCATCACGCGCGAAAAAACCGGCGCCGCCACTGTTCCGCCGTAATATTCTCCAGCGGAGGGCTCATCGATCACGACGACCATGACCAGACGCGGCCTGCTCGCCGGTGCCATGCCGGCGAACAACGACAGATAGGCATGGCTGTCGTAACCGCCCGCCGACACCTTTTTCACCGTACCCGTCTTGCCGGCCACCCGAAAGCCGGGAACACTCGCCTGTAGAGCCGTGCCGTCGCGGCTGACGACCCGCTCCAGCATGTTCCTGACGTTAACGGCTGTTTTCGCCGACATAATGCGGTGAGTCTCCGGTGCTTCATCCTTTTTGAGCAAGCCCACCATGGGCATGATCCCGTTATTCGCCAAAGCCAGGTAAGCGCGAGCGAGCTGCAAAGTGGAGGTGGAAAGCCCGTAACCGAACGCCAGAATGGCCTGCTGGAACGATGAACGCCAGCTCTGATATTCCGGCAGTCGACCGCCAACTTCCCCCGGAAAGCCGGTTTCGAGCGGTTGACCAAAACCCAGGTTGTTGTAGAAAGCCCAGAATTTATGGGGCGGCAAGGCCAATGCTATTTTGCTGACTCCGACATTGCTTGATTTCTGCAATACCCGAGCCACATCGAGGACGCCATAATTGTGGATGTCTCTTACCAGGTTGCGGCCCAGCCGCATCTGGCCTGGCGTCGTATCAATGATTGAGTCGGCCCGGTAGAGGCCGAGCTCAAGAGCGCAGGCCACGGCAAACGGCTTCATGGTCGAGCCCGGCTCGAAAAGGTCGGTGACGACGCGGTTGCGGGTCACGCTGCCCTTGATGCCCGTCCGCTTGTTCGGATTATAGGATGGCTGATTCACCATAGCCAACACTTCGCCGGTGCGGGCATCCAGCAGCGCCAGGGAACCCGACTTGGCATGCTGCTGCAAGACCGCCTTTTTCAGCTCTCGATAGGCTAGATACTGCAATCTCTGGTCGATGCTGAGCGCCAAGTCCCTGCCGGCCACCGGAGGACGAGACCGGTTCATATCTTCGATGATGCGCCGCTTGCCGTCCCTGAGGATGCGCTTGCTGCCAGGTATCCCCTGCAACCAGTCGTTGTAGGCGAGTTCCATGCCCTCCTGGCCTTTGTCGTCCATGTTGGTGAAGCCCAGCAAATGAGCAGTCACTTCACCCGCCGGGTAAAATCTGCGGTACTCGCGTTCCGCGTAGACACCGCTCAGGCCGAGCCCGATTACTTGGTCGGCGAGTTCGGGACTGAGTCGTCGTTTGATATAAGCAAACCTGCGGTGCGCTCTTGCCTGCAGGCGTTTTAGGAGGTCTTTGGCGGGAACGCCCACCGCTTTCGATAATGCCGTGAGGGCTTGCTCGGACGCGTCAAATTCCCCGGGGTTTACCCATATCGATTTCACCGACGTGCTGATCGCCAAAGGTTCGCCATTACGGTCGGTGATTTTGCCCCGATACGCCGGAACCCGGATGGTCGCCTGATGCCGCTTGTCGGCCTCAGTTTTCAGAAATTGCTTGTCCAGCACCTGCAGCTCAACGGCGCGGCCGAGCAAGGCGATCGTAGCGGTGACCATCAATATCACGAGGAAGCGCCAACGTGACCTATATTCCATGGCTGGACGCGGCGTGTGGCTCAACCTGTTCATGCATCACCCTGCTACTCAGCCTTGATGTAAGTAATTGATTCGCGGTCCGGCATAATCATCCCCAGACGCGTTCGCGCAAGTTTCTCGATTCGGCTATGCTCGGCCCAGGTATTTTGCTCAAGTTGCAGTTGCCCGTATTCCGTCTCATAGCTATCCAGCAGTTGCTCAAGCTGCTGGATTTGGGCGAATAGCACGCGCGAGCGATCCTTGGTATAGATAACGCCTAAACAAGAAACGATGATGAACGCGAGTAATAAAAGCACTAAACGCATGTCTCCCCCCAACGTTCTGCGACTCTGAGAACGCCACTGCGGGCGCGTGGATTAAGCCTGACCTCCTGGTCTTTTGGCCGCTGTGCCTTACCGATTCTTCTCAGCCTCGGCCGCGGTCCATGAAGGGCGGGCAAACCGTAGACGGGATCAGACTTTTCTCGCGATTCATCGCGTAGGAAGCGTTTGACGATGCGATCTTCCAGGGAGTGAAAGGCGATCACGACCAGGCGGCCGCCCGGCGCCAGGGCGTCAACCGCCTGTTCCAGCCCGCGTGCGAGTTCGGGCAACTCCTGATTGATAAATAGGCGGATGGCCTGGAAACTGCGCGTCGCCGGATGCTTGCTCTTTTCCCGGACGGGGACCGCCCGCTCGATGAGGTCCGCCAGCTGTCGGGTCGTGCGTATCGCCTCCCTTGTTCGCGTCTCCACCACCGCGCGCGCGATGCGACGAGCAAACCTTTCCTCACCGTAGCGCTGCAAAACGCCCACCAGCTCTTCTTCGGATACTCCAGCCAACCAACTTGCGGCCGTCATGCCACCCTTCCTGTTCATCCGCATATCGAGCGGACCATCCCTTAGAAAGCTGAATCCCCGCTCCGCCTCATCCAGCTGCGGCGACGACACGCCCAAATCCAGCAGTATTCCGGCGCTACATCCATACCAGCCGCGGGATTGCAGAATATCCTTTATTCCCGCATAGCTGCCGTGTTCGATCGAGAATCTGGCATCGTTTCTCAGTTCTTGCGC
>CADDZF010000109.1 GCA_902812445.1 Methylococcaceae bacterium | reverse complement strand
GGCCTTCGCCAAGCAAGCCTTGGCCTGCTCTAAAACCTCCCGCCCGCTGGCCGTTCTCGCCATTGCCGTACCTCATGACAAAACACGGCTTATTGTTTCATCTATGATGTAGAAATGGAATAAGGCCGATTATCCCCGCTTGGAAGCTGCCGCTCTGTCTTGATTATGCGGATTCCCGCTTTCACATAGCCTCATGCACCCATCCGGCAGCCTCCTACCGGCGATTCATGGACTGACACAGACTCGAAGCTGGGCCAAGTATGTACGGATGGCGCATCGGCTGGCGTTGATTTCATAATGCGGCCTACTCTCGCCGTGAGGGAGGCATGATAACCCCGCACTTCGATGCGATCATTCTTGGCACCGGCCCGGCGGGGCCCGGCCTGGCTGACCGCCTTTCCAGAGCGGGCAGGAGAAGCCCCTTGATCGAGTGCAAGTTCTTCGGCGATACTGCATCAACAAGGGCTCTATTGCCACCAAAGCATGGGTTGCCGGCGCCCATGCCGCGCATCTCGCGCGTCGGGCACGCGGTCGAAAAGGGCGAAACCGAAAGCTTCACGAAGGTGCTCGTGAGCGCAGACAGCCGGGCGATTCTCGGCGCGGCAATACGGAAGGGAACGCGCGATGAAGTGATTCATTCGCCGTCGGATGCCATGTACACCCAGGCACCCTATACCGTTGCGAGCCAGGCACTGCACAGCCACCCGACCGTGTCCGAGCTGATTCCAAACATCCTCGGATAATTGCAGCATTTGACGTAATCGAGGTCGCTTCGGCGCTTTTCGACAGGTTTGCGGACGGCCTCTGGAAGCAGTCCGTGTCTCGCGCCGGCGTTACTGAGGCTTTTGCCCGGATCGGCTTGCCGGCTCAATTTACGCCAGGCCATTGCTCCCGGCCGCGGGAAATCCCGGGATGACCTCCTAAACCCAGTCTGGAAGTCGCTGGCTATCTCCGCGAAGCGGCTGGGTCGATCGCTCCACCCTGAAACATTCCCATCGCCCCGGCCCACTACCCGAGTACCGGCGGCCTCCATTCGAAGCCGTTCGCCGCGGTAAAGAGGTCAACCCTCGACTCTTCTCGACGGAAACGGTAGGGCGACTGGTTTTTCCCGCTTTCGCGGGCGTTGGAAATCCCGGTTAGCTTTGCACCTGTAATCGCACTGAAACGTCGCCTTCATATAAGTGACACACAACCCGGGTAACTTTTCTGCAACAAAAATGGGAAAGGGATCGGGCGGGCGCGATTGCGGCCCGGTTCTAGGACAAGCACCATCAAAGATCGTCGCTTGGCGGGAAACCAGGGGTCGGCTACGGCCATTGGGCGCCCGTTTTGAGGTGCCGTTTGGGTTATTCGGGCTGAAGCGCTGTCAAGGGGAGGATATGAGGGCACTATTCGTCTGCGGGTCGTTGAACCAAACCCGGATGATGTACCAGATTTCGCAGCATCTAACGCCATTCGACACCTATTTCACGCCTTTTTTTTGCGATGGACCGGGACGTCTCGTTCAGCGCTCTGGCGCGCTCGACTTCACGGTGCTCGGCGGCAGATTCATCCGCCAGACCATGCAGTATCTCACCGAACGAGGCGTGGCCCTGGATCGCGAGGGCCGCGGCGGACCGTACGATCTGGTGGTGACCTGCAGCGATCTCATCGTGCCGCGCCGAATCCGGGGCGCCAAACTGGTGCTGGTGCAGGAAGGCATGACCGATCCTGAAAATCTCGCCTATCGCCTGGTCAAGACTCTCCGCCTGCCGCGCTGGATCGCCCACACGTCGACGACCGGCCTTTCGGACGCTTACGCCATCTTCTGCGTGGCCTCGGAAGGCTACCGCGATCTTTTCGTAGGCAAGGGCGTTCGCTGCGAAAAAATCCGGGTGACCGGCATCCCGAACTTCGACCATTGCGAGAGCTATCTTGAAAACGACTTTCCGCATCGAGATTACGTGCTGGCCGCGACGTCTGACATGCGGGAGACGTATAAGTACGAGAACCGGCGCAAATTCATCGACAAGGCCCGGCGCATCGCCGACGGACGACCGTTGATCTTCAAATTCCATCCCAACGAAGACCCACAGCGCGCAACCCGCGAGGTGGAGCGCTACGCACCGGAAGCGCTCTGCTTCAGCGACGGCAACACCGATCACATGATCGCCAACTGCGAGGCGCTGGTCGCGCGCTATTCATCGGTGGTGTACGTCGCGGCCGCGCTCGGCAAGGAAATTCATTGCGACCTGCCTGAGGACGCCATCAAGCGCTTGCTGCCCATCCAGAACGGCGGAACCTCCGCCGCCAACATCGCGCGCGAGTGCTTGCTGCTTTTTGATGGAGGTCTTGAAGCGGCTTGGCGTGGCTCGGCGGAAGATTTTGCGAACAATTTGCCGCGCTTACCAAGCCGCCTGTGGGGCCGGAAGGCGGCGCGGTGAGCGGCGTCCTCTTGATCGTACAAGCCCGCACGGGTTCGACGCGTCTGCCCGGCAAGGTGCTGCTGGACCTCATGGGAAAGCGCCTTTTGGCGCGGCTGATCGAGCGCCTTGAGCGGGTACGGGCGGCCGTCCGGATGGTGGTCGCCACGACGATCCAGAGCGTGGACGAGCCGATCGTCGAGCTGTGCCGAAGCTTGAAGGTCGAGGTATTTCGCGGGCATCCGACCGACCTTCTCGATCGCCATTATCAGGCGGCGCTCGCCTTCGGCGCGGACGCGATAGCCAAAATCCCGTCCGACTGTCCGCTCATCGATCCCACCGTGGTCGATCGGGTCCTGGCACGTTTTGCCCACGGTGACTGCGATTACGCCAGCAACCTGCATCCCGCTTCCTTCCCCGATGGCAATGACATCGAGGTGATGAGCGCGGAGGCGCTGGCGACCGCCTGGCGCGAAGCCACGCTCTCGATGGAACGAGAGCATACCACGCCCTTTCTGTGGGAGCGTCCGGAGCGGTTCCGAATCGCCAACGTGCTGTGGGAAACCGACGCCGGTGGCTATCCCGTGCGGGACTATTCGCTGACCCACCGCTGGACAATCGATTATCCGGAGGATTATGCCTTCATTCGCGGGGTATTCGAGGAGCTTTATCCGAGCGACCCGGATTTTGGACTCGATGAGATCCTCGCCCTGCTCGAAAGGAAACCCGAAATCGCCGCCCTCAATAGAAAATACGCCGGCGTCAACTGGTACCGGCACCATCTTCACGAACTCAAGACCGTCGACGCCCGACATACGCGCTGTATTCAGGGCGATGCAAGATCGCCCATCTCACCTACTCAGGACGCTGCCCATCATGCCGAACCACGTTGCATTTAATCCTCATCTTCCCAACATCGCCGAATCCAACGCCCTGTGGCGACGCGCCCAAGGGCTCATACCCGCGGGAACCCAGACCCTGGCCAAGGGCCCGACCCAGTTCTCGAACGGGGTTGCGCCGAAGTACCTGGTTCGGGGGCGGGGCGCCCGGGTATGGGATGTCGATGGCAACGAGTATCTCGATTACAACATGGGAATCGGCCCCATCATTCTGGGCTATGGCCATCCTGTCGTGGATGAGGCGATCCGCCGCCAGCTGGAGGACGGCATCACCTTTTCCCTCATGCATCCCCTGGAAGTCGAACTCGCCGAGCTCCTGCGCGAGTGCATCCCCAACGCGGAGTCGGTGCGGTTCTCCAAGACAGGATGCGATGTGACCAGCGCCGCCGTGCGCCTCGCGCGCGCCTTCACCGGCCGGGAGCGGGTGCTGTGCTGCGGGTATCACGGCTGGCACGACTGGTATATCGCGGTGACCGACCGGAACGCCGGCGTTCCCGCCTGCACGGGAGAGCTTACCCGCACTTTCAACTATAACGACATCGATTCGGTGATCGGAGCGATTGATGACGACACCGCCTGCGTCATTCTTGAACCTTTTGTGTTCGAGCGCGAGAACGGAAGCTTTTTGTCGGGCCTGCGCGAAGTGTGCGACCGCTACGGCGCTCTGCTGGTGTTTGATGAAATGTGGACCGGATTTCGCTGCGCGCTCGGCGGGGCCCAGGCATTTTTCGGCGTGCGTTCGGACCTGAGCGTGTTTTCAAAGGCGATGGCGAACGGCATGCCGCTGTCGGCCATCACCGGCCGCTACGAGATCATGTCTTTGTTGGAAAAGGAGGTCTTTTTCTTCACCACCTTCGGCGGTGAAACTCTGTCCCTCGCCGCTTCAATCGCCTGCATCGACTTTATCCGCCGCCATCACGTCACAGAGCGCATCGCGCTGCTCGGCCAGCGTCTGCTCGATGGGCTGAACGCACTCATTGGCGAGTTTGCTCTGGACGCTGTGTCGATATCCGGCTATCCCTCTAGGACTCTCATGAATTTCTCCCCAAAGGCTGGCGATCCGATCGAGATGAAGACTTTGGTGCAGCAGGAACTGATCCGGCACGGCGTTCTCTGGTCCGGTACGCATACCTTGTGCTATTCCCACACCGAGGCGGATGTGGATTACACCCTCGCTGCCTTTGCCGAGAGTTTTCGGGTGCTAAAGCGCGCTCTTGCGGCGGGAAAGGTAGGCGATTATCTCCAAGGGGAATTGCTGCAGCCCGTGTTCCGCAAAACCAACGCCTTCAACGCAGGACCGCGCCGGGCGGCTCAAACGGTGGCCGATCAAGCGACCGCGAGCCCGAGAACGCTCGGGTGAAGGTTGCAAAACCGTTTTCGCTGGTGGGGAAAACCGCCGTCGTCACCGGCGCCGCCGGTCTGCTTGGGCGCCATCACTGCCGCGCCATGGTGGAGGCGGGCGCGAGGGTGGTGGTGACGGATTTGGATCAAGGCGCCTGTGACAGCATCGCTCGAGAACTGGGCGATTCCGCCCTGGGGATCGCTGCGGACGTGAGCGATCTCCGCTCGGTGCGCGAACTGAGCGCCGAGGTTCTAAGCCGCGCCGGTCGCCTCGATGTGCTGGTCAATAACGCCGCCATCGACGACAAGTTTGAATCCCCCGCGAGCACCCTGGAATGCTCGCGCTTTGAAAATTATCCGCTGGAGAAGTGGAAGCGATCGCTGGACGTCAACATTACCGGCGTATTCCTGTGCTGCCAGGTACTCGGCACGGCAATGGCCGAGACCGGCCGGGGCAGCATCATCAACGTGGCGTCCACCTATGGCGTGGTGGCGCCCGATCACTCCCTCTACCGGAATCCCGAAGGCGATCAGCGGTTTTTCAAATCGGCCAGCTACCCCACCACCAAAGGCGCGGTGTTGGCATTCACGCGGTTTCTCGCCGCCTATTGGGGACAGGCGGGGATTCGGATCAACGCGCTTTCTCCGGGTGGCGTCGAGAATGATCAAGAGGATTTCTTCGTCCGCGAGTACGCCCGCCGCACGCCTTTAAAGCGCATGGCAACGCCTGAGGACTTCACCGGGGCACTCGTGTTCCTGGCTTCCGACGCCTCCGCCTATGTCACCGGTGCCAACCTGCTGGTCGACGGCGGCTTCACCATCTGGTGACAACACGAACGCGAGATGCGCTACCCACAGGGGAGAATCAGCATGACTGAACGGGGAGTGCGGATCGGCGACCGCCTGATCGGCGAGGGCTGGCCCGTCTACATCATTGCCGAGATCGGCATCAACCACAACGGTTCCGTCGAGATCGCAAAGCAGCTGATCGAGGGAGCCAAACAGGCCGGCGCCGACGCCGTGAAGTTCCAAAAGCGCACGCCGGAACTCTGCGTCCCGAAAGATCAATGGGCTATCGAGCGAGATACGCCGTGGGGACCCATGACCTATATCGAATACCGGCGACGGATCGAGTTCGGAGTGGGCGAATACGCCGAAATCGACCGCTACTGCCAATCGCTCGCAATCCACTGGACCGCCTCGTGCTGGGATGAACCTTCCATTGACTTCATGGAGCAATTCGATCCGCCGTTCTACAAAATGGCCAGCGCGTCCTTGACGGACAATCCCCTCCTGCAAAAAGCCCGCGCCAGCGGACGGCCGCTCATGATCTCGACGGGTATGTCGACGATGGACGAAATAACGACCGCCATAGAATCGCTGAGAACGCAGGAGGACCACAACCGCCCAAATCTTCTGATCGCACACGCTACCTCGACGTATCCGTGCAAGATCGAAGAGCTCAATCTGCTCATGATCAGGACGCTGAAACAGCGGTATCCGGAGATCCCCGTAGGTTACTCGGGCCATGAGACCGGGCTTGCCCCCTCCATGGCGGCGGTGGCGCTTGGAGCGTGTTTTCTCGAGCGCCATATCACCCTCGACCGCGCCATGTGGGGCACCGATCAGGCCGCGTCGGTCGAGCTGGTCGGCTTCGAGCGTCTGGTTCGGGATATTCGGGATATCCAAAGGTCGCTGGGCGACGGGATCAAGCGAGTCTACGAGAGCGAGCTCGGCCCGCGCCAGAAACTCCGCCGGGTGCCATCGCTGGCTCTCCGGTGACCGAAGGACGCGGCGCCACTGCCTTCTCTGTCCGTGCCCGCCGTCTCAAGCTCGTTCTGACCGACTGCGATGGGGTACTCACCGACGGCGGAGTCTACTACTCCGAACGCGGCGAAGAATTGAAGCGTTTCAACATCCGTGACGGCATGGGCGTGGAGCGGCTGAAAATGCGGGCCGGCATCGAAACCGGGATCATCAGCGGCGAATGTTCCCCGGCGATCCTGAGGCGCGCGGAGAAACTCGCCATCACCGAGTGTCATCTGGGCGCCAAGGATAAGGCAACCACGGTGCGCACCCTCCTGCACCAACGACATCTCAGCATTGAGCAGGTCGCCTATCTGGGCGATGACGTCAACGACTTGCCCGCCTTCGGCCTCGTAGGCCTGTCGGCCTGTCCGGGGGATGCTTGCGACGAGGTCAAGGCGGCCGCCGACATCCTCCTCGAACTCTGGGGTGGCCACGGCGCCTTCCGCGAATTTAGCGAAATCATCTTGAAAGCGCTCGCCCTGGCGGACTGACAGCAACGCGATCATTGATCGGCGCCGCCCGTGATATACCATATATCATCTCCACCATAGGCGACGATGTGATGAATGAGTCCTCTTCTTGGCCATCGCCCCGGGCGTGCCTCCGCGAGCTGCAATACCTGCCGCCGATCAGCCGTCGCTCGCTGCGCCGGGGGCGCCCGACTGATCTTGCGTAGACGTGGAGACGCCGGCGCCCCAGTCGATGAACCGCGGCTTCTACACCATTCTGGCGGCGCAATTTTTCTCGGCGCTCGCGGACAACGCGCTGCTGTTCGCCGCCATCGCGCTGCTGAAGAGCTTGAGCGCGCCCGCCTGGCAGATCCCTGTCCTGCAACAAAGCTTCGTATTCGCCTTTATCGCGCTCGCGCCTTTCGTCGGCCCGTTCGCCGATGCCCTGCCCAAGGGTCAGGTGATGTTCATCAGCAACGGCGTGAAGATTCTCGGCTGCCTTGGGATGCTGTGGGGTATTAATCCTCTCGTCGCCTACGGCTTGGTCGGGATTGGCGCCGCCCTGTACTCGCCCGCCAAATACGGCATTCTCAGCGAGTATTTTCCGCAGCAGCGGCTGGTATGGGCGAACGGCTGGATGGAAGGGCTCACCGTTGCGGCGATTATCCTTGGCGCCATCATCGGCGGAACACTGATCGGCCAGCGTGTCGAGGAGCACGTCATCGCTCGGCTCGGCGGACTCAAGTTCAATGCCGGCATCGACACGGTGCCGGAATTCGCGATCGCCATCGTGCTGGGTTTTTATGTGCTGGCGGCGCTCTTCAATCTTTACATTCCCAAATTGCCCATCGATCACGCGCTGCCTAAACGCTCGCTGTGGTTCCTGTTACAGGATTTCTGGCGCTGCTTCAAGCAACTGTGGAAGGACCCGCTCGGGCAGGTATCGCTGGCGGTGACCGCGCTTTTTTGGGGTGCCGGCACGACCTTGCGTCTCATCGTACTCATCTGGGCGGCGGCAGCCCTTAAATTAAACCTGGAACAGGCAACCCAGCTGACGGCGGCCGTCGCGGTCGGCATCGGGCTCGGAGCCGCGTTGGCAGCGAGAACGGTGCCGCTCAGCCAGGCCGTGCGCGTACTGAAAGTGGGAATCGCCATGGGATTCACCGTGATGGCCATGGTATGGGTGACCGACTGGCGCATTGCCCTGCCCCTGATGGCGTTGATCGGCGCCATGGGCGGCTACTTCGTGGTGCCGATGAACGCCTTGCTGCAGCATCGCGGTCATTTGCTGATGGGCGCCGGACACTCCATCGCGCTGCAAAACTTCAACGAAAATTTGAGCATACTGGCGATGCTGGGCATTTACACGTTGATGCTACAGGCCGAGCTCTCGGTGAATGCCATCGTGTTGGTGTTCGGCAGCCTGGTGGCGGCCGTCATGGCCTTCCTGACCAAACAGCATGGCGGCAAATCGGCGTGAAAACCCACTCTCCCGTACGCACACGCTTCTCCTGAAGCGATTGTCCTCGGCGTGATCGAAATTGCGAACGGCACTTATTGATACCGAGTTGGTTGATACCGAGTTGGGTCGTCGATCCCCGCTTCAGCGAAACCGACGGCGCGCAGGCGGCAGGCATCGCACGCGCCGCACGCGCGGCCTTTGGCATCCGCCGCGTAACAGGATACCGTAATGGAATAGTCCACGCTCAAGCCCATCCCGCACCGGATGATGTCGGCCTTGCTCATATCGATCAGCGGCGTGTGGATCTTGAAAGGATGTCCTTCAACGCCCGCCCTGGTCGCGAGATTCGCCAGTCGCTCGAACGCCTGGATGTATTCGGGCCGGCAGTCCGGGTAGCCGGAGTAGTCGATGGCGTTGACGCCGATGACGATATCCGAGATGCCGAGCACCTCGGCCCAGCCCAGGGCATAAGCGAGAAAGATGGTATTCCGGGCCGGCACATAGGTCACCGGAATGCCCGATTGCGGCTGCCTGGGCACGGCGATGCGCTGATCGGTGAGCGCCGAGCCGCCGATCGCATCGAGACCCAGGCGAATGAATTTATGCTGGGCGACCCCGCGGCTCCGGGCGATGCATCTGGCGGCTTCAAGCTCGGCGCTGTGGCGCTGGCCGTAGTCGAAACTGAGCGCGTAACAGGCAAAGCCTTCCGCCCGGGCGATGGCGAGTGCCGTGGCCGAATCGAGTCCGCCGGATAACAGGACGACTGCCGATTTCATCATCTGCCCGGCGTGTCGCCCCACAGCAGCTTGTGCAACTGGACCTGAAAGCGCACCGGCAATTGATCGTGAAGGATCTTGTCGGCCAGCGCCGCCGCGTCCTGTTTACCTGCGACCGGAGAAAACAGCACTTCGCAGCGATCCGCGATCCGGTATTGCTCCAGCTTCTCCTTGGCCCAGCGATAATCGCCCTCATCGCCGATGACGAACTTCACTTCATCCCAGGCGTTCAGAAAAGCGAGATTCTCGTAGCGATTTTTCGCCTCTTCTCCCGAACTCGGCGTTTTAAGATCCATCACTTTCACTACCCGCCTATCGATTCTCGAGACATCGAGCGCCCCGCTGGTTTCCAGCGACACCCGATAACCTTCATCGGCCAGCTGCGCGAGCAGTTCGGTGCAGCCCCATTGCGCCAAAGGTTCGCCGCCCGTGACGGTGACCTCGCGGGTAGCGTAGCGCTTGACCTCGGCGAGGATATCAGCCAAGAATTTTTTTTCGCCGCCGGTAAAGGCGTAAGCGGTATCGCAGTAGGTGCAGCGGAGCGGGCAGCCGGTCAGCCGGATAAACACGGTGGGTCGTCCGACATGGCTGGACTCGCCCTGGATCGAATAGAAAATTTCACTGATGCGGAGTGACGGGTTCAACGACGTGGCCTTATGAGAAGATGATCAATGTCCCTCCTGGCGCATTTTTTCCAGACGCTTCTCGGCTAGCTTCGCCGTGGTCGAGCCAGGGTAGCGTTTCATCACGTCGGTCAAGA
Source organism: Methylococcaceae bacterium (assembly GCA_902812445.1). Taxonomy (GTDB): domain Bacteria; phylum Pseudomonadota; class Gammaproteobacteria; order Methylococcales; family Methylococcaceae; genus CADDZF01. The sequence continues at coordinate 281 of CADDZF010000109.1, read as the reverse complement.
GCTGCCGCGCTTTCAGCCACTGCCCGGTTTCATACTCAATGAAGCCGAGCTTCAGCATGGCGTCCGAGACTTTCGGACTTTGCGGGAAATTGCTCATGACCTGGCTGAAACTCTCCCGCGCCGCCGGAAAATTGCGCGTCACGTAATAGGTTTCCGCCAGCCAGTAGCGCGCGTTATCAGCATATTCGCCATTCGGATATGCGCTGAGGAAACGCGTGAACTCGGCAATGGCTTCATCGTAGCGACCGTCCTTCAACGTAGCGAACGCTTTTTGGTAGGCT
>CADDZF010000108.1 GCA_902812445.1 Methylococcaceae bacterium | reverse complement strand
GTCCCACTGCACATATGCAGGGTAATAGATTGGGTTTGCAAATTCGAGGCAATTCTTGTTCGCTTTATCGAGCTTGCTGCACTTCGTATACGGAAACGTCTGCTGGTAGACCTGTTTGCCGCTCTGAGGTTCGATTAGTTTCCACGCGGCCTCGATATACACGGCCGATGCGGCATACTGCTGCGTGATCTCCGTCGCCGTGAGCGGCCTTTCCGCCTTCATCTGAGCGATGGTTGCTTCGCCCTCCTGTTTCACTCGGTTTATTTCGTCTTTTGCCTTGTTCTTGTCGCGCACATTCTGGTAGGCCAGAATGCCCGCCACCAGCACGATGATCCCTAACAGCCCGGCGGCGCCGTTGATCAGGTATTTGCGCGTATTGCTCTGGTTCTGCGCGATCATCCGCTCGACCGTGTTTCTACCTACGGTGGTGCGGGAAGTTTCCGCGGCGGTGCGCGGTGGCGCGGTCTCGGCGCGGCTCTCGCGGGTGGCGAGCGGAATTTTTGCTTCCACCGAGGAGATGATGCGGGTGGCGCGCGGAATACTGTCGGGGCGCGGTTCAATATCGAACTCGACTTCCGGTCCCCCCTGACCGAACTGGATGACATCGCCTGGCTGGATCCGCGTGGCGCCGGTTATTTTCAGCTTGTTGACGAAGGTTCCATTGCGGCTATTAAGGTCGGTCAAGGTAATCTCAGCCGGGTGATCCGCGTCCAGGCTGATCCTGGCATGCACGCGGCTGACCAGATCGTCCTTGTCCGGATCGAATTTGACGTTGGCGGATGGATCGCGTCCGAAGATAATCTCTCTTAAATCGCTGCTCGCGAAAACGTCCGTCTGATTGGCTTTGGAACCTTTAAGGTGCCTGATGACAATGCGTTCCATTGATGAACTCCTGACCTCGGTGATCGTATTTGAAGATGTGTTATTGTGGCCCCGGGCTTTTCAATCAGGCGCTTAACGATCCGGAAATAGCATCTTGCAGCGCGCTGCTCCATCAATATAAAGCTATCTCAGCTTCTGCGCTAGCCGCCGGTTCCGAGCGAAACTGCAAGCCGAGGCAAGCGCTTTAAGGTAGCGCTAAAATGAGTTTTGGATGGTCTAAGGAAACGATTCGTCACGGGCAGGGTGCATCCGAGGAAACGGCATGACCGCAAAACCTGATTTTTATTTCGATTACGATATCAACCCGTCGACCTACGACTGGTCGGTGCGCGTGTTCAGAATCCTGAAGAAGCTGTTGAGCGTGAATTTCAAACTGCACGGCGAACCTGAGCTGATCGATCGAGGCAATATCTTCCTGTTCAACCATTTCGCCCGTTTCGAAACCTTCATCCCGCAATACCTGATTTATGAGGCCAACGGCGCTTATTGCTGTTCGGTGGCCTCGAGCGAGTTTTTTCAGGGAGACGATGTCTTTTCCAATTTCCTGCGCGGCGTCGGCGCCGTTCCGCACAACCACAAGCAACTGTTGCCGATGCTCGCGGCGCAGATCCTGCGCGGCCGCAAAGTCGTCATCTTTCCCGAAGGCGGCATGGTCAAGGATCGTCTGGTGCTGGATAAATCCGGCGAGTACAGCATTTACTCCCGCATTGCCATGGACCGGCGTAAGCATCACACCGGAGCCGCCATATTGGGGCTGGCGCTCGATGTGTTCAAAACGGTCGCCCGACAGGCTTTTCGCGAGCTTGACGAGGAGCGGTTGAGAAAATGGGTCAGCGATTACAAACTGGGCAGCATCGATGCCCTCCTGAGCGCGGTAAAACGGCCGACGGTAATCGTGCCGGCCAACATCACCTTCTACCCCATCCGCGTCAGCGACAACTTTTTGCGCAAGGGCGCTGAAATACTCAACCAGGGTCTGAGCCTGCGCCACTCGGAAGAGCTTTTGATCGAAGGTAACCTGCTGCTGAAGGATACCGATATGGACATTCAGTTGGGTGCGCCGGTGTACCCGGCCGCATACTGGCGTTTTTGGGAAAAATGGCTCCTGAACCATCTGGCGCCCCAGCTCCAATCGCTCGATGACGTCTTCTCGCTGCGCCGCGACGCTCGCCGCAGGCGGGAAAAAATTCTCGTCGGCGGTATGCGCAGTCGTGCCGCCCTGATCCGCAACGAATACATGCGGCAGATGTATCACGCGGCCACGATTAACCTGAGCCATATGGCGTCATCGCTGATCATGCGATCGCTGAGGCAGGGCAGGACCGAAATTAGCCGCGAAGACTTTCATCGGGCGCTTTATTTCGCCGTCAAGCTGATCCAGAAAATCTCCGGCATCCATCTGCATCGCAGCCTGCGCAATCCGGAAAGCTATCGCGACCTCGTGAGCGAGCATCACGAAGGCTTGCAGCAGTTCATCGCCATGGCTAGAACCGCCGGCTTGATCGAACCCCTCGCAGACCGCTACCTGTTTCTACCCAAGCTCACCCACGCGCAGGACTTCGATCAGATTCGGATGGAAAATCCGGTTGCGGTATACGCCAATGAAGTGGCTCCTATCCAGGTCGTCGATAAGGTCGTGAAGAAAGCCTTGCGGGATGCCGCCGGCCTCGATCCGATTCAACTGGCGGAGCTTTATTTCGACGATGAGATGCTGTCCTGGCTTTGGGACAAGACGTATTTCTCCAAGCCCTGGTTTGAAGCCATCAACAAAACGGAGACTGCGACGCAGAACAGCCAGCCTTTTTTTCTGCAGCCCTTGCTTCCAAACGGCGAAGGCGTCGTGCTGGTGCACGGTTTTCTAGCGTCTCCGGCCGAGATGCGCGGCATTGCCGACAAACTGCTGCGTCTGGGTTTTACCGTAATCGGCGTGCGCGTTAAAGGGCACGGCACCTCGCCCCACGACCTGAAGGAACGGAGCTGGGAGGATTGGCTCGGGTCGGTGCGGCGCTGTTATGAAATCCTTAAGCCTTATGTCAGGCAAATTTACCTGGTCGGTTTCGCGACGGGCGGTGCACTGGCGTTACGGCTCGCCGCCGACCAGCCGGATCGGTTGGCCGGTGTCGCCGCCCTGTCGGTGCCGGTAAAATTCGAGAACTCGACGATGATGGTGGGCCAGTTGATGCACGGCGCCAACGCCCTCATGCGCTGGATGCCTTCGTTCAAAGGTATGCCGTTCATCGTGCGCGACAGTGAACACCCGGAAATCAACTACCGCAACGTGCCGGTGCGCGGGCTTTATGAGGTGCGCCGGTTGATCCAAGAACTGGACGATCGCCTGAAGGACGTGCACTGCCCGGTATTGTTGCTGCACGGCGATAAAGATCCCATCATCGATGCCGACAGCTCGCGCATCGTCTTCAGAAAGCTCGGCAGCAAGGAGAAGCAGCTCGTCTATGTCCGCTCGAACCGGCTTAGCATCTTGCTGGAAGATATCGACGACACCCAGGACAAGGTCATATCCTTCTTGACGGAGGCTGCGAAACTGGCTTACAAGCCGGTACAGGCGGGCGAATTGAAAGCGCTGGAACACAAACCATAACGATAAAAAGAGAAGAGCATGATCGAGAAGCCTTGGCTGAAGAGTTATCCGGCCGGAACGCCGGTCGACATCGATGACCGCGTCTACGCGTCCTTGCCCGCGTTTTTTGAGCAAAATGCTCGTCGCTACGCCTCGCTTCCCGCATTCGCCAATCTGGGCACCCGCCTCAGTTTCGCCGAGGCCGAAGAACAAAGCCGTTATCTCGCCAATTTCCTGCAGCACGAGCTGGGCCTCAAAAAAGGCGAGCGGGTGGCGGTGATGCTGCCGAACATCCTACAAAATCCCCTTGCCATCCTCGCCGTCCTGCGCGCAGGACTCATCGTAGTCAACACCAATCCGCTCTACACCGCGCGCGAACTGGAGCATCAGCTCAACGATTCCGGTGCTGCCGCGATCATCATCCTGGAAAACTTTGGCCACGTGCTTGCCGCGATTCTCGACAAGGTGAAGCTCAAAGCCGTGATCACTACCGCACTGGGGGATAGGCTGGCTTTCCCCAAATCCCTGCTGGTCAACTGGGCGGTCCGCCATATCAAGAAAAAGGTACCGCCTTTCCATATTCCGGATACGATTTCGTTTAATCGGGCACTTACTCTCGGACGGCGCCACCTGTTTGCGCCACCGCCAATCGCGGCGGACGAGACGGCTTTTCTGCAGTACACCGGTGGTACCACCGGCATCGCCAAGGGCGCCATGCTGAGTCACCGGAACCTGATCGCCAATACGCTGCAATCGGTAGACTGGATCGTTCACACCGCCCCGGAAACGAGAAGACTAATCCCCGGTCGCGAAATCGTGATCACTGCCCTGCCGCTCTACCACATCTTTGCCCTGACGGTGAATCTGTTGTGTTTCATCGAATTGGGCGGTCTCATTTACCTGATCACGAATCCGCGGGATCTCAAGGGCTTCGTCAAGGAGCTGAAGAGCACTCGCTTTACCGTGATCACCGGCGTCAATACCCTGTTCAACGGCCTGCTGCACACGCCAGGATTCGACAAAATCGACTTTTCTTCCTTGAAACTCACGCTGGGCGGCGGTATGGCGGTGCAGGAAACCGTCGCCAACCGCTGGCAGGAAGTCACCGGCTGTCCACTGGTAGAAGGCTACGGCCTCACCGAAGCCTCGCCCGTGGTCACGGTCAATCCGGTCACGTTGACGGGGTTCAACGGCAGTATCGGACTGCCGTTGCCCTCGACCGACTGTTCGATCCAGGACGAAGAGGGCCACCTGCTGGCTCCAGGCGAAATCGGCGAGCTCTGCGTCAAGGGGCCACAGGTCATGCAAGGCTATTGGCAGCGGCCGGACGAGACGGCCCGGGTGTTCACGCCCGATGGATGGCTCAAGACTGGCGACATCGCGCGGATGGATGAAAAGGGATTCATCTATATCGTCGACCGGAAAAAGGACATGATCCTGGTCTCCGGCTTCAACGTCTACCCGAACGAGATCGAAGCGGTGCTGGCCGCTCATCCTGGGGTCGCCGAGTGCGCAGCGGTCGGGGTGGCGGATGAAAAAACCGGCGAGGCGGTCAAGGTTTTCATCGTCAAGCGGGATGAGAACCTCGACAAGCACGCCGTACTGCAGTATTGCCGGATGAACCTTACGCCGTACAAGCTGCCTAAATACGTGGAATTTAAGGAAAGCCTGCCGAAAACCAATGTCGGCAAGATCCTGCGGCGGGAATTGCGCGCTGCCGGAACGGCCGGGATTTCCACCCCAGAGGCATAGTGCTTTCAGCCATCTAAAGAGGTTCCCAACGTAGCGCTCGGCACCCATCCTGTAGCAAGACTTACGGAGCTACCGCATCCTAGAAATGGAGACCATCATGAAAAACGTCGTAATCGCGGGCTACTGCCGCTCTCCGTTTACCCCGGCCAAGAAAGGCCAACTCGCCTCCGTGCGGCCGGATGATTTAGCGGCCGAAGTGGTGAAAGGGTTGCTGCAGCGAACCGGCGTACGGCCCGGTGACATCGAAGACCTGATTCTGGGCTGCGCCTTTCCGGAGGCCGAGCAAGGCTTCAACATGGGGAGGCTGGTCGTGTTTCTGGCCGGACTTCCGCAGTCGGTCGCCGGCGTCACCGTCAACCGTTTCTGCGGCTCATCGATGACCGCAGTCCACATGGCGGCGGGCGCGATCCAGTGGCATGCCGGGGAGGCGTTCATCTGCGCGGGCGTCGAATCCATGTCGCGCGTGCCCATGACGGGATTCAACCCGATGCCGCATCCGGGCTTGTACCAGAGTTTTCCGCAAGCCTACATCAGCATGGGCGAGACAGCGGAGAACCTCGCCGAACGCTATGGCATTGCCCGCAAGGACCAGGAAGCCTTCGCCCTCGAAACCCAGCGCAAGGCGGCGCAGGCCCAGGCGGATGGCCGCTTCAGCGCAGAAATCATCCCCATCGAAACGCCCGACGGGCGAGTCGAAAAGGACGGCTGCATCCGGCCCGACACCAGCGCGGAAGCCCTGGCCGATCTCAAACCGGTGTTCAAGGATACGGGCAGCGTCACCGCCGGAACGTCCTCGCCGCTTACCGACGGGGCGGCGGCCGTTCTGGTCTGCAGTGAAGACTATGCAGACAAAAACGGACTCAGGCCGCTCGCCCGCATCAAGAGCTTTGCCGTGGCGGGCTGCGCACCCGAAATCATGGGCATCGGCCCGGTGCCGGCGGTGCAAAAGGCCTTGCAGCGCGCCGGTCTCAGCCTGGATGATATTGACCTCATCGAGCTAAACGAGGCATTCGCCGCCCAGTCGCTCGCCGTCATCCGCGATCTCGGCATCGATCAATCCAGGCTCAACCCGGACGGCGGAGCGATCGCGTTGGGCCATCCCTTGGGGGCCAGCGGCGCGCGCATTACGGGGAAGGCCGCGCTGCTGCTCCAGCGCGAAAAAAAACGCTACGCGCTAGCCGCCATGTGCGTCGGCGGCGGACAAGGTACGGCGATCGTGCTGGAGGCCATCTAGATGAATATCCAGAAAACCGCTGTCATCGGCGCCGGTGTGATGGGGGCGAGCATCGCGGCGCATATCGCCAACGCCGGCGTACCGGTCATTCTGCTGGACATCGTGCCTGATGGGGCGACCGACCGCAGCGTCATCGCCGAACAGGCCGTGCAGAAACTGCTCAAGGCCGATCCGGCGCCTCTAATGCACGCGAAGAACGTGTGCCTGATCGAGCCCGGTAACATCGAAGATCACCTACCCCGTCTGGCCGAGGTGGACTGGATCATCGAAGCCGTGATCGAACGGCTGGACATCAAACAGGCGCTCTACCGCAAAATCGACCGGGTGCGGAGACCCGGCTCGATCGTCTCCTCCAATACCTCGACCATTCCGCTGGCGCAGCTCGGCGCGGGACTCCCGGAAAGTTTCCGCCACGATTTCCTGATCACCCACTTCTTCAATCCACCCCGCTATATGCGTCTACTGGAGCTGGTCGCGAGCGAGCAAACGCGAGCCGAAGCGGTCGCCGCCGTGCGTGGATTCGCCGATGTCAGGCTCGGCAAGGGCGTGGTGGACTGCAAGGACACGCCGGGTTTCATCGGCAACCGCATCGGCGTCTACTGGCTGCAGCTCGGCCTGATCGAGGCGATGCGGCAGGGGTTAAACGTCGAGGAAGCCGATGCCATCATGGGAGAGCCTTTCGGCATTCCCAAAACCGGCGTGTTCGGTCTGCTGGACCTCATCGGCATCGATCTAGTGCCGCACATCGTCGCCAGCATGGAGCACTCCTTGCCGAAAGACGATCCGTTTCACGCCATTAGCGAGATCCCCGAGCGGGTGACGCGGATGATCGCTGAAGGCTATACCGGACGCAAAGGCAAAGGCGGCTTCTATCGTCTCCACAGCGTGGGCGGCACGAAGATCAAGGAAGCGATCGACTGGAGAAGCGGTGCCTACCGTCCGAGCGTGAAGCCGGAACTCGCCAGCATCGCGGCGAGCAAGGCGGCTGGCAAGGCCGGCAGGCTTCGAACCCTGCTGGAATTCAACGACAAAACTGGCCATTACGCCTGGCGCGTGTTGTCGCAGACTCTGGTTTACGCCGCCCATCTGATACCGCAGATCGCCGATGACATTGTCGCCGTCGATCAGGCGATGAAGTGGGGCTATAACTGGGAATACGGCCCGTTCGAGCTGATTGACCGGCTTGGCGTCGATTGGTTTGTCGAAAAGCTCAAGGAGGGTGGACTCGACATTCCGCCGCTGCTGCGAGCGGCGAGGCCAATGTACCAGGTCATTGACGGCAAGCTGCACCACCTGTGCCTGGATGGCGGCTACCAGCCGGTGCAGCGGCCTGCCGGCGTTTTCCTACTGGCGGACGTCAAGCGCGCAAGCAAACCCCTGGCCCGCAATGCGTCGGCCAGCCTCTGGGACATCGGCGATGGCATCGCCTGCCTGGAATTCCACAGCAAGATGAACACCCTGGACCCGCAGGTCTTGAGCATGATCGAGCAGTCCATCGAGATCGTGTCAAAAAGCTACCAGGCGCTGGTTATCCACAATGAGGCGGTGAATTTTTCGGCCGGCGCTAATTTGGGCATTTTGCTCTATGCCGTCAATATCGCGCTGTGGCCCGAGGTCGAAAATATGGTGCGCCAAGGCCAGCAGGTGTACAAGACGCTGAAATATTCGCCATTTCCGGTGGTCGCCGCGCCTTCGGGCCTGGCGCTCGGCGGGGGTTGCGAGCTGCTGTTGCACTGCGACGCGGTGCAGGCACACGCCGAGCTCTACGCCGGGCTGGTCGAACTCGGCGTCGGCGTCGTGCCCGCCTGGGGCGGCTGCAAGGAGATGTTGCAGCGCTGGTTCGCCAACCAGCGCTACCCGCAAGGGCCGGTCGCGCCGGTCGGCAAGGTGTTCGAGATCATCAGTGTGGCGAGCGTTTCTAAATCGGCACAGGAGGCGCGCGACTACCTGTTCCTGCGGCATAGTGATGGCATCACGATGAACAAGGACAGACTACTCGCCGACGCCAAGGCCCGGGCGCTGGCTTTGAGCGCCGGCTACAACCCGCCCGAACCGCCACTTTATTACCTGCCCGGCCCGTCGGGAAAAGCGGCGCTGGATCTTGCGATTCAACAGTATCGCATGCAGGGCAAGGCGACGGCTTATGACACGGTGGTGGCGGGGAAGCTGGCCGAGGTCTTGACCGGCGGGGAGACAGATCCGCTCTATCCGCTCAGCGAGGACGATTTATTGCGGCTGGAGCGCGATGCGTTCGTCTGGCTTATCCGCCAACGCGGCACCACCGCTCGCATGGATCACATGCTGGAGACCGGCAAGCCGCTGCGCAATTAGGGGGGATTATGGCCAGCTACAGAGCTCCATTGCGGGATATGCGCTTTATCTACCATGAACTGCTCGCCGAGGAGCGGATCCACGAACTGCCCGGGTTCGAGGAGGTCTCGTCCGAACTGATCGATGCCATTTTGGAGGAAGCGGGAAAATTCTTCGCCAGCGTGCTGTTTCCGCTGAACCGGAGCGGCGACGAGGAAGGCTGTCATTTCAACGGCGGCGCCGTGACAACACCCCAAGGCTTCAGGGAGGCCTACCGGCAGTATCGGGAAGGCGGCTGGACAGCGCTCGCCAGCGATCCGCGCTATGGCGGTCAGGGGTTGCCCGAGTCGCTGCACACTTTGGTCGGCGAGCTGCTGTGCGCCTGCAACCTCTCCTTCGCCATTTACACCGACCTTACCCACGGCGCTTATCACTTGCTCAGCAAGGTAGCGTCCGATGAAATCAAGGACCGCTATCTGCCTAAGCTGGTGGAAGGCCGCTGGAGCGGTACCATGTGCCTGACCGAGCCACAATGCGGTACCGATCTCGGCATGTTGCGGACGAAAGCGGTTGTGCAGCCCGATGGCAGCTACCGGCTCACCGGCAACAAGATATTCATCTCCGCCGGCGAACACGACCTGACCGAAAACATCATTCACATGGTGCTGGCGCGGGCGCCCGACGCACCGCCCGGCATCAAGGGCATCAGCCTGTTTCTGGTGCCTAAGTACCGCGTCGATGCGGGCGGCGACTTGGGCGAACGCAACGGCGTGTACTGCGGCGCGATCGAGCACAAGATGGGCATCAAAGCGTCCGCCACCTGTTCCATCAACCTGGAAGACGCCACCGGTTATCTAGTCGGCGACCTGCATAAGGGAATGCGCGCCATGTTCGTGATGATGAACAGTGCACGCCTTGGTGTCGGCATCCAGGGCCTCGGACTCGCCGAAGTCGCCTACCAGAACGCCGTTGCCTATGCCAGGGAACGTCTGCAGGGACGAGCGCTGACCGGTGCCCAGTTTCCCGACAAGCCCGCCGATCCCATCATCGTGCACCCTGACGTTCGCCGCATGCTGCTCACCATGCGTGCTTATACGGAAGGTGCCCGCGCGCTGTCGGCGTGGGTCGCCGCCCAGTTGGACAAGGAAAATTGTCACCCCGATCCAGAAGTCCGTCAGCAAGCCGAGGATTTCGTCGCCCTGCTGACGCCGGTGGTCAAGGCGTTTTTCACCGACATCGCGACGGAAGTGACCAATCTCGGCGTGCAGGTATTCGGCGGACACGGCTATATCCGCGAAAACGGCATGGAGCAATACGTGCGCGATGCGCGCATCACCCAGATGTACGAAGGTACCAACGGCATCCAGGCGATGGATCTGGTCGGGCGCAAGCTCTCCGCACATACCGGGCGTTATCTGCGCAGCTTTTTCCACCCGCTCGCGGCCTATCTCGACGAGCGCGCGCAGCGT
>CADDZF010000107.1 GCA_902812445.1 Methylococcaceae bacterium | reverse complement strand
CTCCAACGATCGTGGCCTTCACCAACGATAAAGAGATTTTGGTGGGGCAATCGGCCAAACGACAGGCGGTTACCAACCCAAAAAACACATTATTCGCGGTTAAACGGCTGATCGGTCGTAAGTTCCGCGACGAGGTCGTGCAGAAAGACATCAAGATGGTGCCGTACAAGATCGTCGAAGCTGACAACGGCGACGCCTGGATTGAAGTGAACGGCAAAAAGATGGCGCCGCCCGAAGTCTCGGCGCGAGTCTTGATGAAGATGAAAAAGGATGCCGAGGCGTTTCTGGGCGAAGAAGTTCGCGAGGCGGTCATTACCGTGCCCGCGTATTTCAACGATTCCCAGCGCCAGGCGACTAAGGACGCGGGCCGGATCGCAGGGCTCGATGTCAAGCGCATTATCAACGAGCCGACCGCGGCAGCGCTCGCCTACGGCATGGACAAGAAGCGCGGCGATCAGAAAATCGCGGTTTATGACTTAGGCGGCGGCACATTCGATATTTCCATTATCGAAATCGCCGAGGTAGAAGGAGAGCATCAGTTCGAAGTATTGTCCACCAACGGCGATACTTTCCTCGGCGGAGAAGATTTTGACATCCGTATCATCGACCATATCGCGGCGCAGTTCAAAAAGGAACAAGGCATCGATCTGCATAATGATTCACTGGCCTTGCAGCGACTGAAGGAGGCGGCGGAAAAAGCGAAAATCGAACTGTCTTCGAGCCAGCAGACCGAGATCAATTTGCCGTATATCACAGCCGATGCCAGCGGGCCCAAGCACCTCAACCTGAAGCTGAACCGCGCCACTCTAGAGTCGTTGGTGGACGATTTGATCATGCGTACCCGAGGCCCTTGCGAGACCGCGATGAAAGACGCTGGCCTGCGCAACGCCGATATCAACGAGGTTATCCTGGTCGGCGGGCAAACGCGCATGCCCAAGGTGCAGGAATTCGTGAAGAATTTCTTCGGCAAGGAGCCCCGCAAAGACGTCAACCCGGACGAAGCGGTCGCCCTGGGCGCCGCCATTCAGGCCGGCGTACTGGGAGGCGAGGTCAAGGACGTGCTGCTGCTGGACGTAACGCCGTTGTCTCTGGGTATCGAGACGCTCGGCGGCGTGATGACCAAGCTGATCGAGAAGAACACCACGATACCGACCAAGCACAGTCAAGTATTCTCGACCGCGGAAGACAATCAGACGGCAGTGACAGTTCACGTGTTGCAAGGCGAGCGCGAAATGGCTTCGGGCAACAAATCGCTGGGCCGTTTCGATCTAGCGGATATTCCGATGGCGCCGCGCGGCATTCCTCAGATCGAAGTCACCTTCGACATCGACGCTAACGGCATTCTGCACGTCTCGGCCAAAGACAAAGCGACGGGCAGACAGCAATCCATCGTAATCAAGGCGTCGAGTGGTCTGTCGGAGGATGAAGTCAGGCGCATGGTCAAGGATGCCGAAGCGCACGCTGAAGACGATCGCAGGCTGCATGAACTGGTCAATGCTCGCAATCAGGCGGATGCCATGATCCATGCGACGAATAAGACGCTGCAGGAATTGGGTGACAAAATCCAGGGCGATGAAAAGTCCAAGATCGAAGCTGCGATCAATGAGCTCAAGGAAGCGATCAAGGGCGACAACAGGGAAGCCATTGCCAACAAGACCCAGGCATTGGCCGAACTTTCCGGCAAGCTGGCGGAGCGCCTATACGCGCAGAAAGGCGAGACCGCAGGCGCCGGAGGGAGTACCGAGAGCGCGGAGAAAACCGCCGAACCAGCCGGCGCGACCGACGATGTCGTCGACGCCGAATTTGAAGAAGTGAAGGAAGATAAACGATAATCAGGTCTCCTGAAACGTTTGTTCAACCTGCTGACTGAGCCGCCGCATCAAACGGCGGCATTCTCTATTTATGGCAAAAGAAGATTACTACGAATTGCTCCAAGTGGCGCGCAACGCGAGCGATAGCGAGATCAAGAAAAGCTATCGCCGGCTGGCGATGAAATATCATCCTGATCGCAATACCGGCAGTTCCGCTTCCGAGGAAAAGTTTAAAAAAATCAATGAAGCTTACGAGGTTCTATCCGACCCGAAGAAGCGCTCGGCCTATGACCAGTTCGGCCACGCCGGCGTCGATTCGTCCATGGGCGGCGGGGGCGGTTTCGGCTTTTCCAGCGAAAATTTCAGCGATATTTTCAGCGATGTATTCGGCGATATTTTCGGCGCGACCGGAGGCAGGCGGAAAAGCCGTGCTCAGCGCGGTGCCGATCTCCTCTACAACCTTGAGCTGAGTCTCGAAGAGGCCGTGGCTGGCACGGAAGCCAAGATCCGCGTGCCGACGCTGGTCACCTGCGCGCAGTGCGGTGGCAGCGGCGCCAAAAAAGGCTCAGCGCCGGTAACCTGTCCGATGTGTCAAGGCCACGGCGCAATCCGCATGCAGCAAGGTTTCTTCGCCGTACAGCAAACCTGCCCAACGTGTCACGGCAGCGGCCAGCAGATCAAGGACCCTTGCCGGGAATGCCACGGCCAGGGCCGGGTCCAGGAAACCAGGACGCTGTCAGTCAAGGTTCCCGCTGGAGTCGATACGGGAGATCGCATCCGCCTGTCCGGCGAGGGGGAAGCAGGTGAAAGTGGCGGACCGCCGGGCGATCTTTACGTCGAAGTGCAGGTCAAAGAGCACCCGATCTTTACCCGCGACGGCGCTAACCTTTATTGTGAAGTTCCCATCAGCTTTCCTACCGCCTGCCTCGGCGGCGAGCTGGACGTGCCGACGCTGGACGGCAAAGTGACGCTAAAAATTCCGCCGGAAACGCAGACCGGACGCTTGTTCCGTCTGCGCGCCAAAGGCGTTCGGCCGGTGCGTGGCGGAGCCGTCGGCGATTTGCTGTGCCGCATCAAGATCGAGACGCCGGTTCATCTGACCAAGGAGCAGATCGAGCTGATTCAAACACTGGACGCATCGCTCAGCGGAGGCGGCAGCCACCACAGTCCGCAGGAGCACGGTTGGTTCGACGGCGTTAAGCAGTTCTTCGACAAGCTGGGTCTTTGACGTCGACAGGGTTAGCCGAACGATACTCTGATGACTTCAGGCGGAACAACATGACGAGGGTCGCCATCGCGGGCGCGGCTGGACGGATGGGGCAAATGCTCATCAAGGCGTGCGCGGATGCCGAGGGACTACGCCTGGCCGCAGCGATAGAGCGCGAAAACAGCCCTGCAGTCGGCAAGGATGCGGGTGAAATTGCAGGACTCGCGCGGCGGAACGTCGTGATCCGAGGCGATTTGGCCTCCGCCGTCAATACTTTCGACGTGCTGATCGATTTCACTCGGCCAGAAGCCACTTTGGCGAATCTCGAGCTCTGCCGCCGGCAGGCTCGGCGCATGGTCATTGGAACCACTGGATTTTTGCCCGAGCAACGGGAAAAGATCGTTCAGGCGGCGGAAAAAATGGCGATTGTCATGGCTCCGAACATGAGTGTCGGCGTCAATTTATCCTTAAAATTGCTGGAGATGGCAGCCAAGGTGATCGGTCGCCAGAGCGATATCGAAATCATCGAAGCGCATCACCGGCACAAGCTGGACGCCCCTTCGGGCACCGCATTGTGCATGGGAGAAGTGGTCGCCCATGCGCTGGGACGCGATCTTAAGGACTGTGCCATCTTCGGCCGAGAGGGCATAACCGGTGAGCGGGAGCGAAACACCATTGGTTTCTCCAGCATACGCGCGGGCGATATTGTCGGCGAACACACCGTCATGTTCGCCGCTGAAGGGGAGCGTGTCGAGATTTCCCATAAAGCCTCCAGCCGCGTGGCGTTCGCCAAAGGCGCCCTTAGAGCAGCCGCCTGGATCATGCAAAGGGATACCGGGCTGTACGATATGCAGGATGTTTTGGGGATTAAAGGTTAATACCCACCAGGTTGGCAAGACGAAGGCGATCGTGACGTTGACTGATGTTGTGCGCCGCGCCCGCCTCACATCTCCTCTAGTCGTATTTCAACGTACGCCTCATCGCGTAGCCGGCGCAGCCACAGCTCGGTTTCTTCCTCGACCTTGCGTTTGAATAGTTCGTCGCGCGCCTGGGTTTTGCGGTAATCATCGGTATTGTCCTGCTGTTGGCGCTCGAGCACCTGGATGAGGTGCCAGCCAAATTGGGTTTGCACCGGCTCGCTCATCTGGTTTACCGCTAGTGCGTTCATCGCTTCCTCGAACGCCGGCACCAGGGCTCCCGGCTCCACCCAGCCAAGATCACCGCCCTTGATCGCAGAGCCTTTATCATCGGAGTGCGCGCGCGCCAAGACGGCGAAATCGTCGCCATTTTCGATGCGCTCCTTCAGAGCGAGGAGCTTTTGTCTGGCGTCCTCATCACTCACTACTTCATTGGGCTTGACCAGAATATGGCGGGCGTGAGTTTTGACAACTACGTGCTTGTCTTCGCCCTTGACGCCCAGCAGTTTGATGATATGAAATCCGCTGGGACTGCGTATCGGTCCTTCGATGGCGCCTTCCTTCATCGCCGTTACCTTGTCGGCGAACAGGGTTGGAACCTGACCGAGCTTGCGCCAACCGAGTTCGCCGCCCGAAAGCGCTTGCGCATCGTCCGAGACGCTCAAGGCCGTCTGTTTGAAATCGCGCCCGTGGTTGAGCTCCTCGACCAGGCGCTCCGCTTTTTCCCGCGCCGCCTGGATTTGGCTTGGCGATGCCGTTTGCGGCGTCGCGATCAGGATGTGTCCGATCAGGTATTCGCTGCCATGCTCGCTGCCGGCCTTGCCGTGGGTTTCGAGATAGTGTTCCACTTCATGGTCAGTGACTTTGATCTGATTGTTGATCTGCGAGCTGCGCAGGCGCCCCAAGAGAATTTCGTTGCGTATTTCTTCGACAAATCCGGTATAGGCGATGCCTTCCTCCAGCAATGCCTTGCGGAATTCCTCCACGCCCAAATGGTTGCGCTCGGCGATTTGCTGTACCGCCATGCGCAGGGTTTCATCGTCCACCCGTATGCCGGCACGCTCGGCCATCTGCAGTTGCAGCTTGTCGATGATCATGCGTTCAAGCACCTGGCGCGCCAGCACGCCCTCGGGCGGTAGCGCGGTATTGCTCTCCGCCAGCTTTTTCTTGATGGCGTTGACGCGCTGCTGTAGCTCGCTTTCGAGAATGACGCCATCTTCGACAATGGCGACGATGCGATCCACCGAGCCTTCGGATTCATTGGCGCAGCTCGTGTCCGGCATCAGCTGAGCCATCATGGCGAGCAGCAGGCAGAGGATGATCGGCGAGGTTTTAGGCAAGCATTGGGCAGTCATGGCGGGGTAACGATTGTAGGTTGTCATTCATCAGGTATCCGGTAGCCCGAAATACTCCGGTTGAGGAATTGATCGACCTGGTCACCGAACCGGGTCAGGCCTTTCAATTCGAGCTGGAAGAAAATGCCGTTATTGGCCGCATTGGTAAAGGCTGCGCGGTTATTGGCCAAAAAATTCACGTTATTCACGGCGTTGATATAGTGCCGACCGATCAAACTGAAGCGCCAGCAGCACGTTTCGCGCTCAAACCCGGCAAAGCTCTCCACCGTCACCTGATGTAGCAGGGAGTACTGCCAGCGAGCGATCGCATACCAGCCGGCAGCGATCGGCAGACGGAAAGAGACGTCGGTTTGCTCGAGCGACTGGTTGAACGGGTCGTCTACGGATCGATCGAGCGGATCGCGCCGGTAGCGGTAAGTCAGATTCAGCAAATGGTTGAGCTGACCCCGATATTGCAAAGAAACCTGGCCGCGATCGATCCGGCTTTTGTTGGGATTCCACTGCGCACCCGAGCCCAGCGACCAGTGTTCGGTCAGCAAAGTGTTCAGTTGGCCGATGATATTCGACAAGTCTTCCGTCCTTGGCTCGACCACGCTCGGTTGCGTCTGGGCAAGGAACTGGCGACAGCTTTCCGTGCTGGTGATGGACTCCGGACAGTTAGCCACACTGGCCTGGTTCACTCGGCGCTCATCAAAGTAATAGATCTCTCCGAGACTGGCGCGCATGCGCTCAAGCCCGGACGCGTGGTCGATCAGACGCGTCGTCAGCGCCAAGGTCACTTGATTGGCATCGCCCACGCGGTCACTCCCGACGAAGCGGTTTTCGCGAAACAGTTGATAGTAATTAAAATCATATTGCGCCGTGTCCAGCACGGGGAGCTTGGTTTGATCCTGGTACGGTATGTAGACATAGAACAGCCGGGGCTCGAGCGTTTGCACCAGGGGGCTGCCGAAAAACTGCGTATCGCGTTCGAAATAGAGCCCGCTGTCGACCGATAGTATCGGTGTCGTTCGGCTCAAGTTGTTGGCGATAAACGGCTGCTGGTTCTGCAGCCAGTATTGCGTGTGCTGCACGCTGAAACTTGGCGTCAGGAACGACCACGCGGTTTGCAGCGGATAACTGAGCTTGGGTTTCAGGTTAAGACGCTGCGCTGTCAATGTCTGTTCGCGGTTGAAATTGACCAATTCGCCCAGTCCGCTGAACGCCAGTCCGGTATTGGCGACGGGTCGGCTATAGTTCAAAAGCAACTGCGGTAGCCGCCGATACGGTTTGGCGATGTCCGGGATAGTCGGATCGACCGTCTGATAATAATCGGCGTGGCTGACCAAGGAATAATGCGAGCCGATGTACGTAAGATTCGCCTGGCTCGCAATGAAGCGCCGGTCGAGGAAATAGAGCGGATTGCCCAGTTCGTTCAGATAGCGTTCATCCGATACGTAATTGAGGTTGAGATTGCCGAGCAGATTGGGGCTGAACCGGGTATTATCGAGAAAGCCGAACTGGCCGCGGGCCTGCTGGCGTTTCGCGTCGTAGGGAAGGTATTCCAGCAAGCTTCTGCCCGAACTATGTCGGGTCAAATATCTGAACTCGGTGCGCAGCAAGACGCCTCGGTTGGTCAGCAAACGCGGTGAAAAGGTCGCATCATAATTTGGCGCGATGTTCCAATAGTAGGGCACCGTGAGATCGAAGCCGGAAATGCGCGAAACCGCAAAAGTGGGAGCCAGGATGCCGGATTGGCGCCTGTCATCGACCGGAAAGGTAAACAGCGGCGCATACAGAAAAGGTACGTTCTTGAATTCCAGCCAAGCGTGCGTGGCGGTGCCGCGCCCGGTTTCCTTGTCGATCTTGATGTCTCTGGCGTGCAGCAGCCAGTCTTGATTGCCGGGCGGACAACTGGTGAAAGCGACTTTCTCATAGCGCGACAGCGTGTTGCTGTCGAAGTGAGTGACCCGGGATGTGCCACGCGCAGGGACGGTTTCCAGGATGAACTGCGTATTGCGTAACGTACCCTGATTGGATTTGAGCCGCAAAAAAGCGCTGTCGCTGGCGAAGGAGAGTCCTTTTTCCCGATAAATCACATCGCCCTGGGCATTGGCCGCGCCGGAAACGGTATTATAGTTGATATGGTCCGCCAGGAGCGTCTGATCGGCCCGTTTGATTTCCGCAGAGCCACTGAAACTGGCGTTTTCCTCGTCATACACCTCGGTGAAATTGGACTGAACATCGACCGGCGCCCGTTCGCGAGCTGCTCTATCCTGCGGCGAGAGGAAAAAGCTGCTGGAGGGCTTGCTGCAGTCGTTACCCCAAGGGTCTTCTTTAATCACATCCATGATCGAGACGAATCGCTGCTCGTCTGCTTCGGTGATATCGGCGGTAGCGGTTCGCCGCACCGGCCGTCTCCCCTCATCGGTGACGACATGAGCTTGGCCTTTGGGATCCGGGCCGACCAGTTCGCAATCCCAATCCTTCTCGGCATTCGCTTCGCACGTCCAGCCCGGACGCTGTCTTGCCGGCGCGGATCTGGCAGCGAATTTCTCACTCTGTCCCGATCCGGCCGGTTTCTCTTCCGGTTCGGCGCCGGGTTTTTCCGGTTTAGTCGGTAAAGTCGATGTGGATTTGCCCCGGCTGCCTGGCCGAGGCCTTTCCGCAGGCGGTGGAGCGGCGAGTCTAGTACCCTCCACGGGCTCTTCCGGCGCGGGCTCTCGGGTTCCCGCTTCCCCCGCCGCTTCAGGCGAAGGGCTCTTGGACCCGGATCGTTCCTTGGATGAGGTATCCACCTTGCCTTGACCCGACACGCAGACCCATTCCTTGCCATCCTTGCTGCGCTGGCAGTTCCAGTTAGCGTTGGCTGCGTAAACGGGGGAGAGGACGGGGAGCAGGAGGAGTAGGACGAGCGACGGATAACGTAGCGGGACGATCAGTGATAACATGCTGCGAACAAAAAGCGGCGGTTCCCATGTACTCGAAATCAGGCAAGTTGTCGATTATAACGATTCAGTGTTGGCTTGGTTGATAATTTTTTGGAAAAGGCGTCAAGGACATGTCGGAAAGTGGCGATACGCGATTAGAGCAATTGAGCATCTGGCTGACCGAAACGCTTTCCCAGACAGTTAACTCCATCGAGTCCGCATCCAGCGATGCCAGCTTCCGGCGCTATTTTCGCGTTGTCCTCGATCGATCCCGCTACATCGCCATGGACGCCCCGCCACCGCGCGAGGACGTTCGCCCCTTCATCAGGATCGCCCGCATGCTGGCGGCGGCCGGCATTCACGTGCCGCATATCCATCATGCGGACGAGTCGAACGGCTTTCTGCTGCTCGATGATTTCGGCGCCACCTGTTATCTGGATGGACTGGCCGAAACCAACGTCGATGTGCTCTATGACGATGCGATGGAGACGCTCGTGTCCCTGCAGCGCAATATCCACGCTGCCGCGTGCGATTTACCCTTGTACGACGAAAAGCGGCTGCGCACGGAGATGGACCTTTTCCGTGACTGGTTTTTGCGGGGTTTGCTCGGCATCGAGATGGCGGCTTCCGCCACCGCCGTGCTGGAATCGGTCTGGCGTATTCTAACCGCTTCCGCGCTGGAACAGCCTAAGGTTTGCGTGCACCGCGACTATCATTCCCGTAATCTCATGATCCTGCAAGACAGGAATCCCGGCGTGCTGGATTTCCAGGATGCCGTTGTGGGCCCGATTACTTATGATCCGGTGTCGCTGCTGCGCGACTGCTATATTGCCTGGCCGGCGGCGTGGGTCGAGTCCTGGTCGCGCGATTACTACCGGCGTGTGTGCGATGCCGGCCTGATGACAGGCGAGGAACCGGAACGGTGGCAGCGCTGGTTTGATTTAATGGGCGTGCAGCGCCACCTCAAGGCGATCGGCATTTTCTCGCGTCTGAAACTGCGCGATGGCAAGGCGGCCTATCTCAAGCATATTCCGCGAACCTTGTCGTATGTGAGCGCAACTTGCCAACGGTACCCGCTCTTATCCGGCTTCGCGGACATTCTGCAGCAGGATGTGCTGCCAAGGGCAGGTGAAACCCTGCAGGAAGCGGCCGCGTGAGGGCGATGATCTTGGCCGCCGGGCGAGGTGAGCGCATGCGCCCTTTGACCGACCATACGCCGAAACCGCTGTTGTCGGCCGGTGGACGAACGCTGATCGAATATCTGGTGCACGCGTTGGTCAAAGCCGGAATTGCGGAAGTGATCATCAATCTTGCTCATCTGGGCGAAAAGATCGAGGCGGCGCTGGGCGATGGCAGTCGTTATGGGGCCACCATACGGTATTCCTACGAGGGCGGAGAAGCCTTGGAGACCGGTGGCGGCATCCTTCGAGCGCTGCCTCTACTCGGCGAGCAGCCGTTTTTGGCGCTCAACGGTGATATCGCGACCGATTTTCCGTTCGCCCGCCTGCGCGGGCAGCCGGTGGGGTTAGCTCATCTGGTATTGGTGCCGAACCCGCAGCAGCATCCGCTCGGCGATTTTGCCCTGGAGCGGGATCGGGTGCGGGAGGCGGGCGAAAATCGCTTAACCTTTGCCGGCATCGGCGTTTACCGGCCTCAACTGTTCGCCGGCTGCCGGGCGGGCAAGTTCGCGCTGGCGCCCCTGTTGAGGCAGGCGATGGCGCTGGGGAAAGTGAGTGGTGAACTGTATGGCGGTTTCTGGATGGACATCGGCACGCAGGACCGTCTAAGCGCTCTTGATGAGCGTTTGTCCCGGATGGATCGCGGTGAATCGGCCCCCAGCAGCTCGCCATCAATGCTAAAACTCGAGGAGAAAACATCATGCTGATTGCCTTATTATTCCGGCCCGAAAATACCCTCCTGGTATTTTGGGCCATCGCCAAGGCCGGTACACGCCCGGCCTTGGCTCACGCGGCTGGGCGCCGCGCTTTCGGCTCCCTGGCCCGGATTAACCCGGCCTGTTTAGGGGCCGGGTTAATAGGCTATCGGCCAAAACTGAAGCGAGGCGTATTCGCCGTGCTGGCG
>CADDZF010000106.1 GCA_902812445.1 Methylococcaceae bacterium | reverse complement strand
CGTCTGGAGCTTCGCGACGCCTTCCGTATCGATGATCCCCGCATAGTCTTCCAGCAGGAACTGCGCATAGTTGTGGATGCCGCGCAGAGGTTCCTTCAAGTCGTGCGAAGCGCTGTGGGCGAAAGCGTCCAGCTCGGCATTGCGGCGCGACAGTTCCTGGTTGAGCCGTACCAGCGCGTCCGCCCGGTCGCGCAACTGCTGCTCGGCGCGCCGGTGCTCCATGGCGATGCCCGACAACTGGGTAGCCATGCGCAGAGTTTCCAGATCCCGCGCACTCGGCTCGCGCACGCTGCGCTGATACACGCTCAGAGTGCCGAGCACCTCACCGCTCTGCCCCACAATCGGGTGTGACCAGCACCCCCTGAAACCCCGGCTGAGCGCCATCTCGCGCACGTGCGCGCAGAGCGGATCGCGGGCGATGTCTCTGACCACGAATGACCTGCTCACCTGTTTCGCCTGGTCGCACAGCCTCGCGTCGGGGCTACAGACCCTGCCGTTGGCGACGAACGCGCACGCCGACTGATCGCTGGTGATGCCGGAGAACACTGCTTCTCGCTCGCCGGCCTGGCGAGCGGTGCAATAGGCCCCAGAGAACTGCTTCGTCATCGCTCCGGTGATGATCTGCAGGACCTCTTTCAGCGGCCAGCCTAGCGCAATGGCCTGCAGCATGAACTGCTGGCTCGCCAGCAGATCGGCCGTTCGCTTGCGCTCGCTGATGTCCCCGGCAATACACAAAAAGCCGCTCATCACGCCCTGCGCATCACGCAATACGGTGGCCGAAAGCTCGACCGTAAAGCGGCTGCCGTCTTTTTTGACCAGCGTCCATTCCTTGTCGTTCAGCAGGCCAAGGCGCGCTTTGAGGCTCAGCACTTCGAATCCCGCCGGCACGGTTCGGCCGAGACGATCCGTCAGGTCCTCCGCACAGCGCTGGATTTCGGCGGCATCGTGGAACAACAGCGGAGTCGCCTTGCCGACGACTTCCTCCCTCGCGTAACCTAGTAGCTTTTCGGCGGCCCGGTTAAAGGTCAGAATGACGCCCGCGGGATCGGTAGCCACGATGATGTACGCGGCGCTGTCGAGAATGGCGCTCTGGAGTGTCAGGTTGCCGCGCAGCGCCTGTTCGGCCTGCTGGCGCTCATGAACGTCCGTGGCCGTGCCGATCCAGCGGACGATGCGTCCGGAGGCGTCCCGGATGGGACCGATACGCGACAGAAACCAGCGATAGGCGCCGCCGGCGCTGCGGAGCCGATGCTCGATGACGAACGCCGCGCCGGTCTCGATATGCTCCCGCCACTCAGTGAGAAGCCGCTCGCGCTCATCCGCATGCAGGGCGTTCTGCCAGCCGTGCTCCCGCGAACACTCATCGGGCAGTCCGGTATACTCGTTCCAAGCCCGGTTGATGTATTCCGCGCGTCCGTCCGGCAGCAGGCTGAAGAGGATGTGCGGCACCGCTTCGACAATGGCGGGGTAGAGCGACTGGCTCTGCTGCCCATCCTGCTCGCTCGGTGCGTACTCGCCCGCGTCGTCGCACACCACACTATAGCCGGCAAAGCTGCCGTCCGGCTCGTGCGATGGCGCGCCTTTCTCGAGCAGCCAGCGGTATTCGCCGCTGCGGTGGCGGAGCCGGTACCGCATTTCAAAGGGGTGGCGGGACGCCAAGGCTTTTTCGTACGCCAGCCGGTAGCGGGCGTAGTCATCGCGCGGCATGCCTTCGCTCCAGCCATCGCCCAGCTCCTGTTCGAGCGCGCGTCCAGTAAAAGCGAGCCAAGATTTGTTGACGAAGAAGCAAAAGCCGCCCGCATCGCTCATGCGGATCAGCGTCGGCAGATCGTCGATCATCAGGCGCAAGTGAGCCTCGCTTTCCCGCCACGCCGGATTCACCGTGGACGACTTATGTTTCGAAGGCATGACCCATTGTCAGTCGGTCCGGTCCGTTACACAAGCATGGACCGTCAGCACCTCGGTGGTGTTCCCCAATTGCGGCTAGCGTGCGCTTGAGAACCGAACGCTCGAGCCGCGTCCGATGAACCGGACGCTGCCGCTGCCTCGAGGTCCATCAACCCGGCACGCGCATCACGCGGTGGCTATTTTGCAGCGTAACCGCCAGCGAACGCGTAAAGCTTTCCTTAGTGCGTGTAAATCTTACCGGCCGCGAGCCGAGCGCTGATCCGGTCTAACCGCAGCGGCCGGGCTACGCCTCCAGCGAGGACCGGCATGTTAATTGCTAAACTGCCTTCAACCAGAGGGCAAACGGGTAACTGTATGCCTCGATCACGCGCCAGCCATTTCCCAAGCCGAGATTACTAGCAAACTCCATGAACGAATTTTTCCACCGATTCGCCGCCCGGACGGCGACCCTCGCCGGCTCGCCGGCGGCTTTCATCGTCGCCATCCTGGTGGTGGTGGTGTGGTCCGTCACCGGTTCTCTTTTTCACTATTCCGATAGCTGGCAACTGGTGATCAATACCGGCACGACGATCGTGACCTTCCTCATGGTCTTCCTTATCCAGAATTCGCAAAACCGGGATACTCTGGCGCTGCACCTCAAGCTGGACGAACTGTTGCGCTCGGTCGATCAGGCACGTACCGGGTTGGTGGACCTCGAGCACGCGAGTGACCGGGAGCTGAAGCAACTGGAAGAGGAGTTCGCCCGGATGCGCAAACAGGAGAATGGTGGTCAAAAAGACCCGTCGGGAATGCACGATCGCTAGCAGCGGCGCCATGGCTCAAACCGAGGACAAGCTACACGGCGATCAGCCGAGGCACTGCACGACGGCGCTGATACTGATCGATTTCATCAATGATCTGGCGTTTCCAGAGGGTGAGTGTCTGCTGCCGGCCGCCCTCGCCGCCGCACGCCGGGCACAGGCGCTGAAAACGCGCGCCAAGGCGGCGGGAGTGAGCGCCATTTATGCCAATGATAATTTTGGCCAGTGGCGCTCGGATTTCCGTCATATCGTCCAACATTGCCTGGAAAGCCCGGCGAAAGGCAAACCAGTCGTGGAATGCCTGCAGCCGGAAGCGGATGATTTTTTCGTGCTGAAACCGAAAAACTCGGCGTTTTTTTTCCACCCCGCTGCGCCTGCTGCTGGAGGATCTGTGCGCCAGAACCCTGATCCTCACCGGCGTGACGACCGATATTTGCGTCCTGTTCACCGCTAACGATGCCTATCTTCACGACTTCGAGCTGTTCGTGCCGGCAGATTGCACCGCCGCCGTCGACGACAGCGATCATCGGTATGCCTTGAATTATCTCGGGCGGGTTCTGCAAGCCGATACGGCGCCGTCCGGCGAGCTGATTTTCAGCGACGGCGAGGTCCGGCGACGCTCCAAAAAAATCTCCTGAGACGGGCGGTGCGGGTGGCGTCAACAGGGCGGCAGCACCACCCGTCTTGCAGCGGCTGGCCATTCACGCCGAATTCGCGGCGGCAGTCGGCCTTATTGCCGTATACAGGGTCAACGTGAGCTGCCGTTCGGCGGCATGGTCGACGATCGGCGCCGGATAATCGCGTCCGATGACGACGCCTGCAGACGTCTGTTCGAAGACGCTCATTTTCCACGGCTCGTGGATGGACTTGCCATCGCAGCCCGCGAGTTCCGGAACATAGCGGCGGATGAATCGCCCTTCGGGGTCGTACTTCTTCGACTGGGTAACCGGATTGAACAGACGGAAATACGGTTGTGCATCGCACCCGGTCGAAGCGGCCCACTGCCAGCCGCCATTATTGGCGGCAAGGTCATAATCGATCAGCGTGTCGGCAAAATGTTTCTCGCCCAGGCGCCAGTCGATGTGTAGGTCCTTGACCAGAAAAGATGCCGTCAGCATGCGCAGGCGGTGGTGCATGTAACCCGTCGCGTTGAGCTGGCGCATGCCCGCATCGACCAGCGGAAACCCGGTGCGTCCCGCGCGCCAGGCGGCGAACCAGTCTGGCCGGTTGGGGAACGCCAAGGCTTCGTATTCGCGCCTGAACGGATGAGCGACGACGTGGGGAAAATGGTAGAGGATGCTAAAGAAGAAATCGCGCCAGATCAGCGCGGCGAGCCAGGCGTCCGCACCCCGGTTGCCGAGATCATACGCGAGACTGGCGGCTTCGCGGACCGATAGCGTGCCGAAGCGAAAGTGCGCCGAAAGATAGGAAACGCCCTTGACTGCGGGAAAATCCCGCTTTTCCCGGTAGAACCGAATCCGCCGCAGAAAATCGAGAAACGACCGGCGCGCCCCCGCCATGCCCGGAAAGACCCGCAGCTGCGCCAGGTTGGTCGGCCTGAAACCGATCGCCTCCAGTATCGGCACCGGACTGGCCGACGGGGGCCGCGCCAGATGCGCCTGATATTTCTGTACCGGATAGGGGCGCAGATAAAACGGTTCCAGCTTGCGCAGCCAGGCGCTCTTATAATGCGTATAGGTCGTGAACGGCGCGCCGCTCTGGCTGAGCAATTCATCCCGGGCGAAGATCGCCTGATCCTTGAAAAGATGGAGCGCTATCCCGCTCTCGCGCAAGCCCTCGGCCACCGCCCGATCGCGCTCGATCGCCGCCGGCTCGTAATCCTCATTGGCGTAAACCGCAGCGACCTGCAGCTCACGGGCGAGGCGAACGATTTCTTCTCGAGCGGCACCGTGCAGCAGGATGAGGCCGCTACCGAGCTTCTCCAGTTCGGCGTGCAGCTCGAGAACGCTTTTCAGAATGAACTCGACCCGGCGGTCTTCCCGGTTCTCCAGACGGTCCAGTATCTCGGTATCAAAAACAAATGCACAAAAGACACACTCGTGGTATTTCAGCGCATGGAATAAGGCAGCGCTGTCGTAGCACCGAAGATCACGACGCAACCAGCACAAGGCGCTTTTTTGTGCTCTCACCCAGCCATCCCTTGCCGGCGTCTTCCCTTCGGGGCGGGAGTATTGCGGCGCCGCTGGGTGAGATCCCTATCAGCTTGGAGCCCGCGTACGCAAGTTGTTTGCGCAGCCGGCGCTAGTCCTGTTCTGCGTCCCGGCGCCAACTTTTCGCGCTGGTGAACGAATATTCGCCGTCCTCGTCGACGACGGCAAACAGATGATAATTTCTGATTTTTTTCTTCGAAGCTGCTTTCTTGTCTACCTTGCCGCGCGCTTTTACCGAGTTGGCATGCCCGGCGAAATCATCGCTGCGTTTAAACGTCTTGCTCATTTTCTTTTCCCCTTCTGCAACAACCCCCGAAACGGCAAACTCAAAGCCAGGACGGCATAGATCAATGCCAGCGAGCGATCGGATAGCCGTTCTTCGAATCCTGGCGTGAACCGTTTCGGCACCACGTGATAATCAACCAGATAAGCCAGAGCCGAAACCAGCGCGCCGTGCGTCAGCGACTTCGTTATAGTGCCGGTATCCGCCTTGTCGCCGAACAGCCGCTCGTAGACTGTCGCCCAGAGAACGGCAGCCGCGTGATGCAGCAGAAAGCCGGTGCCGGTGTATTTGAGCGTGGGCGCCTTTTGCCAGGTCGCCCGCTTACCCCAGATCATATGGCTGGTCGCATTCAAAGGCGCCGCCACGCTGCGGTTCTCGACCTTGCCGCGTGCGCTCGCCACCAGCGCCGTGGCGATGCCGGCGAGGGTGCCCGAAATCAGCACATCGACCGCACGATTGCGTTGTTTGCTCATTCGCCGACCTCCGCTGAGAGTTTCGCCAGCCTACCCAGAGTGAGGAGCAGGTAAATCGCCGAGAGACCGACCAGCAAATAGACCACGCGGGACACAGGCGACATTCCGCCGAATAGCGACGCGATCAGATCGAGACTGAATGCGTCTACCAGACCCCAATTGATCCCACCGATGACCAGGAAAGCCAGAGCGGCCCAGTCGGCTGTATTCAGCAGAGAGCGCTTTCTCTCCGCCTGTCTGTGGCTATCCCCGGAGGGTTCATGACTCGCCATGGTCGCTTCCTCATCTGAGCGATTGGCTCCACTCGCCCGGCTGGCGAAGAGCCAATCTTGACCGGTTTGGCCTACAAATGGCATACACCATGATATATGCACGTACCGCTTGTCTTTCAAGAACAGCAATATACATGCCTTGGATCCCTGACTCGATGCACCTTTTTATGGCAGTGATTTCGTTGTGGATTAAAGGCTTAGCGCGAAACTGAGCGGGTAAAAATTACACGCCAGCATTGTAAAAATTGCCGAAACGCCGACGGCACTGGATATATGGAGGTGAGCGCTACGCGGCAATGGCAGGCAGGAGATCAGGAGCTTACATGAAGCGAACCGAACGATGGCTGATGGAAAAACTGGCATGGGCCCGGCATTGGAGCCTAAGGATGCGCTTTGGGCTCATCGGCGCGGTGACCTTGGCCGTGCTCGTCGCCGCGCTGCTGCTGCCGCCGATCGTGCAGGTCCAGAAATACCACGGCTTTGCCGATCAGCGCGCCTGTTTCGGTCTGCCGAACTGTGTGAACGTACTGTCCAATCTTCCATTTTTCATCTTCGGCGGCATGGGCTTGTGCTACCTTGCCAGCGCAGTATCGAGCCGGGCTTTCGCAGCGCCGGCCGAGCGCCTGCCTTACGCGGCCTTTTTTCTCGGGGCCGTGTTGATCGGTCTCGGCTCGTCCTACTATCACCTGGCGCCCGATGACGGGCGGCTGGTGTTCGACCGGCTGCCAATGACGATCAGCCTGATGGCGATATTCTCGGCGGCGCTCATCGAGCGCATCAGCGTGAAGGCCGGTCTCTATCTCTTGGCGCCGCTGCTGCTGCTCGGCGCCGGCAGCGTCATCTATTGGCGCTGGAGTGAAATCAACGGGATGGAGAACCTGAATCCCTACGGCGCAGTGCAGTTTTACCCGATCCTCAGCATACCGCTCATGCTGCTGCTGTTTCCAGCGCGCTATAGCCGCGGCGCCGACATCCTCGGCGCCATCGCGCTGTACGCAGCGGCCAAGCTGGCCGAAACGCTGGATCACCCGCTCTTCGCTCTCGGCCATATCGTCAGCGGCCACACCTTGAAGCACGTGGTCGCCGCGCTGGCCTTCTACTGGGTGCTGAGAATGCTCTATCGCAGGCGGCTTGTGGAAGCGGCCGAGCCCGACCGGGAAACTTCCGAACCGGCCCTTAACGCCCGCGGCTGAACCGGCTGCCCGTTTGATGGAGCCTCGGCTACTGATAGCGCAGCGCTTCGATGGGCCTGAGGCCGGCGGCCTTGCGCGCCGGGTAGAAGCCGAAAAAGATTCCGACCGAAGCGGCGACGAGGAACGCGAGCAGGACGGACCAGACGGTGACGACGACCGTCATGCCGACGATCCGGCTGACCGCGAAGGCGCCGAAAAATCCGACCAGCGCGCCGATCAGGCTGCCGAGCAAGGAAATCATCAGCGCCTCGAACAAGAACTGCAGCAGGATGTCGCGCCGGCGCGCGCCGATCGCCATGCGGATGCCAATCTCGCGGGTGCGTTCGGTGACAGATACCAGCATGATGTTCATGATCCCGATGCCGCCGACCAGCAGCGAGACCGAGGCGATCGAGCCCAGCATCATCGACATGGCGCGCGTGGTTCCCGCGGCCGTTTGCGCGAGCGCAGTCAGGTTGCGCACGGTAAAATCATCCTCCTGCCCTGGGCGCAGACGGTGGCGGCTGCGCAGCAGATCGCGGATGCCCTGCTCCGCCCAAGGCATGCTCTCGCGCGTGCGCGCCTTGATCATCATGAACCGCACCATACCGGGAAATTGATCGCCGAACAGTTGGCGCTGCGCCGTGGTGACGGGCACCAGTGCGGTATCGTCCTGATCGCGCCCGTCGAGGCTCTGACCTTTGGGCGCCAGGACGCCGAGCACCAGGAATGGACTGTTTTTGATGCGGATGGTCGTCCCCACGGGGTCTTCGTCGCCGAAGAGATTCTGCACCACCCTCTGGCCCAGTACGACTACGCGAGTCGCCGACCTGACGTCGTTCTCCGTGAACCCCTCGCCGGATACGAAAGACCAGTCACGGGCCGCGAAGTAGGAGGGCGTCGTGCCGGCTACCATGGTGCTCCAGTTGCTGGCGCCGTGAATGAGCGGGGCGTTATTTGGCATAACGGGCGCCACGGCCTCGACGTCCGGTAATTCCTCGATCGCCTCGGCATCCTTCAAGGTGAGCGTGGGCGCTGTGCCGGAACCGGTACGCAGGCCGCCCGACGTGGAGGAGCCGGACAGCACGATGAACAGGTTGCTGCCCATCGATGCAATGGATTCGCTGACCATGTACTGCGCCCCCTGGCCAATCGCCAGCATGAGCACCACGGCGCCCACGCCGATGATCATGCCGAGCATGGTCAGCCCCGTGCGCAAACGGTTGGCGCCCATCGACTGCCCGGCCTCGCCCAGTATCTCGCGGACGATCATGAGGCCGTTCTCTGCAGCACCGACTCCACGGCTCCATCGCCCGCTATCATGCCGTCGACGACGTGAATGAGGCGTCGCGCATGCCGGGCGATGTCGGGCTCATGCGTCACGACGATCAGGGTAATGCCACGGGCTTCATTGAGCTGACCGAACAGCTTCATGATGTCCTCGCTGGTGCGGCTATCGAGGTTACCGGTGGGTTCGTCCGCTAGAATCAGCCGCGGCTCGTTGACCAAGGCGCGGGCGATGGCGACGCGCTGCTGCTGTCCGCCGGACAGCTGATTGGGCCGCTGGCGCGCGAGGCTGCCCAGCCCCACCCGCTCGAGCCCGGCCGCCGCCCGTCTATGGCTTTCGGGCCGATTCAGGCCGGCGTAGAGCAGGGGAAGCGCGACGTTATCGAGGATGGTCTTGCGCGGCAGCAGATTGAACCCCTGAAAGACGAAGCCGATCAGGCGGTTACGCAGCGCCGCCAGGGCATCGGCGGAAAGCCGTCCGCTATCCTGACCGTTGAGGAAATAGTGACCCGTGGTGGCGGTATCCAGGCATCCCAGGATGTTCATCAGGGTCGACTTGCCGGATCCGGACGGCCCCATGATCGAGACGAATTCACCGGCGTCGATGGCGAAATCGACGTGCCGCAGCGCCGCTACGGATTCGCCCGCACCGATCGGGTAACTCTTGACCAGGTCGACGGCGCGTATTAGGGGACGGTTCACCGCTAGAACATCCGGACCCGGAAACCGCCACCAGGCGGCGTGTCCGCGTCCTTGGGCGCCGCCTCGCCCACGATTAATTCATCGCCCTCGTTAAGTTCCCCAGCCGACAGTTCGGCGAAGCGGGCGTCCGCGATCCCGGTACGCACCTTGACTGCAACCGCACGCTCGTTCTCCAGCCGATAGACCGTCTGTCCCTCGGGCTGCGGCCGGCGTGCGTCACCGCCAGGGCGATAGCGCAGCGCGGCGAGCGGCAGGCGCACGACATTCCGGCGCTCGGCCAGCACGATACTGACGAAGGCCGTCATGCCGGGCAGCAGAAGTTCCTCGGGATTGGCGACATCGATCACCACGTTATACGTAACGACGTTCTGCAGGATCTGCGAGTTCAGCCGGATCTGCCGCACGGCGCCGCGGAAGGCGCGCTCGCGAAACGCGTCCACCGTGAACCGGGCCGCCTGCCCGACCCTGATTCCGCCGACGTCGGCCTCCGCCACCGTGGTATCGATCTGCATCCGTTTCAGGTCCTGGGCGATGGTGAACAGGGTGGGCGTCTGAAAGCTCGCGGCTACCGTCTGGCCAATATCGACGCTGCGCGACACAACCACGCCCGCCACCGGCGAGGTGATGACGGTGTAGCCGAGGTTGGTGCGGTCGCGGCGCACTTGGGCCGCCGCCGCGTCCGTCTGCGCGCGCGCCGCCTCCAGAGCCTGAATCGCCTGATCGAGATCGGCGCGGGCGATATAGTCCTTGGCGAACAGGGCGCGCGCGCGCCGTTCGTTGGCCTGCGCCAGTTTCTGCGCGGCGCGGCCGTTGGCCAGATTGGCTTGGCTCTGCGCCAGTTGCGCCTGGATCAGCGAAGGATCCAGGCGGGCCAACACCTGTCCCGCCCGCACGCGGTCATTGAAGTCGGCGTATAGGTGCTGCAGCGTGCCGGAGACCTGAGTGCCGACGTTGACCAACACCACGGGGTTGAGGGTACCGTTTGCCGACACGGTCTGCACAATGTCGCCGCGCTCCAGGCGCGCCACCCGATAGCGCGTCTCGTCCGAGGTTTTATGTGTGCGCCAGCCATAGTAAGCGGCGGCGGCGACGACCAGCACGATCAGAACGAGGACGAATTTCAAGCGAGACGTGGCCATCGTTCAAGCATCCTCAAAAAAATCGTTGGACTCATTCGCAAGCTGCGCTCGAACCGCGTCAAGGACATCCGTGTGCAGGCGATTTTCTGTTCGCTGATCAGGACTCCACG
>CADDZF010000105.1 GCA_902812445.1 Methylococcaceae bacterium | reverse complement strand
CAGCGCCACCCCCAGTACTTCCCGGCCCGTGTAGCTGCCGACCTGTCCAGCAAGCTTCGACAGCCCTCGCCTCAAGAGCGCCGGCTGCATGGCGGTCAATGCACGCACGGCGCGGTTTTCGGTGATCGAGAAGAGCACCCCGGCGATGCATCGATCGAGGTCGAACAGGGAGGCGGGCGATCGGATTTTCCGGCTGAGGACTTGTTTCGCATGCTCGATCTGTGCCGTGCCTTCCGGCAGCGGCTTGCCCGCGCTGAGCTCGGCCAGCAGTGCCAGGTGTCCGCCCGTGATCGCGTAGTGCAAAGTTTTGCGCAGCTTCCACACTATCCAGCCGCACAAGGAAAACCCCGCCACGGCGCCAAGGTTCGCCAGCGCAAATGGATTTTTGCTCAGAGACTCGATGCCGACGGCGCTGCCCGTCCCCGCCAGGATGGCGATCAGAAAAGCCAGGCTGATCGCAAGGTAGCTCAGCAGGCGGTAGACCACGAACGGCATGGTCCGTTCGATGCTATGCGTCGCCGACAGTAACTTGAAATCCCACATGAGGAGGCTCCACTGGATGTCCGCTCGGCGGGCGGGCGTTACTGGACTCGTAGTTCCTGGGAAATCGCGGCGGCCCAGGCGATTGCGTCGAGATAGGCCCGCATCGCGACATCGGACGGGAAATGACGGCAAGCAGCCTCGTGACAAACGCCTTTCTCGAACGCCAGAACGTAACTGAGCACTTCACCGACTGGCCCGCTGCCGCTGATTAGCGCCTCGTTGATGTCGTCCAGGAGAGCGAGGTGCTTGAGAATGGTTTGCATCGGCACATCCATGATGGCGTTGAGCAGCGAAAACAGCCCCGCGATGTAGTACCGTTCCTCCTTTTCTCTGCCGAGCGCCTGTGCCAACAGTTCGCACGTGCGCCCCCGAATCATCGCCGTCGTGAGCAACTCCCGGGGCTTATACTCGATGGCGTTCACCAGAATGACGGTGGCCCAATTCTTGAGCCGCTGCAAGCCGAAAAAGATGACGGCTCGGCGAATCGATTCGATCCGGTTCGGCAGGCCGAAATACGCCGAATTGATCAGGCGGAGGAGTTTATAACTGATGGTGGCGTCACTGCGGACGATTTCCTCCACCTTGCGGGTGTCCGCTTCAGGACTGTGCAACTGAGCGAGCAAATCCAGAATCGCCAGACGATTAGCGGGGATCTCACAGAACGGTATCGGTTTAGGCTGTTCGAAATAGGGTCCCTGGTAATAATCGAGACCGAGATCAAAAAAGCGCTGATACTGAGCGGGCGTCTCCACCTCGCTGACGAGCACCTGGGCGCCTCGCGTGTGGATGGCGGGAAGTGAAGCCTCGAGTTTCAGACGCTCGGCGTCGTGCGCGTCCACCTGCAGCATGGATGCTAGACCGATATCGTGCGCCAGTCCCAGGGGACGTGAAGGATTGCGCAGCGCTAGGGTATAGCCCTGGGATGCCAGATCCTTCAATCGCTGTTCCACCATCTTGTCGGTCACCACTTCATCCGGCAGGCTGAGGACGAGCCTGTCTTTGGGCCAGGCTATTTTTTCAAAATCCGGCAACGCTTCGGGCGGCATCGAGATGAACGCCCTGGTCTCTCCGATGATCTGTGCTAGGTCCAGCTGGTGGGAGGCCTGTATGATGAGTTTTGCCAGATCGCCCGGATCATCCGGCATCCCTTTTTCAATCGACGCCGGACCACAGAAGCGTAGATCATAGCCGAATACGTTTAGCCTGCGGTTATATACGGGAATCCGACCGATCAATCCGTCAAACATGGGCAAGAACCCTTAAATAATGGTAAATAGACTAATTAAGCAATAAAAAATCGTTGAAAACAAGTTCAAAAAGTCACATAAAGAATAGGACGCCTAGGCGTGGACCGCTACGTGATTTGCCACTATCGTAAACTTGCCGTGTTCTATTGAGCTCTCGAATATAGTAATAATGTAGCTATCAAGTCTTAGATTTACTCACCGACTCGCAAATGCTGGATAAATGATGAACGATTTTCTGCACACTCTGAAAGAGTCGTCTGCCCTGTCCGGGGGCAACGCCGGCTTTCTCGATGACTTATATGAGCGCTTTCTCCGGAGTCCGGATTCAGTGGAACCGACCTGGCGGGAATTATTCAAGACCATACAGAATGGCTCGTTTTACCCGCTTGAGACGCCGCGCGATCAAATGCAGGTCGCTTTCGATCGAGCCGACCAGACGCCGTGGGCGGCGCGCCAGAAAACCCTCGAAGACAGCATCGAGGCGTCGATCCTCAAGCAATCAGCGGTAGATCGGCTGATCGATCAATACCGCATGCGCGGCCATCAGCAGGCGCGTAACAATCCGCTCGCCTTGACCGATCCGCCTGCAATACCCGATCTGGATCCCGCCTTCTATGGTCTCGACGACAGCGACATGAACACTCTGTTCGCCATGGAGATCCTCAACGGCATGGAGAAACTCTCGCTCAGGCGGATCATCGCGATCCTGAAAGAGACCTATTGCGGCAGCATCGGCACTGAATACATGTATATCGTCGATAGCGAGATCAAACGCTGGCTCAAATTCCGCCTGGAAGGTACCCAAGCGCACGGACGGCCCAGCATCGAAAAGAAAAAATGGCTGTTCAAACTGCTGACGGCCGCCGAAGGCATCGAAAAATATCTGCATCGAAAATATGTCGGCCAGAAGCGTTTTTCCCTAGAAGGCAGCGAGAGCCTGATTCCGTTGCTGGACGAGCTGATCCAGCGCGCCGGGGGCAACAGCGTCAAGGAGATCGTCATCGGCATGGCGCACCGTGGCCGTCTCAATGTCCTCATCAACATCCTGGGCAAGAAGCCCGGCGCGCTGTTTCAGGAGTTCGAGGGCACCTATACCGGAACCGAGGGACAGCCCACTACCGGCGATGTCAAATACCACCAGGGGTTCTCATCGGACATCGAAACCCCTGGCGGACCGGTTCACCTGGCGTTGGCTTTCAATCCGTCACACCTGGAAATCATCGATCCGGTCGTGGAAGGCTCGGTTCGCGCCCGCCAGGATCGCATCGGCGGCGATGAAGGCGAGACGGCCATCGTCCCGCTGTTGATCCACGGCGACGCCGCTTTCGCCGGACAGGGCGTCGTGATGGAGACGCTCAATATGGCGGAGACCCGCGCCTACACGACCGGCGGAACCATCCATATCGTCATCAATAACCAAATCGGTTTCACCACCAGCAACCCGTTCGACGCCCGTTCGACCTTGTACTGCACCGACGTCGCCAACATGATTCAGGCGCCCGTGTTCCATGTCAACGGGGACGATCCGGAAGCCGTGCTGTTTATCGCCCAGTTGGCGCTCGATTACCGGATGAAGTTCAAGCGCGATGTCGTCATCGACCTCATCAGTTATCGCCGCCACGGACACAACGAAGCGGACGAGCCGTCGGTTACCCAGCCAGTGATGTACCGGCACATCCGCAATCACCCTTCGGTGCGCAAGATTTATGCAGAGAAACTGATCGCAGAAAACATCGTCAGCGTTGATGGGGCGCAGGCCGTGGAAGACGATTACCAGAGCGCCCTGAAGAAAGGCGAGACGGTCTCGAGGCCCATTTTGGAGCACTCCACCAGCTATACGAAAGCCAGATGGGCCAAATGGCATCAATACTCCGACGAGAAGTGGGATATCGACTGCGAGACGACGATTTCCCCGGAAAGACTGCGCCTGCTTTCGGAGAAGATGCTCAGCGTGCCGGCAGGCTTTGAATTGCATCCGCGCGCCGCGGCGATCATGGAAAACCGCCGCAAAATGGCGGCCGGCGACCTGCCGCTGGACTGGGGCTATGCCGAAAACCTGGCCTATGCAACGCTCCTGGCGGACGCCAAGAACATCCGCCTGACCGGTCAGGACATCGGCCGCGGTACCTTCTTCCACCGCCACGCCGTCGTTTACGACCAGAAAACCGGCGATGCCTATATTCCGCTGCAGAATCTGTCGTCGGATCAGGGCACGATGTACATTTACGACTCGCTCCTGTCCGAGGAAGGCGTGCTGGCCTTCGAGTATGGCTACAGCACCACGGATCCCGAAACGCTGGTGATCTGGGAAGCGCAATTCGGCGATTTCGCCAACGTAGCGCAAGTCGTCATCGATCAGTTCATCAGCTCGGGCGAAGCCAAATGGGGGCGGCGCAGCGGATTGACCATGCTGCTGCCGCACGGCTATGAAGGCCAGGGACCGGAACACTCCTCGGCCCGGCTGGAGCGTTACCTGCAACTCTGCGCCGAGCACAATATCCAGGTCTGCGTACCCTCGACGCCCGCCCAGATATTCCACTTGCTGCGGCGTCAGGAATTGCGGCCGTACCGCAAACCCTTGGTCGTGATGAGCCCGAAAAGCCTGTTGCGGCACAAGCTTGCGACCTCCAGCCTGGAAGAGCTCTGCGACTGCCACTTCAGACCCATCATCGGTGAGCAGGACGATCTGGACCCCGAGCGGGTAGACCGAGTCGTGCTTTGCGCGGGCAAGGTCTTCTACGACTTGCTGGAAGCGCGCCGGCAGCAACAGCTGGAACATGTCGCCATCGTAAGAATCGAGCAGCTCTACCCGTTTCCCTTCCGTCATGTGACAGATGAGTTGACGCGCTATGCCAATTTGAAAGAAGTCATCTGGTGTCAGGAAGAGCCTGAGAACCAGGGCGCATGGCATCAGATCAAGCATCGCTTCCTCAATCTGCTGGATACCGATATCAAGCTCAGCTATGC
The DNA here is from genome assembly GCA_902812445.1 of Methylococcaceae bacterium. Taxonomy (GTDB): domain Bacteria; phylum Pseudomonadota; class Gammaproteobacteria; order Methylococcales; family Methylococcaceae; genus CADDZF01. The sequence continues at coordinate 5,840 of CADDZF010000105.1, read as the reverse complement.
GGGACGCCCGATGTCCGCCTCCCCGGCGGTTGGATATTTCTACCGCCACATCGAGCAGCAAAAAGCCGTCATCGAAGCGGCCCTGCACAAACCTATCCCCCATCAAGAATCACTAGGAATCGTCCATGCGCATCGAAGTCACCGTGCCCAATCTTCCTGAGTCGGTCAGCGACGCCACCCTGCTGGATTGGCATAAGAAGCCCGGCGAGGCGGTGAAAGCGAATGAAAACCTGATCGATTTGGAAACCGACAAGGTGGTCCTCGAAGTTCCGGTTCCTGAAGACGGCGTGCTGACCGAAATCCTGCACACCAAGGGCGATACGGTAAAGAGCGGGCAACCCCTCGCCATCATCGACACAGAAGGCGCTGCGGCTCCGCAGGAGAACCCGGCGCCCGCCGACGCTCAAATAAAGGCGACGCCGGATGATTTGCGAGCAAAGGCGACGCCGGACGGTTCACAGGCAAAACCCTCGCCCAAACCTGCAACCTCGCCCGATGGCGAACCGATGGCACCTCTGAGCCCGTCGGTCCGCAGACTAGTGACCGGGCACGAGCTAGATCCAAAAGCCATTCGGGGCAGCGGGAGAGACGGCCGACTGACCAAACAGGATGTTTTGAGTTATCTCGAAAACCCGCCGCAACGGGCTTCAGCCGAAGCCACCGCGGTAAAGGCCAAAGCTTCACCAGCCGCGCCCGTCGCCCCAGCCAAAGCCGACGCTCAGGGCCGGCCTGAGCAGCGGGTGGCGATGTCGCGCCTGCGCGCTCGCATCGCCGAGCGGCTGCTGCAAGTGCAGCAAACGACCGCTCTGCTGACGACCTTCAACGAAGTCGATCTGAAAAAGGTAATCGACCTGCGCAATCAGTATAAGGACAAGTTCGAACGGGAGCACACGATCAAGCTCGGTTTCATGCCGTTTTTCGTCAAGGCCGTGGTTGAGGCGCTGAAACGCTTTCCCATCGTCAATGCGACGATCGAGGATCAGGAAATCGTCTATCACGGCTACTATGACATCGGCATCGCGGTATCCTCCGATCGCGGGCTGGTGGTTCCCATCCTGCGCAATGCCGACACGCTTGATTTTGCAGGCATCGATAAGGCGATCAGTGAGTTTGCCAAGAAGGCCCGTGACGGCAAGCTCAGTCTCGACGAGCTGAACGGCGGCACGTTTACCATCACCAACGGGGGAATCTTCGGCTCCCTATTGTCGACGCCGATCCTGAACCCGCCGCAAAGCGCCATCCTGGGCATGCACGCGATCAAGGAGCGTCCTATCGTGGTGAACGGCGAGATCGTTATCCGGCCGATGGTTTATCTGGCCTTATCGTACGACCACCGGTTAATCGACGGTCGCGATGCCGTGCAGTTTCTGGTCATGATCAAGGATCTCCTGGAAGACCCGGTCCGGATGATGCTGAATGTCTGAGCGCCGGCAAGACCCCGACGGGGCGAACGCACTCCATGGCCGAGCCCGATCATCAGACGTCATCGCCCGTGGAGTGGAAAGCCGGCTGCGCTCCCCCTCTGAGCCAGAATCAGTCGGATCGCTTGCCGACCAGATAACCGACTAACGCGCTGCCGAGGCTCGCGACAAACGCGAGTGCCCATTTCTTGTCATCCTGCGAGGCTGCCGGGCCGAAAATGAACATCAGCGCGACGCCCAGAACGATGCTCACCACGAAAAGGGCGAAACAGAACAACGCGAAATCTTTTTTCCTGCGCAGTTCGGCATCCAGCGGATTCTCCGGCGTCTTGATCGAGGCGTTCAGCCCGCGATCTTTGATGAGCTCGTTCAGGTCGAGCGGCGGCGCCTGGTTTTGATTCTGCTCGCCCGCCAAGCCTCAAATCCCGACGATCTCTCTAACCAGGTGGCGCTGCTCATCGAGAATGCCTAGCTTATTCTGGTGCTGTTTGGCATCGACCGCCACTTCCATCAGCGCAATCGCCTTGCGCAGGATATCGCTTTTAGTCGTGCCGGTTTTCATCGCCAGATCATCCAGCGTTTCATTGAGCTCCGGGGATACGTCGAGACTGAGTCTGATCTTGGTTTTTTCTTGAGCCATTGCCTGTCTCCAAGTAAGATTTACGTAGAATATAAGTATATTGGGTCCCTTTTTCAATCCCGGAAAAGCAGCAAAGGGAGGCGCGGTCTTGCCAATGCTGCAGGCACTGGAGCAGGGCTGGCGGCGGCGAAGACTGTACGACATGGGGCCAGATCAGTTTCCAGCAATGTGGGCCGTAGTGATAGAGATAAACGGAAGGCCGCTTTGAAAGCGCTTCAGACTAAAGGCTATAAGGGAGTGGCAGCCGTTCGACGGCTTTGCCCTGGGTCCCGAAGAGTCGGATGTCCCCTGATTCGGCGTGGCGAATCTCGATCACCGCCAGCATTTCATATCCCCCGGATAGGGCGGGCGCGACGGCAACGATCCGTCCGATGCTCTGCCCCTCCTCCGAATTCGCCGCGTAGAGTCTGTCGCCCGGTTTTGGCATGACGCTGCCCTTGCAGCGAATGCGATACATGCGCCGCTTGAGGTTGCCGAGATAATGCATGCGAGCGACCACTTCCTGGCCGGTGTAGCAGCCTTTTTCAAAATCGATGCCGCCGAGCCGGTCCAGATTGAGCATCTGCGGCACGAACTCTTCACTGGTCGCGGCAGTGATGGAGGGCAGCCCCTGGGCGATTTCCTCCCTATCCCAAGCACTCTGGGTGGCGGCGGCAAATCCATCCAGAGCGCTCACGCCGGTCCACAGGCGCTTGGCCGTTTCCACGCCGGCGAGAATAAGGTAGCGGTCGCTCGAGGCCGGCATTTTGACCGTGATGCAATCGCCTTTGCGGCTCAGCCGATGGAGTTGAACCGGCGGATCAATGCCCTGTTTTGCCAAGGCAGCGCTCGCCTGATCCCCGATAACGCCGAGACAGCACCAGTCTTCCGTTTCATTGCCCAACCTCACGTCCGCCCTCAGGACGTACATCTGGAGCCTCTTTTGCAAGGCCGGTAGCAGTTCCATCGCCACCAGAAGGTAAAAATCCTCATCGGCTCGAAACATCCTGAAGGTCGCCACCGCGCGTCCCTTGGGGTTGCAGATCGCGCCCAGGCCGAAGGCATCGGCGCCGAGTTGACTGGTATCGCAAGTGGTCTGGCCCTGCAGAAACCTTTCCGCGTCTCGCCCGCTGACCGTCAGAATAGCGAGATCGTTGATCGGACAAATGAGATTGGCCTCGGTCGGCCGGTCATTTTCTCGGGCCGGAGCGTCTGCTGCATCAGCCGGGGCCAGCTGCGTATGCAGAAAATTCATCCATTCGGATCGCATAGGTTTCATCCTGTTGCTGTAAGATGTCAGGAGGACGAGGGGTGGTTCGGATTTTCACGGCCGGACCTTCGCTTTCCCGCCTGACCATTTAAATACCGGCGCACGAAGGATTGCAACGCATTTTTGTGCGATTCAGCGGACGGCGTAAAACACCCTATCAAGTTCACTCCGCGAAAATGTTAAAATGGGTTCGAAGAGATTTTCATGACCTGAACACATGCGCATCGCGCTGGGTATCGAATATGACGGCAGCGGTTTTTTCGGCTGGCAATGGCAGAAAACCAAACGGACGGTTCAGGCAAGCGTGGAGCAGGCGCTCGGTCGGGTTGCCGACGAAGCGGTCAAAGTGGTCGGCGCCGGCAGAACCGATGCGGGCGTTCATGCTCTGGAACAGATCATCCATTTCGAGACGCGGTCCGCGCGCGACATGCGCGCCTGGATTCTGGGCGCCAACAGCAATCTGCCGGAAGATGTACGCGTGCTCTGGGCGCGGCCGGTCAGCGAGGACTTTCATGCCCGTTACAGCGCTATCGCCCGCTTTTATCGCTATATCGTCCTCAATCGCGCCATGAAATCCGCGCTGCAACGCCGGCAGATCACCTGGCATCATTCCGCCCTGGATTGCGAGCGCATGCACAACGCGGCACGCTACCTGATCGGCGAACACGATTTCTCCGCCTTTCGGGCGCACGACTGTCAGTCCAGGAGCCGTTGCCGGCGGGTATACTTTATCAGCGTCTACCGTGAGGACGACAAAGTCGTCATGGACTTCGCCGCGAACGCCTTCCTGCATCACATGGTGCGCAATATCGCAGGGGTGCTTCTCGACATCGGTGCCGGCAAGCGCGAGCCCGCCTGGGCCGGGCAAGTGCTCGACTCGAGAGAGCGACAACTGGGTGGCGTCACCGCCCCGCCTGATGGTCTCTATCTGGTGGCGGTGCATTACCCGGAAAAATTCGGCATTCCCCAGCATCCGATTTTCGCCCGGTTACCTGCTGACGCCGGCCGCTTCGACGTACCGGAGTAGCGATGAATCCGGCCTATCCCTTTCGGCGCACCCGCGTTAAAATTTGTGGTCTCACGCGCATCGAAGATGCACGCATCGCCGCGGATCTAGGCGCCGACGCCATCGGCCTGGTGTTTTACCCGCAAAGCGCGCGCCACGTGAGTCTGGTCAAGGCCGAGGCCATCGTAAAATCGCTGCCTCCATTCGTGGCGGTGGTGGGTTTGTTCGTCGATGCGAAGGCGGAAGCCATCCGGGATGTGCTGAGCCGGGTGCGCATCGATTTCCTTCAATTCCACGGCGATGAAGTGCCCAAGTATTGCATCTCATTCGGCAAACCCTATTTCAAAGCCGTGCGCATGCGGCGCGGGATCGACCTCACGGCGCTCGCGATGAGTCATCGACGCGCCGCCGGACTGTTGTTGGATGCCTACGATCCGGTGATGAAAGGCGGCACTGGCAATCGCTTCGACTGGCGCATCGTTCCGGCGGAAATAGGGTTGCCCATCGTCCTGGCAGGCGGCCTGACAGCGGACAACGTCGGCGCCGCCCTACACGCTGTCCGCCCCTATGCGCTGGATGTCAGTAGCGGCGTGGAAGCCGCCAAAGGCATCAAGGACGCCAACAAGATGGCGGCTTTTCTCAAAGAGGTATATACCAGTGACCACCGACAAGAGTTATAAACTCGAGCGCTATAACCTGCCCGATGAGCGAGGCCATTTTGGCCCCTACGGCGGCGTTTTCGTCGCCGAGACGCTGATGTATCCCATCGAACAGCTGAAACAGGCCTATGAGCACTATAGCAGGGACGCACAGTTCATGGCCGAGCTGGATGCTGACCTGAAGCACTATGTCGGCCGTCCCTCGCCCATCTACCCCGCACAGCGCTGGAGCCGTGACCTGGGCGGCGCGCAGATTTACCTCAAGCGCGAGGATCTCAACCATACCGGCGCGCACAAGATCAACAACACGGTCGGCCAAGCGTTGCTCGCCAAGCGCATGGGCAAGCGCCGCGTGATCGCCGAAACCGGCGCCGGGCAACACGGCGTCGCTGCGGCCACGGTGGCAGCTCGGTTTGGCATGGAATGCGTGGTCTACATGGGTTCTGAAGACATCAAGCGGCAGGCCCTCAACGTCTACCGCATGAGACTCCTGGGCGCCAAGGTAGTCGCCGTGGAATCCGGTTCGAGGACCTTGAAAGACGCCCTGAACGAAGCGATGCGCGACTGGGTGACCAACGTGGATGACACGTTTTACATCATCGGCACAGTGGCGGGACCGCATCCTTATCCGGCCATGGTGAGAGATTTCCAGGCCATCATTGGGCGTGAAGCCAAGCAGCAGATGCAGACGCTGGTCGGTCGCCTGCCGGACGCGCTGATCGCCTGCGTGGGCGGCGGTTCCAATGCGATCGGTCTTTTTTATCCGTTCATCGGCGATAGAGCGGTTGCCCTGTACGGTGTCGAGGCGGCCGGGGACGGCATTAAGAGCGGCCGTCACGCCGCCCCGCTGTGCGCCGGCCGACCT
>CADDZF010000104.1 GCA_902812445.1 Methylococcaceae bacterium | reverse complement strand
GGAAAGATCAAGGCCGGCAACATCCTGATCTCGGTCCACACCGATGAGAGCGATCAACGGACCCGCGCCAAGGAGATCTTCGAACAGGCCAACGCCGAGGACATTGCCACCACCGGTGAGGCGAGCGTAACTTAGGTAAAAGTGTTTTTCGGACAGAACGCCTCGGACCGTTCCGGGCCGGGGCGTTGCGTTAAAGACTTTACCGGAGCCCACAACGGTATTTGTGCCATCGCTCGGTTAGGTACTCGGTACGCAATGCCAAACCGGTAGGCTACAGCAACAGCTCCTTCCTTAAGGTTGCGCTACGAGCTTCAAAAGTTCGGCTTTCGAATCGCGCCAAGCCGAAATTGCTCGTCCCAAGCAAAAGCGCATCACCCTCTCCTACGCTATCCCGGCTCAGTGCCAATTCCATTGCCACCCGCGCAAATTGTAATTTTTACCGTAATCGCGAGTGAAACTTACAAAACACTTTGCCGCCACCAGCGGCCAGACGGTATTCCTGTGGGGTGACGGTAGGGTCTGACCCGTCTAGAAAAACATGGTGCGCGAATTGCAGTCATCCATGGCGGAGAGACTGCAATCAATAATCAAGTCTGATGAGGAATGACATGAAAAAACTGATACTACCCATGCTTGCCATAGCTATGACCGGCATCGCCTCTGTGGCCAATGCCGCTCAGCAGGGGGCCGTACCGCCGCAGCAGAGTACATTTGATCGATTGGACGTCAATCGGGACGGTAAAATTACCCGTTCGGAAAGTTTTAATAACCTCTTCCTTCATCCACGGTTTTATGAGCTCGATAGCAACCGAGACGGTGCGCTGGATAAATCCGAGTTTTCCAAATTTGAAGCGGCACAACCAGGATCAGGACAACCTTCTCAAGCTCCCGCACAGCCAGAGCAGGCACCCGCCAGCCCTGCCGCGCCAGAGCAGCCGGCTCAGCCACAACAGTAATGAAGTCGTAATTTAACTATTAACCCGGCCCTTAAATAGGCCGGGTTAATAAAGGGGCAGGGAGCCGAAAGCGCAGCGCCAAGCCGCGTGAGCCAAGGCCGGACGTGTACCGGCCTTACCGATGGCCCGAAATACCAGGAGGGTATTTTCGGGCCGGAATAATAATTTGACTAAGGGCTCGTCTGTGCTCTATCTGCCAGGCGAGCCTTGGCGACGGTTTCAAGCTATCCGCTTGCCTCATTCAGGCACCGTTGGTAAGGTTAGTGCTCGATAAACGCTGAAACTGTTGGCTCTGGTTCGAGCGCCGGCCAACAACCTCTAATACCTGCTGACACACTTCATTGGGATTCGAATCATGATCGAGAATCTGGCGCACACAGTCAATACGCTGCTCGTGCAGCACCCTAATCTACTTCACCTCATGCACGTCTTGTTCTGGGTTAAGTACTGGATTTTAGTGGCTATCATGGGGATATTTATCTACTTGGCTTATTTCCGCGACAAGCAGGAAGCGGTGCCAACACCGGCGCGCGGTGGGCGAAACCCAAAAGATGCTTTCATCGCTTGATATCACACGCGGCTCGCCCGTTAACGTGGTTTTTTGGTCGAAAAATGGCGCGGCTATTGGCGCCGCGCCGTTCGAACTGGATTTCCCGAGAGAACGCGCGAGGTTGGTTCAGGGCATCGTTTTCAGCCGTTCCGCCATTTTCGCCATGATGATGGTGAGCGCCGCACCACCTAGTGTTTTCACCAATTCCGGATGTTCGGCATAAAACCCACCGATGCGATCGACGACGGAGGGATTCTCCTTCTCCGCCTCATTTGCGAGCCGCTGCACCACATCCGGCGGAACCTGCGCGGCTTGCTGAGGGGTTACTTCCCTCTGGCCACTGGACAACAGCCTTGCCAAGCTCTCGAGCACGCCGCTTTCGCCCAGGCGGGACAAGGCGCCGGATGAGGCGAGCGCGGCAATCAATTGATTTAACAGTCCTGCCTGCTGTGGGGGGCTCGACTGGCCAAACAGCCGTGCCACCATCTGATCAAACGGGGGCGTTTGCGGGGAGCGAAACGCCTCGGTTAATCCATCGCTGACGGCATCGTGCGGTGCAGTCTGCGACACTTCGTCAAAACGCCGGCTGACTTCCGGCTCTGTCCGCTGTGGTGCCGCGGTTAGATACCGCTTCAATAGATTACCAATGTCGGTTAAGTTCATGGTTTTCTCCTCGTCAAGCCTCTGGTCTTAGCTTGTGATAGATGAACAGCACGATGATGGCACCGATCACCGCCCCGATAAATCCGGCGGGCTCACCGGCTCGATAGATCCCTAGCGCTTGTCCGGCATAGGTCGCTACGAAAGAGCCGGCGATGCCGATGAGCGCCGTGATAAAAAATCCGCTGGGATCACGGCCCGGCCTAAGAAACTTTGCGATCACGCCGATCACGAAACCGATCAGAATAGTCCAAATGATTTGCATAGAATTCTCCCGCTAACAAGGTTGTTGAAAAGAGCCCGCTCCACAACGACCGCGCTGATCGAGTCCGCCATCGATCAACCGGCAACGCTGGATAAGGGGCAGCAAAACGCCTGATGCCACTGCTTCCATTAGCGTGTGGCATTGCGTGGCGTAGCGTAATACGACACGGCCCATCAAGCAACGGCCATCCGCCGGCAGGATATTCCGTCCACTCGATGAGTCAGCTTCGGAGAGCCTTTTTTAACTGCCGCCACTGTCCGCTGTCCAGCCATGTCTCACACCACTGCGCGAACCGCTGGGGATCGGATTGCATCGTCTTGAACTGTTCCTTGGCCTGTTCGGGACCCTCCGCAGGCCACCAGGAACGTTGAGTGAATTGGCGAAGGATATATGCTTTGACGGCTTCAAAATTGGAAGCATCGATTTCAAACGATCGTTTAGCCACAAAAACCTCCACACCATCAACCGAAAATCAATCGAAACAGGAGAGCCAAAACCGCTATGGCGAATGCGATCAGAGCCACAGCACCCAGGATCAGGGGCGCGAGAAACAGGCGGCGTATTTGCTGCAGCGACCGCGTTCGAAGATTGCCGCCTTGAGCGACATGATTCTGCAGCAGGGCAAAATTCTTGAGATTGGACTTCCAGGCGATATCGAACAGATCGCCGAAAAAAGGTACGACGCCGACAACCGTTTCAAGAGCGACGTTTCCTCCCATGCGCATCAGCGTCATGACGGGAACGCCAAGGCGGGCGGCCTCGAAGATGAGATAGGCGGAGAGCACCGTGCCGGTGGCATCGCCGATCCCTGGAATGAAACCCAAAAGTCCGTCTAGACCGATGCGGTAACGAGTTCCGGGGATGTAAAACGCGTTGTCGAGCAACACCGCCAGTTTCTCGAGTCGCTCGAGGATACGCGCGTTGGCAGGGGTTGTATTTGACGAGCCTGGCATGATCGTTCTCGCTATCTTTTCGCTGCTCAGTGGATTGACCGCAGAGGCCAAGATTCGAATTCGTTACCCCGTGCCGCACTGAGCGGCCATTTGCGCATCCGGGCCGGCGGCCGATCGGCGGTCGCGGCAACCGGCCGGTGCAGCAGCGATGTCCGCTGACTCATGTGCCCGGATGCGCGGACGCTTACATTTTTCGTAAACCCATCCCTATGCACATTTTCCGTCCGGCCCTTCATGCAAGCTATCATAACGCAATTTGCTAAGTCTCAGGATCTTCTATAAAAAGTAAGCATTCAACCAGTAATGACGCTTGCCGGAATGACAAACGTTCTAGCGGTTTAACCTACCACGCAAAGGACCAAAAACCCATGTTCCCATTACGCGACGAAAATCCCACGGTACGCACGCCCGCTGCAACGATTTTCATCATTGCCCTGAACGTTCTGGCCTGGGTTTTCCTGCAGGGCATGGGCAGCGAAATTCCGTTGGCCCGTTCGCTGTGTCTTTACAGCATGATACCCGGCGAGTTGTTCGGCACGGCGCCGCGCGGCGCTATCATCGACGTTGGCGAGAATCTGCAATGCAGGCTCGACCACACGTTCACCTCAATATCGCTGCTTACGCATATGTTCATGCACGGCAGCTGGTTTCACATCATCGGCAACATGTGGTTCCTGTGGATCTTCGGTGACAACGTCGAAGACTCCATGGGTTCGCTGCGTTTTGTTGTGTTCTATCTTTTGTGCGGATTAGGCGCCGCCGGGGCGCAGCTTTTTACCGATCCGGGTAGCCTGCTCCCCATGGTGGGTGCTTCCGGGGCGATCGGCGGGGTCATGGGCGCCTATGCGCGCCTTTATCCGCGGGCCCACGTGACAACGCTGATCTTTTTGGGCTTCTATATGACCACGGTAGCCATCCCGGCCATCGCCATGCTGGGCTACTGGTTCATCATTCAGATTGCCAGCGGACTTCCGACGGTGGGCGATACCGCGGGCGGTGTCGCTTTCTGGGCGCACGTGGGGGGTTTTGTCGCCGGATTGATACTGGTTGGCCCGATGCATCGCCAAGACTACATTGACGCCCACCGGGCCCGCGGCAGCCGCGCTACGGCGCGTCATCGCCTGTTTTAGAAATCGCATGCCTTAGAAGCTCGCCCGAACGCCCAGTTCGGCGCCGCGCCCCGGTTCCGGCGCGAAATTGCGAAGGTAAGAAGTCGAATTGCGAATGGGTTCGTCCAGCAGGTTATTGCCTTTCACGAACAGCAGAAAATCGGCCTTTTTCCATGCGCTGAGCGAGTATTGCAAGCCGACGTTCAACAACACGTAGCCCGGGGTGGCGGTTTCGTGCTCGCCCGGCCGGTCCTGGCTTTCGCCACGGGTCAGACGGAGGTTGGCGGCAAACTCGCCATAGCCATAATCAAGCTGCAACCCGTAGCGCAAAGGCGGCATGCGCGGCACGTCGCCGCCCTGGACAAAGTCCCCGCGGGTGAAGTCGCTGAACAACATGAGATCGACGACTCCGTAAGGATTCTCCATCAGCGGGAACGTCGCCTTGGCCTCATAACCCCTGAAAGTGGCGTCGGCCTGTCGGCTCTGGACCACCGGAAAACAGGCGCCGGGCGAGGAGCACCGGGCCTGAAACCGGCCTAGCTCATCGTTGAAGACCCCGCCCGTCTGCTGCTGGAAGAGGTAACTGTTCACCCAATTCTGGAACAGGTCGAGTTCGGCGCTGACCCACACGGCCTTGAAGCGGTAGCCCAGATCGAGGTTGTAGGAGGTTTCCGTGCCTAGGTTCGGATCGCCGTTCTCATAACTGTGTGTCGCGTCGTGGACGCCGTGGGAGAAGAGTTCCTGAATCTGGGGAGGGCGCTCCGAGCGGGTCACGGCGAAGCTAATGGCGTTGGCTTCGTCGATCTTCCACCGACCGGAGCCGGAGGCGCTGATGGGTGTGTAGCGTCGGCTCGGGCCGCCCTCGGGCGTGACGGAACTGCTTTCGCCGCGCAGGCCCAGCTCGTAGCGGCCTGGTCCGTAGCTGAAGGATTCGACGGCGAACGCGGCGTAGCTCTCGATGCCGGAATTGGGCACGAGCGGGACGGGATTTTCCAGCGAGAGGGCGCTGAAGGCGCTGGACACCGCCTGGAAGCCGATCACCCCTTTGAACGGGCCGAGCCTCTGGTGCGCCAGTTCCAGCCGGCCTTCGTAGCTTTTGTTGGTGAAGAGCGTTGCCGGCTCGCCCCCCTCCAGTTCAGTATGGGTGTAATCGACGTAGCCGAACCGGGTCCGCAGCGCCTCGGCGAACGCCATCGGGTTTTTCAGCTCGCTCTTGAAGTCGTAGCGCGCTTGTTTGAGGTTGATGCGCACGTCAGGGCCTCCCGTGCCGTCCGGCGGGATGCCGTAATTATTGCCGAGATAGTTGATGGAGGCGCCGGCGAAACCCCGATCGCCCACCAGGGAAAATCCCGCCGTGCCGCCCTTGGCACGGGCCTGGGAGTTCGGGATGACGCCGAAAGAATTTTGCAGGTCCACTCCCCTCAGCGCCGGATCGCTCTGCCGGGCCGCGTTTTCGGCTATGGCCGGGCCGCCGATATGGAGATCGCCGCGGTCGCGGTAAAAGCCATCGAGGTGAACGGCCAGCAAACCCTGCCCGCCTTCGAGCTTGAGATGACTGGTCCATTCGTCGGAAACCGAGTGGTAGCGCTGCTCCCCGATCGGGGAAATCGGCTTTGCCGGCGCGGACTCCGGAATTCGATTATCGATGACGTTGACGATGCCGCCGATAGCTCCGCTGCCATAGAGCAGGGTCGAGGGACCCCGCAGCACCTCGATGCGTTCGGCCAGGACCGGCTCGACGCCGTTGGCGTGATCCGGGCTGAGCTGCGACACATCGCCATTACCGAGGCTGTTGCTCATCACCCGGACCCTGGGGCCGCTTTGACCTCGGATCACCGGAATCCCGACCCCGGGACCGAAGGACTGGCTGGTGATGCCCGGTTCGTTCTTGAGCGTCTCGCCGAGCGTATTTCCTGCTTTGCTGCGCAGCTCGTCCGCGCTGAGAGTGGTAGCCGGCCGCGCGATGTCGGCTTCTGTCGGACCGGACGGTGGCGCGGTGACGACCAGCGGTTCCAATTCCTGGGGGCTTTCCTCTTCCGCCAGGAGAGCTGTGCTGATGGCGCCGAGGCAGTATGGAATAACCCAGATCGTTCGCTTCATGCTGTATCACCGATTCGTCATGGAGTCACTATCCTAAGCCATCATTACAAATGGTAGCGCGTTCTATTGTTATGATATAACGTATTTAAGGAATCGGCTTATTTTTCAAGATTTGCGGTAAAACCGGGTACTCAGGCTAAGCGAGCATTATTTTCGTGAGGAGCAAGCCCATAATGCTCCAGGAGCTCAGCTCTCGGCGCAGCGGGCGCACAGGCCGTGCACTTCAAAGCTCTTGCGATGGGGAACGAAACCTGCCGCGCGGATTTCCTGTCGGGCAACCTGCATCAGTTCAACCGCCCGTCTTTCTTCCACCGTCTTGCACTTATCGCAGATCAATAGCAGCAGCTCATGCTGGTTCTCGGCATCGTTGCAGCCGATGAAGGCGTTGAGGCTTTCCACCCGGTGGATCAAGCCATGCTGCAACAGAAAATCGAGCGCCCGATAGACGGTTGCCGGTTTTGCGGCCGGTTCGAACGCTTTCAGGTGTTCCAACAAATCATAGGCCTTGGCCGCCTCGTGGTTATTCCAGATGAGCTCGAGTACGCGGCGACGAATCGGCGTAAAGCGCACACCGCGCTGACCGCACAGCTTTTCTGCGGACTTCAGCGCCTTGTCGATACAGCCCTGATGATTGTGTTTGGCATCTTCAATCATGGCGCGAGTAGAGAACACTGACGGCAGACGCTGCACAACGGCGAGCAGCACGCTGCCTTCAATCATCGAACGAGTCGCCTAGAGCGCCGTCCCGCGTCCCGGCAGCGGGCCGAACGGTCAGGGTGCGATTTCCATCAACACTTCATTGGGATTGACGCGGTCCCCTTTCTTGACGTGGATCGCCGAAACGGTCCCGCTGATGGGCGCCTGGATTTCCGACTCCATTTTCATCGCCTCGGTCACTAAAAGCCCGTCGCCCGCTTTAACCTTATCGCCTTGGCTGACCAGAATATCGACGATATTTCCGGGCATAGCGGCTACGATATCGCCCGGCTTGCTGGCGTTCCGGCGACCAGACCCGGCACCGGGACGGCTGAATCCGCTCAATACTTCGAGGCTTACTTCCTGCGGCACGCCATCGAGTGTGATATAGAAGCGACGGTGACGCTGGTCGTTGATATTGGCGCCGGTAATCTGCACGTCATAGGTTTCGCCATGTACCGAAACGCTGAATTCAGTCGGCACCTGCTCACCACTCGCCGGATGATTATCGGCGCTGGGTGGGATAAACGGCTCCGGCTGCAAGTTGCCATCGCGCCGGCCTTGCAGGAAGTTGCGGCCCACGTCCGGAAACATGGCGTAAATCATGACGTCGGTCTCACTCTCCGCCAGATCGCCGATTTCCTGGCGTAGTCGATCCAGTTCGGGCTTCAAGAAATCTGCCGGACGCGCCTCGATGGCCGGCTCATTACCGACCGCCCGGCGCCTGAGCGCGGCATCGATGGGCGCCGGCGGCTTGCCGTAGCCGCCCTGCACATAGCGCTTCACTTCGTTGGTGATTGACTTGTATCGCTCGCCGGTCAATACATTGAGCGCTGCCTGCGTGCCGACGATCTGCGAGGTCGGGGTCACCAGCGGCGGATAGCCTAAATCGCGCCGAACCCGTGGGATTTCGGCGAATACTTCCTGGATGCGGTCGAGCGCGCCCTGCTCTTCCAGTTGTTTGGTCAGATTCGACATCATGCCGCCCGGCACCTGATTGACCTGGACACGCGTGTCCACGCCGGTGAATTCGCTCTCGAACTGGCGGTACTTCTTGCGCACCGCAGTGAAGTACTCGGCGATTTCCTGCACGAATCGCAGATCGAGATGGGTATCATAAGGGGTACCCCGCAGCGCCGCGATCATGCTTTCGGTGGGTGGATGGCTGGTGCCGCCGGCGAAAGCTGAGATCGCCGTATCGATGTGGGTACAGCCGTTTTCGATGGCCTTGAGCTGCGACATTTCGGCCAGGCCGGACGTGCTGTGAGAATGGACACACAGTGGTACATCCACGTTATCTTTCAACGCCTGCACCAGCTCGGCGGCCGCCATCGGCGTCAGCAAACTCGCCATGTCCTTGACGGCGATGCTGTCTACTCCCATGTCCACCATCTCCACCGCTTGTCTCACGTAAAGCTCTACGGTATGTACCGGGCTGACGGTATAGCAGATGGCGCCTTGGGCATGCTTGCCGTGCTCCTTGACGGCCTCGATGGCGGTTTTCAGGTTGCGGATGTCGTTCAAGGCGTCAAACAGGCGGAAAACGTCCACACCCTCGCGGGCCGCCAACCTGATGAACTCGCGCACCACATCATCGGAGTAGTGCCGATAGCCCAGCAAATTCTGGCCGCGCAGCAACATCTGCAGGCGGGTATTCGGCAGTGCGCGGCCGAGCTTGTGCAGGCGCTCCCAAGGATCTTCCTTGAGGAATCGCAGGCACGCGTCGAACGTGGCACCGCCCCAAGCTTCCAGCGACCAGTAGCCGACCTTGTCCAGTTTGTCGCAGATGGGCAGCATGTCTTCGGTGCGAAGACGCGTGGCGATGAGCGATTGGTGCGCATCGCGCAGCACGGTCTCGGTGATGAAAATCTTACTCATGGGTTTGCCTGCGCTTGATCAAAGTCCGACGTGGGCGGCGATGGCGGCCGCTATGGCTAGCGCGGCCTCTTCGCGACCGCGCTTCAGCGAGTAATTCGTCAACTCCGGATGAGCCTGCACGAAATCGGTATTGAAACGGCCACGCTGAAAATCTTCCTGATTGAGGATTTCCTGATAAAACGGAATCGTCGTGCGCACGCCCGAGATCACCGTATCGTTCAAGGCGCGCCGACCACGGGCGATTGCCTCGAGCCACGTGCGCCCCCACACGATCACTTTGGCGCACAGGGAATCGTAATACGGTGGAATCTCATAGCCGGTATAAATTGCGGTATCGATACGGACCCCGGGACCACCCGGCGCATAATAGCGAGTAATGCGGCCGAAGCTGGGCAGAAAATGATTCTTGGGATCCTCTGCATTGACGCGAAACTGCATCGCATAGCCGTGAACCCCGACGTCCTGCTGGGCGAAACCGAGCGGCTGCCCATCGGCGATCCTGATCTGTTCCTTGACGATATCGATGCCGGTGATGGCTTCCGTAATGGTATGCTCGACCTGCACGCGTGTATTCATCTCCATGAAGTAAAACTCGCCGGACGCGGTCAGCAGCAATTCAACCGTGCCGGCGTTTTGATAGTTTGCCGCCCTGGCCGCCCTGACCGCCAGCTCGCTCGCCTCGATCCGCTGTTCCGCCGTCAACTGCGGTGACGGCGCAACTTCGATCAATTTCTGATTACGCCGCTGAATGGAGCAATCCCGCTCGTACAGATGCACTACATTGCCGTGCCGATCGGCGAGGACCTGGACCTCGATATGGCGGGGCTGCTCGATGCACTTTTCCAAAAACACCTCGGCATGGCCGAACGCCTTTGCCGCCTCGGAAACGACCCGGCCGTAATTCGCCTTCAGCTCTTGTGCATTGCCGCAGAGGCGTATGCCGCGGCCGCCGCCGCCCGAAGTCGCTTTCAGCATCACCGGATAACCGACTTGCTCGGCTGCCGCCAGCGCTTCTTTCCGGCTCGTAAGATTGCCCGGACTACCCGGCGTCACCGGCACGCCAGCGCCGATCATGGTGTTGCGGGCTTGGATCTTATCGCCCATCAGCAGAATAGTGTCAGCAGCCGGGCCGATGAAGCGAACGCCGCGATGCGCACAAATACGGGGCAGCTCGGCGTTTTCGGCGAGAAAACCGTAGCCGGGGTGAACGGCGTCGCAACCGGTCTCGACCGCCAAATTGACGATGCGATGAGGATTCAGATAACCCGCCAGTTCCTCCCGACCGATGCAGTAAGCTTCATCGGCTTTTTTCACGTGCAGCGCAAACCGGTCGGCATCGGAATAGACGGCCACAGAGCGGATGCCCATCTCCGCACAGGCGCGGAGAATGCGCACGGCGATCTCCCCCCGGTTGGCAATCAGAATGTTCTTGATCATGCGGATTCTCGGATTTCCATCGCTAGCGTTATTCAAT
>CADDZF010000103.1 GCA_902812445.1 Methylococcaceae bacterium | reverse complement strand
AGATTTTCCACTTTCTTATGCACTCCGGCTAAATCCCTTGCTTACGTTAAAGATGCCGCCGCGTTAAAAGCTAAACGTTATCTCAGCCATAATCCGGCCGGAGCCGCCATGATAGCGCTGTTAATCGTCAGCTTGTTCATCACTGTGATATCGGGCCTGATCGTTTATGCAGCTGACCAGAGTCTGGGCCCGCTGGCAGGCGTGGTAAGCCCGAGCAATGAAAAGTTTTGGGAAGAAGCTCACGAAATCGCGGCTAACCTTAGCTTGCTGCTCGTTATCGTGCATGTGCTTGGGGTTGCCTTTGAAAGCGTTATACACAAAGAAAATCTGGTGAAATCCATGTGGAATGGATATAAAAAACCGGCTGATAATAATCCCCGATAAATTTCTGCGCCATCCATCATCATGAAAATTACCCATTGTCCCAGACATGAAACTATTGCTGATCGAGGATGACAATGAGACCGGGGATTATGTCTCGGCAGGCCTGAAACAGGCAGGCCATACTGTCGACTTGGCAAAGGACGGCTACGAAGGCCTGCTCCTGGCCAAGGAAGGGAGCTATGACCTGCTTGTTGTCGATCGTATGCTGCCACGCCTCGACGGACTGGCGTTGGTCAAAATACTGCGCAGCAGCGGCTGCACTGCGCCTGTCCTGTTTCTGACCACGATGGGCGGCATTGATGACCGCGTCGAAGGTCTCAATGCCGGCGGTGACGATTATCTGGTCAAGCCGTTCGCGTTCAGCGAGCTTGACGCCCGCGTCAACGCACTGCTGCGCAGGCCGCGGGAAACGGTGGAACAAAAGTTTTTGCAGGTTCAGGATCTTGAAATCGATCTGTTAAAAAGGGCGGTCAAACGCGCCGGGCAAGTCATTGATCTTCAGCCGACCGAGTTCCGCCTGCTGGAGTATCTGGTCCGCCATGCGGGGCAAGTGGTGACCCGAACCATGCTGCTGGAAAACGTCTGGGATTTTCATTTTGATCCCCAAACCAATATGGTCGAAACCCATATCAGTCGCCTGCGCGGCAAGCTCAATGCCGGGGGCAGGCCGGATCTGATCCTGACCGTGCGCGGCGCGGGTTACCGGTTCCATGAGTAATTGTTCAGATGTCCATTCACTTTTTATAACCCTCCTCCTGATCTTCGCCCGGAGGGCGAAGGGATTTTAGGGAAAACGTCAGAACAATTCGCTCCATGAAGCGGCCTAGCCTTGTCGATACCACGAGTTTCAAGTTGTCGGCCCTGTATTTGGGCCTGTTTTTGATTTCTTTTCTCGCCATTGGCATAGCGGTTTACCTGCTGACGACGCATACCCTTGAGCAGCAGCTCAAAACCAGTATCGAAATCGAAGCAAACCGACTGAAGGCTGAATACGATTCCGGCGGGATTGACGAATTGAAGGACGAGATCGGCGAAGTCGAAGCGGGGGCATTGCACACCTTTTTTGCATACGGTGTAATCGATCAGAATGGCGAATTAATAGCCGGAAATTTGAATGAATTTAACCCTTCGGCGGGTTGGCAGATCGCCAATCGATTATCTCCGGCCGGTAAACCTGCACAAGAAGGCAAAGGATTGCTTTATATCGAGGTTGTCCCGTTGCCCGGTAATATCTGGCTAGGCGTAGGTCATGGCGGCGAAGCGATTTTGGAAGCGGGTGAGGCGGTTATTCAGGCTTTTTTATGGGGCATCGTGCTGCTGATTATTCTCGGCACGGCGGGCGGACTTTATTTGAGCCGCACCTTCCTGAAAAAAATCGAAGGCATTACCACCTCAACCGAAGTCATCATCGCGGGCGATCTGAAGCATCGCTTGCCCGTTTTAACGAACCGCGATGAGCTGGACAAGCTGGCTTTATTGCTCAATCGGATGCTGGATAAAATCGGGACGCTGATCGAGAACATCCAGCAAGTCTCCAATGACATCGCCCACGATCTGCGCACGCCGCTCAGCCATTTAAAATTCAGGCTTGAGGAGGCTGGGAAAAGGGAACTTTCGGCGGCGCAGTACAAGGAACGGATCGCTTTCGCGATCGAAGAGGTCGATGGAATTCTCGACACGTTTTCCGCCCTGTTAAGAATCTCGCAGATCGAATCGGGATCACGACGCAGTGGCTTCAAGACGGTCGATCTCAGCGACATCGTGGTTTCCGTGACTGACGCGCTGGCTCCTGTTGCTGAGGAACAGGGCAAAAGCATTGTCACGCATATCGAGCAGGATGTGAAACTGACCGGCGATAAGGAACTTCTGGCGCAATTGGTCTTTAATCTTCTCGAGAATGCCGTCAAGCATACGCCCGGCAATACGCCGATCGAGATTGCTCTGCAATCCTCTGGTGTTGCGACGCAGTTTATCGTCGCCGATAAGGGTCCCGGAATTGCCGAAGCCTATCGAGCAAAAATATTTCAGCGTTTTTACCGGCTTGAACGAAGCCGCACGACGCCGGGCAATGGCCTGGGTCTAAGCATCGTGGCAGCTATCGCCGATCTTCACGGCGGGACAATTGCGCTAGCCGATAATCATCCGGGCCTTAAAGCGGTGGTCACTTTCCGCAGCCCGCCTGATTAGCAGCGCATGAAAGGCATCAAATCCTTAATGACGGGATTGTTTTGTCTGCTGCTCGGCTGTGCGCACTACTCGCCAAAACCGCTGACCGAACAAGCTGTTCAGCAGCAGCTTGAAACCCCCAATGCCCGGCAGCTAAATGTTCAGGCCGCTCAAATCAGCCATCCTCTGCTCAAGCCCTTGGCCTTATATATCGAGGATGGCTTGTCGCCGGATGAAGCGGCGATTCTAGCGGTATTGCGCAATCCGGAATTACGCGCCATAAGAGATCAGCATGGCATCGCCAACGCGCAACTGTTACAGGCCGGGTTATTGCCCGATCCTCAAGTCTCCTACAGCTTTTCCGCGCCTTCCGCCGGCACGGACCTGGGTACGAACAATGCCTTTGGCATCGGCCTGAATTGGCAGGCGAGCGCCCTGATCTGGCGGCAGAACCAGACTACGGCCGCCGAGAGACAGCAGCAGAACATCGACTTGCAAATTGCCTGGCAGGAATGGCAAATCGCCCAAGCGGCGAGATTGGCCGTGTATCAGCTGATCGTTTACTCTCGGCAACAGGCTTTACTCAGCGAAATGGCGCAGCGTCTGGAGGACAACCGGGTGCGGCTGCAACAGGCCGCCGAACTGGGTTTAGTCACGGAGCTGGAGCGGGTCGCCGCCGTTGCGTCCAAGAATCTGATCGATATTCGTTTGCTCGCCCTCGAACAGCAAGTAAAGCAACAGCGCCAGCGCCTGAACCGCGCCATGGGGCTCAAACCCCACGAAGATGCCGCTTTGCAGCAGGGCATTCATTTGACCGATCAACTCAGCGCGCCGGTTTATGACGCCCTGATCCGAAATATAGAAAACCGGCGGCTGGATTTAATGGCCTTGAAGCGAGGCTACGAAAGCCAGGACGAGCGCGTGCATATCGCGGTGCTGCAGCAGTTTCCGAGAATCAGCATCGGCTTTGATTCCGCCCGCGACAACAGCAATCTCTATACGGTGGGCTTCGGCGTCTCGATGACGGTGCCTGTATTCGACCGCAATCGGGGTCAAATCGCCCTTGAGCAGGCGACACGGCAACAACTGTTCGATCAATATGCCAGCCGGCTGTTTCAAGCCAGAGCCGATATTGCCGAGCTTCTGGTCGCTATTCCCTCGATCAATGAACAAATTCGATCCGTTCGCCGTGCCATTCCCGATTTAGCCAATCTGGTCAAAGCCTATCAGTCAGCCATCCAGAGCGGTCAGGTCGATGTGCTGAATTTTTATACCGCGTGGAACAGTCTGACGGATAAAAAAATCGACTTGCTGACTTTGGAATTACAGTTGGCGCAAGCGGGGATTGCGTTGGAGATCGCGAGCGGACTTTATCGCGTCTCCGGCGATTTCAACGGAAGCAATGATGATGTCCTGTTCTAGCAGGACGGTCGTGATGACCTTGATGCTGAGCCTTGTTCTCGGCTGTGCGTTTTACTGGTGGGCGGAACCGCCCGCTGCAACGGGCTCTGACACGCCGGTTTCAGAACCGGAGCCGGTCGCCCGCGTAGAGACGATCAAACTGGTCAGGGGTGAACTCAACGAAACCTTCAGCGCCTACGGCGTGGTCTTGCCGTTTCCCGACAAGCTGATGACGGTCAGCGTACCCTATATCAGTCAGATCGATAAAATGCTGGTCAACCAGGGCCAAATCGTCCAGAAGGGCGATTTGCTGCTGACCTTAAAGCCGGGCGCGAGCGCCAGGCTGCAGCTGGAGCAGGCGCAAAGAGAGCTGACGGCGGCCTTGCGCGACCAGGCATTGATGCAGGAACGCGTCCGTCTGCAATTGGCTACCCGGCAAAATGAGATCGCGACTCGATTGCGCGTCGAGCAAGCCAGAGTCGTGGTCGACAATCTGCTTGAGCAAGGCATCGGCAAGGCACAGCAAATCCGGGCGGAAAACGCCGGCATTATCTATCTGGTCAGCGTTCAGCAGGGCCAGATCGTCGCCGCCGGCGCGCCGCTGCTGCAACTCGTCGATCAGAATCAGTGGATGGTGCGCTTAGGCGTTGAACCGGAGGACTACGCCCATCTGCAGCCCGGCCAACAGGTCTTGATGAGACCGGTCAATGCCCCCGGCTCGGAGCCGGTCGAAGGCCGCATCGAGACCATCACCCATCAAATCGATCCGAACACCCGCCTGCTCAATGTCTTCGTCCGGCCGGCGTTAAATCAGAGCCTGTTGATCAATGACTTTGTCGAAGGGCGGATCGTCATTGCTTCGGCCGATACTTTCGCGGTTCCCCGGCAGGCGGTGCTGCCCGATGAGGGCGGCTACAGTCTTTTCACGGTTGCAAACGGCCGCGCCGTCAAACACCGCGTACAGATCGGGCTGGAAAACGACCGCCAAGTCGAAGTGATCGCGAGCGATCTGAAGCCCCAAGACGACGTGGTGGTTTTGGGCAATTACGAACTGGAATCCGGTAGGGCGGTGTCCGTGGCGCCTGGCAATGCCGGCGGTGCGAGCGTATCGCCATGACGCAATGGGCTTATCGGCACCGCCGCTCCATTTTGTTCGCGCTCGGCCTGATCGCCGTCGCCGGCTTCCTGGAAATATACAACACGCCGGTCAGCCTGTTTCCTCAGGTGACCTTTCCACGCGTGGTGGTCAATCTCAATGCCGGCGACATGCCGGCGGAACGCATGGCCGTTCAGGTCACCTGGCCGGTGGAAGAGGCCGTGCGCGCCGTGCCGGGGGTTTTGACCGTGCGCTCGGCGACCAGTCGCGGCAGTGCCGACATCGCCATCAATTTCAACTGGGGCAGCGATATGGTCTCGGCCATGCTGCAGGTGGCCTCGGCCATCAATCAGATTCGCTCGGCACTGCCCGCCGCCTTGTCATTCGGCATCCGGCGCATGGATCCGACGGTATTCCCGGTGCTGGGTTACAGCCTGTCATCGCCAAGCCACAGTCTGGTCGAACTTCGGGACCTGGCGCTCTATCAAATCAGACCGATCCTTTCGGCGATCCCCGGTGTCGCCAAAGTTGACGTGCTGGGCGGCGCGATCGCGGAATATCAGGTTCTCGTCGATCCGGCGCGCATTAATGCGCTGGGTTTAAGTCTCAATGACATTGCCACCGCTCTGTCGGCAGCCAATGTAATCCAGGCGGTAGGCCGGCTGGAGCAAAACTACAAGCTGTATCTGCTGCTGGCCAATAGCCAATTGCAGAATTCACGGCAGATTTCGCAGACGATTTTGCGCAGCGGGCAAAATGGGCTGGTCTATCTCGAAGATGTCGCGCAGGTGGTGAAAACCACTGCACCGCAATGGCAGCGAATCACCGCCGAGGGCCGCGACGCCGTGCTGTTTCAACTGAATCAGCAACCGGGCAGCAGCACCGTTGAAATTGCCCGCAACGCACACTCTCAACTGGAACTCATCAAACAGAAACTGCCCGCCGACATCAAAATCGCCAAATGGTACGACCAGAGCGATCTGATCGTCGCCTCCGCCCAGAGCGTCGAAGAATCCTTGCTGATCGGACTGGGGCTGGCCATCGTCACCCTGCTGGTATTCCTGCGTAACTTCAAGGTCACCGTGATCGCCGCCATTGCCGCGCCCATGGCTTTGTCGGCCACGGTATTGATCATTCATCTACTCGGGATCGGCTTCAATATCATGACGCTGGGCGGTATGGCGGCGGCCGTCGCCTTGATCATCGATGATGCGATCGTCATGATCGAACACATCATCCGTCGCCTGCGGGAAGCCTCGGGGAGCTATCGGGAGCGGATTCATCTGGCCGCCAACGAATTCACCCAACCGCTGGCGGGTTCCTCGGCCTCGACGATCATTATTTTTGCGCCGTTGGCTTTTTTATCCGGCGTCAGCGGCAGTTTTTTCAAAGCCTTGTCAATCACCATGGCATCGGCCCTGTTCATTTCCTTTATCGTGGCCTGGCTGGCCGTTCCATTGCTGGCAGCTCATACGCTGACGCAAAAGGACACCGAATGGGAAGAAAACAGCGCCGTAACGCGCTGGTGTCATCGGTGCTACCAACGCCTGCTGCAGGTGATGCTGCCACGGCCCTGGCTCATCATGGCGGTGCTGATTCCGCTTTTGGCGG
This sequence comes from Methylococcaceae bacterium, assembly GCA_902812445.1. Classification (GTDB taxonomy): domain Bacteria; phylum Pseudomonadota; class Gammaproteobacteria; order Methylococcales; family Methylococcaceae; genus CADDZF01. Next base: position 4,193 of record CADDZF010000103.1, on the reverse strand, counting down.
CCGGTTTCCTCGGCTGGCAGAAAACTGGCTCGGGCTTTATGCCGTCGATGGACGAGGGCGGTTTCATTCTCGATTACCGGGCCGCGCCGGGCACTTCCGTGTCGGAAACGGATCGCTTGCTGCGACAGGTCGAAACCATTCTGCGCCAGACGCCTGAAGTGGAGACCTATTCGCGCCGCACCGGCAACAGTTTGGGAGGCTCCCTTAAGGAAGCCAATCAGGGCGATTTTTTCGTGCGTTTAACGCCTTTGCCCCGGCGCAGTCAGGATGAGGTCATGGACAGCGTCCGGGAACAGATTGGCCTTAAGGTCCCGGGACTCGGCATAGAACTCGCCAAACTGATGGAAGATTTGATCGGCGATTTAACGGCGGTGCCGCAGCCGATTGAAGTCAAACTGTACTCCGATGACGGTCCGTTATTGGAACGACTGGCGAGTAAAGTCGCTCTGGCCCTGGCAAAAATAGCGGGCGTCGTTGACCTTAACAACGGCGTCATTCCGGCAGGCGATGCGGTCAATATCCGGGTTTTACGCGATAAAGCCGCCCTGGAAGGACTCAGCCCTGCCGCCGTCCAACAGACCCTCAACAATTACCTGGCGGGCAGCGTGACCACCCAATTACAGGAAGGGCCCAAGATGGTTAACCTGCGGGTCTGGATACCAGTAAACGAACGTTCAACGATGCGGGCGCTGGATCAATTGCGCATTCTGGCGCCTTCCGGTAATTCTGCCCCTGGCAATGTACCCAATGGCTCTTCCAGCAGCGCCTCCAACAGCTCTCCTACAAGCCACTGGGTGCCGCTCAAGCGCATCGCGGAAATCGCCACGGAAAGCGGGCAGGCGCAAATCGCCCGTGATAACTTAAAACGCATGGTGGCCGTTACGGCGCGCATCAGCGGCCGGGACATGGGCTCCGCCGTCGCCGATGTCGTCAAAACCCTGAATCAGCCCGGTATGCTGGCGAAAGAGGTTTACTATGTGCTGGGCGGTTTGTATGAGCAGCAGCGCCTCGCCTTCCATGGCCTGATCATCGTCTTTGTCGCGGCGGTGGCGCTGGTTTTTATCCTGTTGCTGTATTTGTACGAGCAGTTTCATGTGGCGCTGGCGATGATGCTGACCACCTTGTCGGCCGTCGCGGCCGTGTTTGTCGGCTTGTGGCTGACCCATATCGAATTGAACATCACGGCGATGATGGGCATGACCATGGTGATCGGCATCGTCACCGAGGTCAGCATCTTTTATTATTCGGAATACCAGAGCCTGCCTGCTTCAGAGAGGGGTATTCAGCGCATGATCATGGCCGGCAACAACCGCATGCGTCCGATCACCATGACCACCGTGGCCGCCATTCTCGCGCTGATGCCGCTGGCACTGGGCATCGGCGCCGGTTCGGAAATGCTGCAGCCCTTGGCAATTGCTATTGTATCCGGACTGATTGTCCAACTGCCGCTGGTGCTCCTGGTATTGCCGGGGTTTTTAGTATTGTTCGATCGAGAGCAGGAAAACACCGCTGATTAAACTATTGCAAAGGGCCATCCAGCGCCCAAGCGCCAGTGCGCTCCAGAAATCGGCACAATGGCGGCAGAGGCCGTGTTCGGTCTGAAGAATTGAGATACCTCTTCGCGGTTTACGCATAGCGCGGCTATTGCCATAATGCGAACGGCAGAGGATGGATCGCTTTCCCTGCGCTCTATCGGCGGGCCGCAACCGGACGCGCAGGCGTCGGGCATGCGGCAACGATCGCGCCAGCGGATGGTCGCGTTTTTCGTGACAAGGGCCGTTTCGGACGAGGCGGTCATAGTGTGTGTTACCCGTTTAACGTTGCAGATGGATGGTCGCCAAAATGATCGAAACCACTACACTCGCCCGCCTTCCCACGACGTACAAGGTGTTATATACCGGCTTTCTCCTGGTCATCGGTGCCGGCTTGCTGATGGCGGGCGTACAGATCCTTTTGACCCATGGCATGGCCGACGGCAAGCCGGGATTGTCCATTAATGACATCGTCTACAGCTATTACGGCAATCGCTCCGGTTCCAAGCTGGAGAGCATGCTGAATGGCCAGATGAAACCCATGGCGCCGGATGACGTGCGGTTCCAGATGATTCAGTGGGCGCGGGATGGCTCGCCAGCGAGCCAATGGTCATCCAGGATGGAGCCCTTGTTCCAGCAATACTGCGTGAGCTGTCACAATGCGGGATCGTCACTGCCTGATTTCAACAAATTCGAGAACGTCGAGAAAGTGGCGAAGGTGGATGAAGGCGCCAGCATTGCATCGCTCACCCGCGATTCGCACATTCACCTGTTCGGCATCGCCTTCATTTTTCTGTTCGTGGGCTGGATATTCGGATTGGCGCAATATCCGCAGCGCTGGAAGCTGATCCTGATCGCGACGCCTTTCGTATTTCTCATCCTCGACATCTTATCCTGGTGGCTGACGAAATATTTTCCCATTTTCGCCTGGCTCACCATGCTGGGCGGCATCGGCTACAGTCTGGCCTCGACGGTGATGATCTTCACGTCCCTGGCCCAGATGTGGCTGCCCCGTGAGCGCTGGCTGGGATTCTGGGCCGGCAGAGAAAAAGCCCGGCTCTAAGCGGAGCGGCTGGCCTTATCGCCTTTGCGTTAAACCCCGCTAGCGCCGAAGTCCGCCCGTTCCCCGGGTTGGGCCGCCGCAAACCGGTGCGCCCATGCCGGCGCCGCGGCATCGCCTTCAGGCGGCGCCCACGCGGCAAAGTGCTTATCCTCGAGCGGCGAGTAAGGGCCCGGCTTCACTTCGAACATCACGGTGCCGGAGGCGAGGCTGGCGACGCTGTGCCAGGCATAGGCCGGGATCTCAACCGCGCAATCGCCGTCTCCGGCACGAAGTTCCACGCGGTCAATCACCCATCCCGCGGCGTCGAAACGCAGTACGCAGAAGGCGCCCCTTACGACCATCATTAATTCCCAGCCGCTAGGCCGAGCATGCCGGTGGGGCCGGACGTAGGTACCCGGCTCCATGGCGTTGAACAAGCGCTGAATCCCATCTTCCAGTACGGCATGCACATTGAGATTCTTGCGCAGGCGGGGCGACAGACGGGCTTCGCCGGTAAGGTCGGCCAAGGTCTGGGCAGTGTAAAGCCTGAAGTCAGCGGACACGATTTTGCTCTCCTTTAGCGCGTGGAGCGCCGTCGCTTCAGGAAATGGCGCCGCAGGCGGCGGTTTAACGGAAGCGGTAATCGAACTTTTCCCATCGGCATGGCGGGAAGCCCTGCAGTTCCGGCAAATCATCAAGATAAATCAACGCCAGGTCAACGATCATCTTCCGTTTTGCTCGGCTCGAGCGGGCTGCGCGCATCGAACTGGCGGAACGGCAAACGCCTCACGGCGATGAAATGATCCCCCGGCAAGCGTCCCCGAAGCGGCGTGCGGTCTGGGTTCGCGCGTGCGGCGATGCCGGGGTGCACACGCTTGAAGGAATGGCCATTCAGGAGTAGGGTTTAGCGGCGCGATCGGATGAATAAGGGGAAAGTTTCAATGAACGAAGCGATAGGCAGCCCGTATGAGCCCATTTTGCGAGCCAATGCCAAGGCGCCGCCCGATATCCGCGGTACGGCGCTGGCTAAGACGGGAGAAGGCGTTATCGATGAGACGACATTCAGAGCCATCGAAGGGGAGCGGCTGTTCGAGGCGGTCAACCACGCGCAGACGTCTATCGGACAGGCGACGTTATATCGGTCGTTGACCCGGCCCCTGAGTGCGGCAAGGCACGTTGAAGCCAAACAGGAGGCCCTGCGGGAGCTGGAGACTAAACCTTCGCTACGGGAGCGAATTGAAGCGCTGGTCAGCCAGGCGGCGAGGCTGGAAGCGGATTTTTACCAGTTGCTCTATGCCAGTTTCATCGGCATGCTGGGCTCGTCCGCGAACGCGCTGGAAATTGAAGGCTATGGCTACGGACCTTACCAGAAAGGCACGCGGTTCATGCTGGATATGGTGCAACAGGCGAACGCGCTGCCGACACCGGAGAGCCGCTATCTCGAAGCGCTGGTCCAGGATATTCGCGGCTTCGCCAAGAGCCGCGCCTATAACCTCATGAAGGGGCCGGTCTATCGTACCGAGAGCGGCGTCAAGACCCGTCAGGAGAAAGGTTTCTTCACCCCTGGGGTAAAGTTCAAGCCGCGCTTGTTCAAGCCCGTCGGGCTCGCTGTCGCGGCC
>CADDZF010000102.1 GCA_902812445.1 Methylococcaceae bacterium | reverse complement strand
CCAGTCCGAGGCCGCCACCGGCGAGACATTCGTCAACGTGTGGATGCACAACGGTTTCGTGCGCGTCAACGAGGAAAAGATGTCCAAGTCACTGGGCAATTTCTTCACCGTCCGCGCAGTGATGGCTCGCTACCGACCGGAAGCAATCCGCTTTTTCATCCTCTCGAGTCATTACCGCAGCCCGCTGAATTATGCCGACGAGCAGCTCGAGGAAGCGCATTCGGCGCTGATCCGGCTATACACGGCGCTGCGCGGTATGGCGCCGGATAGCGCCGGCGAAGCCGGCAGCGAGTACCGCCAGCGTTTCGATGAAGCGATGGACGATGACTTCAATACGCCGGTCGCCATTGCCGTGCTGTTCGACCTGGCTCGTGAGATCAATCGCCAGAAAGCGATCGATGCCGAGTTGGCGAACCGTTTGGCGGCGCTCTTGCGGTCGTTGGGCGGAGCGCTGGGCCTACTGCAGGCGTTGCCGGAGGACTTCCTCAAAGGCGGTGCACCGGCCCCGGCGAGTGCCACAGCGGGCTTGGACACGGCGCGCATCGAGCACCTGATCCAGCTTCGCCTCGAAGCGCGCCAGCGCAAGGATTGGGCAGCAGCGGACGCTATCCGGAATGACTTGAAGACCCAGGGCGTCCTGCTGGAAGATACGCCTGGGGGAACGATCTGGCGGAGGCAATAGCTTCGCGCAGGCTGGCATCGCAGTCGCAGCGCCTTTAGCTGCCCCGAACAACGGGGAGACGCACGGATCGACGGCAGCTGAACCGACTTTCGTCGGGCTGTATTCGAAGCTGCCATCTCAACGGCCATCGCGAAATTCATCGCCAAGCGGTGGACGTTGCCAAAACCGACTCCCGCAAGGCGACTTCGAAGAAGCTTGAGCCGGATGCGGCAACTCTCACGTCCCTTCTCAGGCAAGGAGATGGCAGTAACATCGTTTCCTTAAGTAGGCCCCGAGATGTCCCGGTCGTGACACTGTGCCTAGCCCAATGTCGCCTTTGCAACAAAGCGAACCTTAATTATTCAGAGAGTATACAATGACTTAGATATACTTCTGGCTTGGCACGTCGCATGCAGGATGGAAGACAAAACCTGCCATAGAGGAACGCCCATGGATCTGCCCGTATTAAACATCCCGGAAACCGCCAAAGAAGGCGGCTGCAGTGCCTCCTCCTGCGGATCCAGCGACAGCCAGGTCAACCACCTGCCGGACCATATCAGAGAGAAGGTGCAAAACCACCCCTGCTACTCTGAAGATGCTCACCACTACTTCGCCCGTATGCACGTGGCGGTCGCCCCGGCGTGCAATATTCAATGCCATTATTGCAACCGCAAGTATGATTGTGCCAATGAATCCCGCCCCGGCGTGGTATCCGAACTGCTGACGCCGGAACAGGCGGTCAAAAAGACCATGGCTGTCGCCGCGAAGATTCCGCAGATGACGGTGCTCGGCATTGCCGGCCCCGGCGATCCCCTGGCCAATCCGGAGCGTACCTTCGAAACCTTCCGCATGCTGACCCGGGATGCCCCGGACATCAAGCTGTGCGTCTCCACCAATGGCCTGCAGTTGCCCGAGTCCGTGGACGAGCTGGCCAAGGCCAACATCGACCATGTCACCATCACCATCAACACGATCGATGCGGAGATCGGCGCGAAGATCTACCCGTGGATCTTCTGGAAAAACCGCCGCATCAAGGGCAGGAAGGGCGCTCAAATTCTCATCGACCAGCAGCAGAAAGGGTTGGAGATGCTGGTGCAGCGCGGCATCCTGGTAAAGGTCAACTCGGTGATGATCCCTGGTATCAACGATGAACACCTGGCAGAAGTCAGCAGAACGGTCAAATCCAAGGGCGCCTTCCTGCACAACGTCATGCCCCTGATCGCCGAAGCAGAACACGGTACCTTCTATGGCGTCATGGGCCAGCGCGGACCCACGCCGGACGAGCTAATGGACTTGCAAGAGCGCTGTTCCGGCGACATGAACATGATGCGCCATTGCCGCCAGTGTCGAGCCGACGCAGTGGGTCTGCTGGGCGAAGATCGGGGGGCGGAGTTCACGCTCGACAAGATCGATGCAATGGAAATCGACTACGCCTCGGCCATGGAAATGCGTAGGCAGGTGCAGGAAGGCATCATGGCCGACATGGAATCCAAGCGCAGCACCCAGCAGAAAAAGGCAAAGCCGGCTGTTCCGGACGGTGCGCGACCTGTATTGATGGCCGTCGCTACCAGCGGCCAGGGGATCATCAATCAGCATTTCGGCCATGCTAAGGAATTCCAGATATATCAGGCATCGCCGGAAGGCGTCCGCTTCATGAGCCATCGCAAGACCGAGCAGTATTGTTCGGGCGATTCAACGTGCGGTGACGCTGAATCGGCACTGGCCATCACGGTCCGCTCACTAGCGGGCTGCGAGGCGGTACTTTGCTCCAAGATCGGCTACGAACCTTGGGAAATGCTGGAGGAAGCCGGAATCGTCCCGAACGGCGAACACGCTATGGAATCTATCGAGGAGGCCGTGATGGCCGTCTATAGAGAAATGCTGGAGAACGGCAAAGTGGATGAAACGCCCGCCGCGCGAAGGGCCAATGCTGAAATGTAGGGCTCAGTACCCTGGATGCCACAATCTCCAAAACGGCGTTCCCGGTGGATCGCGCCTCGCTGACCCATCTCCCTGCATCTATGAGGACATCATGGCCTTGAAAATTATCGAATCCTGCGTCAACTGCTTCGCCTGCGAGCCGGTTTGTCCCAGTCAGGCGATCTTTGCGGCCGAACCACATTTCCTCATCGATCCAAAGAAATGCACCGAATGCGAGGGGGCTCACGCAGTCCCTCAGTGCGCGAGCATCTGTCCCATCGAAGGCGCCCTTCTCGACTCGCTGGGAGAGGCAATCAATCCGCCCGGATCGCTGACTGGCATTCCGCCCGAGAAAATGGCCCAGGCCATGGCAGAGCTTCGCTCGCATTAATCCCGATCATGCGGGCTGTTTCGGTCGCTGAGCGCTCCAATGAATCAGTTCGCGCTGGAGTGATGAGGAGCTAACGATGGTTGAAGTGGTTTTCTATGCAAAGCCGGGCTGCATCAGCAATGCCCAGCAAAAGAAACTGCTGCGTGCGGCGGGCCACGTGGTGATCGAAAAGAATCTGCTCACCGAAGTCTGGGATGCCATCCGTCTGCGCCGGTTTTTCGGCGATCGCCCGGTGAGCGCCTGGTTCAACCGCAGCGCACCCGCGGTAAAGGCCGGCCGCATCCTCCCGGAATCGTTGACGGAAACCGAAGCCATGGCGTTGTTACTGGATGATTCCGCGCTGATTCGCCGACCATTGATCCAGGTAGGGGAAAAGTATGAGGCCGGCTTCGACCCGGCGGAGATCGACTCCTGGATCGGCCTGGGCGGCCAGCTAACCCTTGTCCACGGTGTGGATGACTGTGCAAAACGGCTGGCTGGCGCAAGTGAGCCGTGCGGTGCCAAGAGCTTCCCATGAAATCGCGAGCGGTCGAAGAAATCATTGCTCGTCTCGAGCCTGTAACTCTCTCGCCTCGCGTGCACTGGGTGGGCGCGCTCGATCCTTGCTTGCGTACGTTCGACGTCATACTGAAGACGGCCAACGGGACCACCTACAATGCTTATGTCGTCCGCGGCAGCGAAGGCATAGCGGTGGTAGACACCGTCAAGGAGGAGTTTGCCGATGACTTTTTCGCACGTCTGGAAAAGGTAGTCGATTACGCCGAGATTCGCGCCATCATCCTAAATCACCTCGAGCCCGACCACACCGGCGCCTTGCCGGAACTGATGGAACGTGCGCCCCAGGCTCAGCTCTATATCTCCTACAAGGCCCAGATGATGTTGAAGGCCCTTCTCAAGCGGGACTCACTGGCGTTCACCACCGTCGACAGCGGCGACCTCATCGATCTAGGTGACCGCTCCCTGATGTTTCTCCATACGCCTTACCTGCACTGGCCGGATACGCAGTGCACTTACCTGCGCGAGGAGGCGGTCCTGTTTTCGGGCGACGTCTTCGGCTGTCACTTCTGCGACCCACGCCTGTTCAACGACAAGGCCGGGGATTTCCGTTTCTCCTTTGAATATTACTACGCGCACATCATGCGCCCGTTCAAGGAATACGTGGTGGGCGCCCTGGAACTGATCGAGCCGCTCCCTTTGCACACCATCGCGCCTGCCCATGGCCCGATCCTGCGTGACCATCCCCGCGGCTATGTGGAGCGGTACCGGGAACTGTCTTCTGGGCGCCTGAAAAGTGAAATCCTGCCCGGCGAGAGGACCTTGCTGATTTTTTATCTCAGCTCTTACGGCAACACCGCGCGCATGGCCGAGGCAATATACGCGGCCGCGCAGGAAGTCCAAGGCGTGCGGGCGTCTGTCTACGACCTGGAAGGCGGCGACACCGAAACCTTTGCCGATCTGCTGGAAGACGCCGATGGACTCGTGCTGGGATCACCCACCATCAACGGCGATGCGGTAAAACCGATATGGGATCTGCTGTCCTCGCTCACCGTCATCGACGTCAAGGGCAAGATCGGCGCGGCGTTCGGCTCCTATGGCTGGAGCGGCGAGGCGGTGCGCATGATCGAGGACCGGCTGCGGGGGCTCAAACTCCGGGTTCCGCTCCAGGGGCTGCGCATAAAACTCATCCCGACGGCAGAGGAAATTGGCCAGTGCCGGCAATTTGGACTCGATCTCGGAGCAGAGCTGATGGGGCGCCGCGCCGCTAGAGTCGTCGATATGTCCGATCTTTTGAAAACACCCTAGGAGAATACCATGGCCAAAGCCAGCGTTTTTTTTGAAGACATCAAGGTCACCGTCAACGTGCCCGCCGGAACGCGGATTATCGAAATTTCCGAGAAGGTGGGTTCCGCCATTACCTACGGCTGCCGCGAGGGCGATTGCGGCACATGCATGATGAAAGTCACCGATGGCTGGAACAACCTCACCGAGCCTTCCGTGCTGGAGGATAAAATCCTGCGCGACAACTTCGCCGGCAAGCATAACCGTCTTGCCTGTCAGGCCCAGGTGTTGGGCGGTGCTATCTCGGTTAGACCCGTTTAGGCCGACTCCTGACCGCGGCCCCGGACGGGTTAAATCAATTCGTATCGTACGAGGACATATCATGGCATTGATCACTTTCAGCAATCCGGAATACAAGGATAGGACCCTTTATGCCGTCGCCGGCAGCCATACGCAGACCTTGCTCAAGCTGGCACAGGAAAACAAAGTGCCGATCCCGTTCAGCTGTCAGGATGGCGAGTGCGGCACCTGCCTGGTTCGAGTCAGCAGCGTGGATCGCAAGAATCAGCGCATGGGTGCACATCTGACCGCCAAGGAAATCACCGTGCTCGGGGAACTCGGCAAGCTGACGCAAAAGGAGATCGACGAAATTGCGGTGACCGATTTACCTTCCCGCTGGCGTCTAGCCTGCCAGATGATCGTCCGCGACGAAGACATCCTCGTCGAGTACTGAGCCTTCCATGAACGCCGTCCTCGCGCCTAAAGCGCCGACTCGCGAAAGCATTTACCGATTGCTCCGGCTCCGCTGTGGCACGCTTTCGCCCAACGGCGAATGGCTATCCAGGATGCTGGCGAGCTGGTGCGTCGGCGACGGTGCTCTGCCCGATCACCTCGGGCTGGGACCCGAACAATTCACCGCGATGATGGGATATTTCTTTGGCGACTTGGCTATCTCCGGCGAGGCGGTATCCGGGCGCAAGACCGACTTCAGCCGAATGCTCGAACGCGAGGACCTGACGAATTTCCTCATGCGCCATAGCGCCGGGCCAGACCCGAATGAAACCGCTTGGATAAGCGGCATCCTGGTCGCCGGCTGCTTGGGTGAGGATCACCTCTGGCACGACGTAGGGCTCTGGTCACGCCGGGATCTCAGCCATTTGATCATTTTCAATTTTCCTGGCATCGCGGCGCTGAATACGCGGGATATGAAATGGAAAAAATTCATCTACAAGCAACTGTGCGAAGCGGAAGGAATTTATATCTGCCGAGCTCCCTCCTGTGAGGTCTGCGCCGATTATCGGCACTGTTTCGAACCGGAGGAGGACTGACCTCCGATGCTCGCGACACATCAGGTAGAAGCCTGCTCGATGGGTCCGGTTCGCGGCCGGTCGGTCGCCACAGTCTTCACCGCTCCGGCCGCAAGCGCGGGCCGCAGCACTTAGCAACGACCTTATAACGATGCGGGCGAGCAGCCCGCTAGCCAACGAGAACCCGCATGAATAGATTTGGTGAAATCCTGAGCGGCCTATACGAAAACCGTATCGTTCCTTATTTGGGGCCGGGCGTTCTCCAAGACGTCAGGCAAGTCGATACCGGTAGACCCATGCCGGCCACCAGCGAAAGTTTGATCCTCGCGATGAACGATGGCAAACCGATGGCGCCTAAACTGATGTACGAATTTCCGCGGGCCGCGATGAACCTCGAGCTCAAGCGTGGGCGGAGTTTCGTCGAACGCTTCCTGCAAAAAACCTACGGCGAGACCGGCTGGACCCGTGCCAGGCTGCACGAATGGCTGGCAGCGTGGAAACCGCGCTACGTCATTGATATCAACCGCGACACTCAGCTGCAGGACTCTTACGCTAGCCGGCCGCACGTGCTGATCCGCGGCCTCGCCAGAATCGCCGGTACGGATTACCGATTTACCTTGCATCAGCATGACGGCGCGCAGTACCGGGAGGTTTGCCTCGACGATGCCGACTGGTCTTTGCCGATCCTCTTCAAGCCCATGGGTAGCCCGCTTCCCAAGCCCGCTTATGTCGCGTCGGACGCCGATTACGTGGACTACATTACCGAACTGATGGGAGGATTTGCCATTCCGCCTTTCCTGAAGGGATACCGCCAGGGTAAGCAGTACCTGCTACTCGGCATGTCACTCAGCCGGGACTCCGAACGGATGGTGATGAGCGACATCGTTTACGGCGCGGCGGAGCCTACTAAAGGGTGGGTGCTGAACAAGGCGCCGACGGACAAGGAGAAACGCTATTGCGCCCGCATGGGATTCGAAATCATCGATGCCGGTCTCGAGGATTTGCTCGCGGCTGCCCACTGGCAACCCGAACCGGTTCGTCACAAAATGGCGTGACAGGGCACGAGCCGCTGATTTTTTGCCCGTTGCTCTCAGCTGAGCCTGATCGGCCCTGCTACGTGGCGGATTGCAGATAATTCTGCAGCCCGATCTTGTCGATCAGTTCGAGCTGGGTCTCCAGCCAGTCGATGTGCTCTTCTTCACTCTCCAGAATGGTTTCCAACAATTCGCGGCTGACATAATCGGCACTCTTTTCACAATAGGCGATGGCTTCCTGCAGTAGCGGCAAGCCTTCCAGCTCCAGTTGCAGATCGCACTGCAGCATTTGCTGGACGTTTTCGCCGATTTTCAGCTTGCCGATATCCTGCAGATTGGGAAGACCTTCCAGAAACAGAATCCGCTCGATCAGCCAATCGGCGTGCTTCATCTCATCGATAGATTCTTTATATTCATACTCGTTGAGGTGGTGCAAGCCCGAGTGCTTGAACATACGAGCGTGCAGGAAATACTGGTTGATCGCCGTGAGTTCATTGGTCAGTGCGCTGTTCAGGTAGGAAATGACTCTGCTGTCTCCTTTCATGAGCTTTGCCCTTTTGTTGTTTTCAGTTAGCCGCCACGGGCAGCATAGCAACCATTTTCGGCTCGCGGCATCGATGCCGTGCGCATGCCTGCAGTAACTCGCGAACATCGCCATTGCACTTGCCACAATCTCTACCCACGCCGAGGCAGTGGACCAATTTCTTGCGGGTGCAGGCGCCCCGATCGATCGCCTCCCTGATCTGACTGTCGGTCACCGCCTTGCAGATGCAAACATACATCGCTTCAACCCTTAATCATCATCGTCCTCATCGACGACGCGACGGCGGACCGTTTTAGGGTCGGCCACGATCGGCCGGTAAATTTCGATACGATCGCCTTCCTTCACCGCAGTGTCGAGCTTAACTATTTTGCCAAAAATACCGACCTTCTGGCTGCCCAGGTCAATCTCCGGAAACCGCTGCAAAATGCCGGAGCGGCGAATCGCATCCTCTACCGAACTTTCAGCCGGAACTTCCAGCCGCAGCCAAAGCTGACGATCCAGTTCCGCGTAACAGACGCCTACGTTCATGTGCTTTTCATGGCGGATCTAGCAAGCGCTAATGCTGGCGACTCTTTCCGCCGTGCCAACCGGCGATCCAGCATTTTCTTTCCTGCCAGAATAAAACCCAGCATCAGAAAACCGCCTGGCGGCAGGGTCATCAACAAAAAGCCCCGATAGTCGCGAAGGACCACTGTTTCCAACCAGGTGAAGGATTCGCCCATCAATAAAGACGCATTGGCGAACAGCGTGCCGGCGCCCAGCACTTCACGGGCGGCTCCAAGAACCACCAGCGCTAGTGCGAATCCCAAGCCCATCATGAGCCCATCCATCGTCGCCGGTAGCACCGGCTGGCGCGACGCATAGGCTTCAACCCGTCCTAAAATGGCGCAATTAGTGACGATCAGGGGAATAAACAGTCCCAAAACCTTGTGCATCTCGTGCAGCCAGGCGTTCATCATCATATCCACCAAGGTGACGATCACGGCGATCAGCACCACAAAAATCGGAATGCGGATTTCCGCAGGAATCAGGCGGCGTCCATAAGAAACCGCGGCACTGCACATCACCATGACACAGGCGGTGGCCAGCCCCATTCCTAAGCCATTCGTCGCCGTGCCGGTCACAGCGAGTAGCGGACACAGGCCGATCATTTGACTGAAAACGATATTGTTCGCCCACAAACCGTCGCGCGTGATTCTACGGAGTTCATCGTTCATGGAGAGGTTTCCCCGGTTTGTGCGGGTACCAGCAGTTCGCTTTGATGACGACGCAAAAATTGCAGCCCGGCCTCGACGCCACGCACGACGGCGCGCGGTGTGATGGTCGCGCCGGCAAATTGATCGAAATCGCCACCGTCTTTTTTCACCCGCCAGCGTTCCTCCGGGGTGTTGTCGAGGGAATGGCCTTCGAAAGCCCGGATCCAGCTTGACTTGGCTTCCTCGATCTTGTCTCCTAAGCCCGGTGTTTCGGCGTGGGCGATGACGCGAACACCCAGAATGGAACCGTCACGCCCGACGCCCATCATCAAGCGAATGGGCCCGGAATATCCGCCCCGGGCGGAGAATTCGAAGGCGATCGCCGTCGCGTTTCCCTGCTTGCGCGCGACATATACCCGGGTTTCGCCGGTCTCGTCTACAATCCGCCGCACATCGCTCAACAGATCGTTATCCCGAAGATGGGACGGCACCACCTGCGAGAGCGTCGCCTGCATGTCTTCGCTCTGGCGCCGGGCGATCGAACCCCGGGTAGCCAGATCCGCAAACCCCAGCAATAGGCTAGCCGCCAGGGCGGCCGCAGCGAGAATATACGTTTGATAATCCAGACGCTGACGCAAGGCATCGAGATCGTCGAAGTGCCGGCGCAGCGATTGCCAGCGGCTCGAGGCGAAGTCGCGCAAGCTCTCCAGATTGACGCTGCTCACTGCCGGTCCCCCGACAATTCCAACGGTCGGCCTTTCTTATCGCGTCCATAAATGCGCGGACGAACATAATGGTCGATCACCGGCGTGAGTGAATTCATCAAGAGCACTGCAAACCCCACACCTTCCGGGAAGGCGCCCCAGGTGCGGATGACAAACACGATTACACCGCAACCGGCACCAAAGAGGATTTGGCCGCCACGGCTGTTGGGCGAGGTCACGTAGTCCGTAGCGATAAAAAAGGCAGCCAGTATCAGGCCGCCGGATGTCAGATGAAATAGCGGACCCGGATAGCGTTCACCGTCCGCGAGCGTGAAAACACACGCCAACACCGTGACCGCGGTCAGCATCGACAGGGGAATGTGCCAGGTAATCACTTTTCTCATCAGCAGCCAGCCGCCGCCTGCCGCCAACAGCAGGGCCGAAGTTTCGCCCAGGCTTCCGTTGGTCCATCCCAGGAACGATTTGAAAAAGCCGTAGTGTCCAGAAGCCAAGGCCTCACTCAAGGTGCGGCCTTGAGAGAACTCGGTCTTGATGTGCCCGATGAGGGTCGCTCCGGCGACGCTATCGACCGATGCCCCGCCGAACGTGATCGAGAGACTGTCCAGCAAGCCCGGCGCGGCAGTCGAAAATAAGGGCGCGGGCTGAATCCAGGTAGTCATCTCCAGGGGAAAGGAAACCAGCAATGCCACCCGCGCCAGCATGGCCGGGTTGAACAGGTTCTGGCCCAGCCCGCCGAAAACCTGCTTGCCGACCACGATGGCGAGTGCCGAACCGCTCGCACCGATCCACTAGGGCGCCCATGGCGGCAGGCTTAGGGCGAGCAGCCAGCCGGTCAGCAAAGCCGAACCGTCGAATAGCGACGCCGCGACCGGCCGCCCCGCTAGAATCAAGCAAACCGCTTCAACAGCGGGCGCCGATAACACCGTGATGGCGAAAAGATAAAACGCCGGCCAACCGAACACGAACAGACCGAACAGCGTAGCGGGCGCCAAGGCCAACATGACCATCAGCATGATGCGCTGAACCGGGATATCGGAGCGGGTAAAAGGGGCGCTCGCGGGATTCATATTGTGCTCACGCAGCTTCCGAAGACTTCTTCGCCTGCGCCTTGCGCTGCGCCGCGAGGGCCGCCATCGCCTGCTTCTGGCGTTCCAGGCGAATTTGTTTCTCCTCCGCCAGGCGTTTGGTCTGTTCGGCTTTATGTTGCGCCTGCTGTCTCGCCAGCAGTTCGCCGTTGGCAAACTTGAAATAATGCACCAAAGGGATTTGCGACGGGCAAGCGTAGGAGCAAGATCCGCAACTGATGCAATCCTTCAAGCCGTAGCCGAGCGCTGATTCGAGCTGACCGGCGCGAATGCGCGTCATCATCTCCAGGGGCAGCAGCCCGACCGGGCAAACGGAAACACAGCGTGAACAGCGGATACACGGCTTGGCATCGGCCGTGTCAACTTCTGCGGCGGTGAGGGCCAGAATCGCACAGGCGCCCTTGACCAGGGGAACGTTCGGGTGGGGCAGCGC
>CADDZF010000101.1 GCA_902812445.1 Methylococcaceae bacterium | reverse complement strand
AAACAGATTATCGCGCGCCAGCGCGCAGGCGAATGGACCCGGATAATCCGATGTTGCCGCGACCTGCTGCGGTAGCGCCGGCTGGGCGAAATAGCTGTGGACAAAATAGAACCGGCTATCCTGCTCGATGCCCTGCCACAAGGGATGGTGAGACACCTGATGTACCTGGTTCCAGCCCATGTGGGGAATTTTTAGCCGCGCGCCGCGAACGTCCGTCAACGGATCGGCGAAACGCACGACTCGCCCCGGCAATACGCCCAGGCAGCGGGTATGACCGATCTCTTCGCTGTACTCGAGCAGCGCCTGCAGCCCGAGACAAATCCCCAGCATGGGTTTTACATCGGCCGCCGCCCGCAGGACGCCGACGAGGTCGAGCCGGATCAACGCATCCATGCAATCGCGAATGGCGCCGACACCCGGGAATACGATCCGCTCAGCCCGCTCGATGTCTCGCTGGTGTGAGCTTATGACGATCTTGGCGAGCGGATCGGCGTGCTGGAGCGCCTTGGCGATGGAATGGAGGTTGCCCATCCCGTAATCGATAACGGCGACCGAAGACATCGTTGAAGCTCGGAGCGATGAGAAATGGTAGCGTAGCGATTAAAGGCTGCCCTTGGTCGAAGGCACCGCGCCCTGCATGCGCGCGTCCGCTTCGAGCGCCATCCGCATCGCCCGGCCGAACGCCTTGAATACGGTTTCGGCGATATGATGCGCGTTCGACCCTTTCAGATTGTCGATGTGCAGCGTCAGCCTGGCGTGGTTGGCGAAGCCGCGGAAGAATTCGACGAACAAATCGACGTCAAAGTCGCCGATACGGGGACGCGGGAAATCGACGTCGTAGATCAGGCCGGGCCGTCCGGAAAAATCGATGACGACTCTGGACAACGCCTCGTCCAGCGGGACATAGGCGTGTCCGTAGCGACGAATGCCTTTTTTATCCCCCACGGCGGATTCCACGGCCTGTCCCAACGTGATGCCGACGTCCTCCACGGTATGATGGGCGTCGATGCGCAGGTCACCCTGCGCATCGATCGCCAAATCGATCATGCCGTGGCGGGCGACCTGATCGAGCATGTGGTCCAGAAAAGGCACGCCGGTCGCAATCCGGGCGCTCCCCCGGCCGTCCAGATCAAGCCGTACGGTGACGCGGGTCTCCAGCGTATTCCTTGCTACCTCTGCGATGCGCTCGGTCATAAATTCACGATTTGTGCAGGCGAGCGCTTATGATATACGACGAAGCACCGCTTGAAAAATCCTTCCTTTATCTTCAACAGAGAATAAAGCACCTGAGGCAGAGGGAGGGCTTAGAGCTTTCCGCCAGACGCTAGCGGCAGGGCCGCTCGTGTCTGCCGAATGCCAGCCAGCCACGAGGGGTTGTTGGGGGGCTACGCAGATTCGGCCGCTGTGACCTTTCCCGCCTCGTCGAAGAACAGTCTCAGCTTGCCGAAACAGGCGATCCGATCAGCTACGCAGCCGGAGCCTTCCATGATGACTTCAGTAAACCTGACCGCGACAACGGCGCTTCTTTCCTCGATCGCCTGCACTTCGAAGACCAAGGATTCGTTTTCGATCCAGCCGTTTTGACTACAGAACGAGTTGAGTTCACGACAGCTTATCAGGTACTGGCGAATGGCTTCGTGTAGTCGGTCGCTTTTTGCCACGAGATCCCTACTCGAGAAGAGCGCCCGATTCGGGCCGGCATCATCGCCGGCCCGAGGACGTTTTAAGGAAAGCGACTGATGGGCGATCAGGGTAAATTACGCGCCGGATCCTTGAAGATGTCGCCGTCTGAAATGAAGACCGGCGTGCGCCCGTCGATCGAAAGCAGGAACGCCTTCAGGTTGGCGAGCTCGGCCGTCAGCACGCTGGCGATGGTGCCAGTGGCCAACTGGTGCTTAGCGAACACCTCATCCAGCGCCGGCGCCGAACCGTCGTGGAAATACGGCGCGTGATAGCCGGTACCGAGCAAGGCCGGCACGTTGAAGCCAGCCGTGCCCAGCGGGGCCTGGCCGATCGCGCCACCGGTTCCGCGAATCTCGATCGGGCTGGCGGGATTGAACGTGCCCACGCTCTCAAGGAAGTTCAGCGTCCCGGTATCCACCAAGGCGTCTCTGTAAGCAACCATCTGATTAGCCATGATGGTCAACCCCGGATCGCGCGGTACATCGCCTGCGGCGAATTGTTTCTTGAGCGCCGGATTGCTGAGATAGAGCACCTGGCTCTTGGTCCATTTCGCGCCGCCGTGGCAGGACGCGCAATGCGTGTCGAACGTCGCCGCGCCAGCCGCCAAGACATTGGGGTCCGTAGGCTTCGGCATGTTGAGCGCTCGTACCGTCTGTCCCCAGGTCGTTTCGAAGTCCAGCGCCTCGCTGCCGCCCTGCTGAACGCCATGATCGAAGATGGCCGGGTTAGGTGGATCGCCGGCGAAGCCGATGCCGCCCTGGACGCCCCGGGAGTTGTTATTGAAGTCCGTTATGCTGTCACGCGCCGCGCTCCAGTTATTGATGCGGGTGTCATGAGCGGGATTGAGCTTGGAATAGAGCCCGTCGAGCGGAATCGTATTGCGCGGTCCATCGCCGAAAATCCAGGTGATGCCATCCGATAGACCCCGCGGGTGGCAAGAGCCGCACGAGCTCCAGCCGTTGTCCGACTGCTTGCCGCGGAACTGCAGCGGGTCGATGTTGCGAACCGGCATTCCGACCAGGCCGTTATCGGGCGTGCCAAGCGCAGTGAAAAAGACCAGTTTGCCGAGCTGTTTGCTGTGTTCGAAACTGCCGGGCTCGGGCGGCGCGCTGGACGGTACGTTCGCGATCACGGCATTGGAGTCGAGGGCCAGCACAGATACGGACAGATCGACCTCATTGTTGACGAAAGCCCGCGCGCCATTCGGGCTGATGACAACGCCGGAGGGAATGTTACCCGTCTTGAAACGCACCACGTTGGGCGCATTGATATTCAGCGGGCTATCAGCGGATGCGCTGGCGCGTAGCACGTAGTTGCCGCCCCGGCTGACGATCAAGCAGTCGGTGCCGGCACGGTTGCAGTCCATGGCGACGATGTCATTGCCGAACAGCTTGCCCAGATTGCCGATCGGGTTTGCCGGTTGCGCCTCGTTCTTGATCTGCGCGTTCAGATTGACGTGGAGATCGGTCCGCTCGCTGAGGGTAGCCGTATCCACGACGTGCACCAAGGCCTGGACGTTGACATTGAACTTGACGGGTGGTTCCGGCTGGGCGCCGATGTTGGGCAGGTACAAACGGCCATCACGAATCACCGCCGACCAGAGCTGGTTCGGGAAAACCTGCTGGATATCCTGGGTGATTTTGGGATCGCCTGACAGTGCAGCCGGGTCCGGACAGAAGGTCTGATTGACGGGATCCGGATCGGTAGTGTTGTTACAGAATTTGCTCCGGTCGGCAGCAAAACCGCTATCGGGCAATGGCGAGAGGTTGATCCTGCTGATGGCGCCGTGATTGCCCACCGGAAAAGAAAACACCACGCCGCGCTTACCATCGTCGAATCCTTCTCCAGGCCCCCCCGGAATGAGCTCGGCATAGAATTGGGTCACGAATACCCGCTCGTTGCGATCCTTGTCGCGGCCATCGTTGGTGATCGCGATGGCGGTCGGGTTGCCCCCCAGCACCACGGTGTCGATGACGGTTCTCGAGCCGGTATTGATCACGGACACCGTCCCCGAAGTATGGTTGGCGACGTACAGCAGTTGTCCGCTCGGCGTGATGGCGCAACCTTCCGGTTCGGTGCCGACCGCGATCTCATTGATCACCTTGAGCTTCTTCAGATCGATGACGGAGACGGTGCCGCTGTCCGAATTGGTGACAAAGGTTCTGCCGCTACGCGGGTGCACCGCCACACAGACCGGCTCTCGGCCCACCGGGATTTCGGCGAGCTTGTTCAGGTTGCTGCCGCCTTGCACCTTGAACACGGTGACGCTGTTGGCGTCATGGTTGACGCTGACGAGCTGCTTGCCGTCGTTGGTAAGCGCGATCGTGGTTGATCGGGTCGGCGTATCGGCAAAGCCTGCCGCCATGCCTTGCGAAATCCCTGCCGCAGAGAGCGCCAGCACGAGCGGCAAAGCCAAGCGCGCAGACGGAGGAACTTCTCGGCTAAACTTCAACATCGAGCATCTCATGACGACCTCCCCTCATTGATCGAGTATTGTTTTTGGCGCGTTCCTGGGATGTAGGCTGCTACGCTTCCATGAACGTCGAGGAAGGGCTGCTACACGCATCGCCCTCAAGGTGACGGGCTTTAAAGCCTTGCGCTTTTTTCAGCTCGTGCTTATTGTTAATTTCTTGTGTCCACTTAACTGATACGATCGAACACCGATCAGCTCGCTGTCTACGCGAGCGACCCGCCCGCCCCTTGGCAGCATGCCCCGCGCCTCTCATGCGGGCCGATCATGCCTGCGGCATTGTGGCTTTTTGCGCACGTGCCTGGCGAACCGATTAAAATTCGAATAGCCTTGACGCACGGTTTGCCATTGAATACCGCTCCATCGGGTTTGGCAAGTCGGCTTTTTGCGCCGATCAAGACTATTTTTTTCTAACCATATTCAGCGAGAGCTTAACTATCGGCACGCTTGCGCTCTCTCGGATACCGCTGAAGTTATTACTGGGTCAGGGATACCCGGCGCGGCGCCAAGCCGCATGAGCCAAGGCGGGGCGTGTACCGGCCTGGGCGATGGCCCGAAATACCAGGAGGGTATTTTCGGGCCGGAATAATAAAGCAAGGCCGGATGCCTCGCTACATCGATCATCTTGCCGACTCAGCGGCCGGGGCGCTGATTCAGTGCCAGGGTAGCGCCGGTATGGCAACGCCCCGTCGCGGCGCTTGATTTCAAAGGAGTCAGAAAAATGATAAAAACGAACGGCTTCAAGGCATTAATAATCGTCTTCTGGGCGCTGTTGGTGAACGATATGGCAAGGGCAGATGAGCGCGTTCTCGACGACTTTGAAAAGCTGAAAGGCTGGAGCGCTTCCGCTTCGCAGGGTACACGGCTCGAGCTGGCGCAGGACCTCGGCCGTACCGGGATGGGCATGCGACTGGATTTCAATTTTGCCGGCGGCGCCGGTTTCATCATCATCCGCAAGGCCTTCTCCATCCCGCTACCGGAAAACTACGCGTTCAGTTTTTATATCCGCGCCGAAGCGCCGTCCAACAACGTCGAATTCAAGCTGCTCGATCCTTCCGGCCACAATGTCTGGTGGCGAAAACAGGATAACTTCAAGTTTCCGGTGGAATGGCAGCGGGTTCGCATCAAGAAACAGCGCATTCAGTTTGCCTGGGGCCCCTCTGGCGGCGCTCCCCTCAAACAGGTAGGCGCGGTGGAGTTCGCCATTACTTCGAGCACGGGGGGCGGCGGCTCGATCTGGATCGACGATTTCCGCTTCGAAAAACTCGATCCTTCAGGCTCCTACAATCTGACGCCGGTCGCCCAGGCATCCACCGCCACCGATAACCAGGGGCCGCAAGCCGCGCTCGATGAGGACCCTGCGACGCGCTGGAAAAGTGGAACCCTCGCCGAGAGCCAGTGGCTGATGATCGATTTTTTGAAAAAGCGGGAATATGGCGGGCTGGTGATTGACTGGGACGCCGAGGACTACGCAACCCACTACCAGGTACAGATCTCCGATGACGGCAAGACCTGGCAGACAGTCTATACCGTCGCTCAGGGCAATGGTGGACGCGACTACATTTACATGCCGGATGTGGAATCGCGCTACGTCCGGCTTGACCTGCAAAAAAGCAGCCGCGGGCAAGGCTATGGCGTCCGCGCCGTCACGGTCAAGCCTTTTGAATTTTCCGCATCGCCCAACCAGTTTTTCGAAGCCGTCGCCCGCGACGCGGCCAGAGGGCTGTACCCGAAGTACTTCTCTGGCGAGCAGACTTACTGGACGGTCATCGGTGCCGACGTCGACGACAAGGAAGGGCTATTGAACGAAGTCGCCGCGCTCGAAGTCGACAAGGGCGCGTTTTCCATCGAACCGTTCCTCTACACCGACGGCACGCTGACGACCTGGAATGATGTCGAGTCGGCGCAGGAACTGGAGAAAGGCTATCTACCCATTCCTTCGGTCACCTGGGATCGCCGCGCGCTGACGCTGAAAACCACCGCCTTCGCGACGGGCGAACCCGGCTCTTCCACGCTTTATGCTCGCTACCGGGTGGAAAATACCGGCTACGAAGCCAAACAGGTCAAGTTGTTCCTTGCCGTGCGCCCGTTCCAGGTGAATCCACCATGGCAGTCGCTCAACATGCAGGGCGGCACGGCCGAGATCGGCGAGCTTGATTACGATGGGCGCACGGTGACGGTCAATCGCCAGAAAGCCATCGTATCTCTGACCGAACCGAGCCATTTTGGCGCCACCCCGTTCGACCAGGGTTCAATCACCGATTACCTGCTGGAAGGCAATCTGCCGGCTCAGACGCACGTGGCGAGCCCGTCGTTTGCCTATGCCTCCGGCGCGCTGGAATATGATCTCTACCTGCAACCGGGAGCTTCTCGCGAAATCTATATCGCGATTCCCTTTTACGATTCACGCAAGCTGTTCGAAGCGGTGAACGCCCATGCCGGCGATGGCGGCGCATTCGGCCGCCAGCAGCTCAAGGAAGCCCTGGATTATTGGGACATGAAACTTAACCGCGTGGAGCTGCAGTTGCCGGACCGGGCACAGCCTCTGCTCGATACCCTGAAAAGCACGCTTGCCTATACGTTCATCAATCAGGATGGCGCCGCGCTACAGCCTGGCTCGCGCACGTACGCCCGCGCCTGGATTCGTGACGGCGCATTGATCTCGGCCGCGCTCCTCGGCATGGGCTATACCGAGCAAGTGCGCGACTTCATCAAGTGGTACGCGAAATTTCAGTTTGCCGACGGCAAAATCGCCTGCTGCGTCGACTTCCGCGGCCCGGACAGCGTCGCCGAGAACGATAGTCAGGGCGAATTCATCTACGCGCTCGCCGAGTACTACCGCTACACGCGCGACGTCGGCTTCGTGCAGTCGATGTGGCCGCATATCGTCAAGGCGGTCGAGTACATCGACGGTCTGCGTCAGCAACGCCTGACAGAGGAGTTTCAGAAGACGGCTAATCTGCCTTACCAAGGCTTGATGCCCGAATCGATCAGTCATGAAGGCTATTCCTCGCAGCCGGTGCATGCCTATTGGGACGATTTCTGGACCTTGAAAGGACTCAAGGATGCCGCCGCTCTGGCCCATATACTGAACGATCAGGAACACGCGATGGCCTTCGCCGCTCTGCGCGATGACTTCCAGAGAAGCGTCTACGCTTCCCTCGATCGCGTCCTTAAAAAGCACAAAATCGACTACCTTCCGGGCTCGGTGGAGCTCGGGGATTTCGACCCGGCCTCAACGGCGATCGCCGTTGCCCCGATCGGCGAGCAATTCAATTTGCCTCCCGCCGCACTGGCCCGCACACTCGAGGATTACTATCAGTATTTCACCAAGCGCCGCCGCAACGAGATCGACTGGAACGCCTATGCTCCTTACGAACTGCGTCTGATTGAAACCTTTATCCGCCTCGGCGAGAGAACCAAAGCCTGGGAGCTCCTCGATTATTTCATGGCGGACCGGCGCCCCCCCGCCTGGAACCAGTGGGCCGAAGTCGTCTGGCGCGAGGCCAGGGCGCCCAAGTTCCTCGGCGACATGCCGCATACCTGGATCGGCGCCGAGTTTATCCGCTCCCTACGCAGCCTTTTCGTATTCGAACAGGAGGCCGACCGTTCCCTGGTCATCGCCGCCGGCATACCGCGCGAATGGCTGGAAAACGAGGCCGGTGTGGCCGTGGAACGGCTGCCGACGTGGTACGGAACCTTGAATTACCTGCTGCGCCAGGAAAGCCCCGGCGAACTGCGCCTGCGTTTTTCCGGCGACATCACGCTGCCGCCGGGCAAGATCGTGGTAAAGCCTCCGCTCCCGCAGCCGATCAAGGCCATGACCGTCAACGGCAAGGCCGCGAACACATTTTTCGATGATCGAGCAACCATCGAGGAATTCCCCGCGGAAGTCGTGCTCCACTATTGAGGGGACGGCCGTGACACGAAGCCCGCAGGACCTTCCTGGTACCGGCCGTGAACGCCGTGAGCCTGTTGTAAAAACGCTGTATTCGCTCTATAAAACACACGGAACCGGCTGCTTAAGACCGCCCACGCGTCGCCGAGCACGCTCTGCAACCGACCGCTGCCGGGTGCCGCGCTCGCTCGGGGGTGCCAAAAGGCGGCTCCGCCGAACAGGAGGCGATCATGATGCGACGACTCGTTCTTATGGGCACCTTGCTGTTAAGCCTCGGGGCGGCGATACAGGCCGACGAAGACTGGCCCATGTACGGCAAGGACCTTATGCATACGTTCAGCAATGCGCACTCCCGCATCAACCCAAGCAACGTTTCCAGTCTGAAGACGGCCTGGGTTTTCCCAACCGGCGATGCCGTGACCGCCTCGCCCAGCGTGGTCGACGACGTCGTCTACATCGGCTCGTGGGACGGATTTTTCTACGCGCTCGATGCGCGCACGGGGGCGCTCAAATGGAAATTTCAGGTCGACTGCCAAAATGCGGTCGCGCCTGTTCCGCCGCATTGCCTGGCACCCGGCGAACAGGCCCCGGATCGCTTTTTCACCGATGGCGGGCTGATCACCTCTTCGGCCGCGGTGATCAAGAGAAGGGTCTACTTCGGCGCCGGAAGAACGCTTTACAGCTTGAACGCGAAGGACGGATCGCTGCGCTGGAAGCGGATCATTTGCGGTAATCCGGACGATCCGGAGTGTGCTTCCGACGCCAACGATCCGACCCGCATTTTCTCATCCCCCGCCGTCTATCGGGGCTTGCTGTTCGTCGGCCACTCCAATTTAGGCGTGGTCGGCTATCGTGGCGGTTTCGAGGCGATCGACGCCAACACCGGCGCGGTACGCTGGCGCTTTGAGGTCGATCCCGTTCTGGACGCCAACGGCAAGCCGGTGTTGAACGATCAAGGTCAGGCCGTCGGCGGTCTCAATCGGGGCTGTGGCAACGTTTGGCTCTCGGCCGCGGTTGACGAAAAACGCAAGCTCGTCTTCTTCGGCACCGCCGACTGCCAGTTCGACGCGCCGCCGCCCTATCACGAGGCGGTTATCGCCTTGACCGCGATGACAGGACGCGTGCGCTGGGTATTCCGTCCGCGCGAGATGGATACCTGCGATTTCGACTTCAGCGCCTCACCGAACCTCATCGATCTCGGCGTCAATCGGTACGTCGGCATCGGCAGCAAGGATGGCACCTACTATGTCCTTCATCGCCGCAGCCTGCATCCCGAGGGAGAATTGGCCTGGGCAACGAACGTCGTGTTCGGAGGCAATGCGGGCGGCTTTTTCGGCGGCGCCGCGTTTGACGGGGAACGCCTGTTCAGCGCAACCGGGCTCGGTGATTTCAACTTCATGGGAACCGTCTGCGATCCTTCGAACCCGCGCGACCTGCCGCTCCAGGAACCCAGCATGCACGCCTTCGACGCGGCCACCGGGCGTATCCTGTGGCAGCAGACGCAAAGTCAAAGCTTTGCTCCTACCACACTGGCCGATGGCGTGGTGTTTTCGGGTTTCACCTTTCCCGAGCAAGCACCCGCGCTGCTGGCGCGAGACGCCGATAGCGGCGGGCTGCTGGCAAGCTTTCCATTGCCTGGTGCGGCCAACTCAGGCGCGACGCCGGTAGGCAAGCGCCTTTTTGTCGGTTCGGGAAATTCGTTCGATGGGCAGGGCGGCGCGGTCAATGCGTTCTCGCTGCCCTGACCGGTACGCGATGCCGCCTTGGCTGTCCCGGCGTGCCCAAACGCTGACCGGTGCCTTCGAGCTGATCGTTTTCCCTGTCGGGTCAAGGCCCACGCGAACGGCGCAGGCGGCCACAGACGCGTGATTGCCCTGGCGGGTAAAGCCGGGGCCACGCGTTTCGGTAATTCAGATGCTCCGCAATGCAAAGGGTCCGGGCTTGATGAGTAGTCAACGACCAAACGATGCGAACCACAGCGCTGACGTGGTGGCCCCGGCGTGTGTTCTCTCTAACGGCGCGTATCGGACGCTCATTACCTCGGCGGGAACGGGTCATTCGGCACTCAACGGCTGTGCCTTGACGCGCTGGCGCGGCGACCGGGTCGAAGATCGCGACGGTTTCTTTCTTTATCTGCGCGATGTGGACGACAACCGTACCTGGTCGGCCGGTTTTCAACCCACCCGGCAACCCGCAGCCCGCTACGCGGCAGATTACGCGGACGCCAAATTCGTGATCGTGCGGGAGGACTTTGGTATCGAGACACGCACGGAGGTCTGTGTCCATCCAGAAGAAAATTTCGAGGTACGAAGGATGACCTTGCGCAATCTCTCTGGCCGACTCCGCCGCATCGAAGCGACCAGCTTTATCGAGGTGGCGCTGAATGATTTCGCGGCAGACGCATCGCACCCGGCGTTTTCCAAACTCTTCATCCAGACCGAATGGGCGGCTGCCGAGCGGGCGCTGCTCGCCCGGCGCAGACCGCGCGGCGCGGGCGAGCAGTTCCCCTGGCTGGTGCACACCATCACCAGCGGGAAGGCGCCTGAGGCTGTGCCCGAGTGGGAAACGGATCGTATGCGTTTTCTCGGCCGCGGCCACGGACTTGCCAAGCCGGCTGCGCTCGAGGCGCCACTGTCCGGCACGGTAGGCAACGTGCTGGACCCGGTACTGAGCCTCCGCCGAATCTGGTCACTGACGCCCGGCGCAAGCGCGCATTTCGACTGTCTGCTGGGTGCAGCGCCCGAGCGCGCCGCGGCGTTGACGCTGGCCCGGCGCTGGATGGACGGAAGTCTTGCCGATGTTTTTGAACACGCCGCGGCGCGCGAGCGGACGCTCATTCAGCGACTCGGTCTCGCGCCCCAAGTGGCCGCGCGGCTGCAGGCGGCGGCCGGCGCCCTGCTGTACGGCGATCCGCGCCTGCGCGCGCCAGCCGACATCCTGGCGCGGGCGAAAGGTTCGCCGAATCCGCTCCGCCGATACCGGATTTCACCGCAGCCTTTGATCCTGGCTCGCGTGAACTCGTCCGGCCTCGAACGCGTCGATGCGCTTTTGCTCGCTCAAGAGTACTGGCTGCATCATGGCCTGGCGTTCAACTTGGCGTTCCTGGCCGCCG